>NZ_LR733429.1:0-342083 GCF_902506255.1 Exiguobacterium sp. 8H | reverse complement strand
CGCTAAAGCCTCCGTCTCGATTGCTGAACAGCTCCGTTGCCAGACGCTATCATTCGGGAGTGAGAGCGGGGATATAGATGCAATCCTCCATGCAGCCCGTTCACATGTCGAAGAGACGTCACGTTACAAAGAAGCGCTTCAAGAAGCATTACATGAAGGACACTCGTCCGCTCAAGCTTCGAGTCGAGCTTTCCGGACCGTTTATCCCTCATTTGATTTGACGCGACCAAACAACATTTTGGGCTATCATTACGCCAAAGCAGCAAAGACGATTCAGTTACATACAGTCAAACGGCTCGGGGCTGATTATCATGATCCTTCATTAATGGACGTCATGTCGGCAACGGGTATTCGGGCTCATTACCTAGACACCGGTGAAGTTCGTGCCGTTCCGGCATCAACTGAAGCGATGTTTCGGACACAACCGATGACACATTGGGAACACTATTGGCCCGTCTTACAATTCAAACTGAGAACCTTGCCACTCCACACGTTGACGGAGCTCGTTGGAATTGATGCTTCTCTCGCACCTCGTCTTAAGCAGGCGGGAGTCGAGCCTTCATTCGAACGTGCACTTGCTGTCGTGTCGACACGTCGCTACACGCGTACCGCCATTCAGCGGGCGTTCGTCGCCGTACTGCTTCACTGGTTAAAAGTCGAGGCACCGACACGCTTTGATGAAGTCCCTTACGTGAGACCGCTCGCCTTCAACGATCTCGGACGACATGCGTTACGAGATGTGAAGGAAGACGTGCCACTCGTCAGTAAGTTCGATGCCCGGCTCGATTTTGAAGCTCGTGTCACCGAAGCATATCGTCTCCCGCTTCAAGATGATACATTGATCGAGCACCGGCAACGCCCTCAGTTCATCTCTTCTAAATAACGAATCGCATCCTCGACCGTCTTTACAGGGACGACTTCAATGTTACTGTTTAGGCGGTCTCGTGATTCCAGCGCCTCTTCATAATTTGAACCGGCCGGCACAAAGAAGACTTCCGCTCTTTCCTCGTCGGCGGCGACAATTTTCTGCCATGCACCTCCGATAGGTCCGACATTCCCTTCCTCATCGACCGTTCCGGTTCCGGCAATCCGTTTTCCATTTGCCAAGTCACCTGGCGTCAATTGATCATAGATTTCTAGTGTGAACATCAATCCTGCAGACGGACCACCGACATTCGTCAAAGCAACATCGACTTCAGGATCAGCCGTGATTTCTTGAACGGGAAGCGGCTCATAGATTCCAATCCCGACACGATCCCCACTTTGATCGATCGGCTGAATGAGCGTTTGCACGACACGTTCTTCGCCGTCTCGTTCAATCGTCAACTCCACTTCATCGCCCGCATCAAATTCCGAAACGCGATTCAAAAAGTCGACGCGAGTGGCAAAGGACATCCCATCGATGGCCGTGATGACATCACCCGGCTTCAACACATTGGCCGCAAGGGACCCAGGAATCGGAGCAGATACATAAATTCCCTCGAAATCAACCGTCACGTCTTGATCTGCTAATTGATAGGCGTATTGGATTGCTGCTTGTTGAGAAGAGTCCATCAATAATTGTTGGCGACGTTCATAGTCTGCCTCACTCTCCCCATCGTATAAATAGCGACTGGATAAATTCGCTTCTGTGAACGGGGTCACCCAACTTTCAACTAACCAAAACGGAGTCGCACGGCGTTGGGAGATTGTCACCATCATCAGTTCCCCATCCTCTTTTTCGCCACCTTGGACGGTCAGGAACTCTTCAATTGAGGTCGCCGCTCCGGGTGAAGAGATATAGTAAGGAAGTGGGACGAACAGGAAGAGAAGCACTGTAACGAGTAGACCGAGACCGATTTTTAACGATTTCATTGTCCCGAACTCACTTGATACTTTTTACGCAAGGCAATTTCAACCTGTTCCGGTACGAGTTCACTGACCGATGCACCATATTTCGCCACTTCTTTGACAATCGACGAGCTGAGGAACGAATATTGACTATTCGTCATCATGAACAACGTCTCGACGTTCTCATTCAACTTTTTGTTAATTGATGCGATTTGAAGCTCGTATTCGAAATCTGAGACTGCACGGAGCCCACGGACGATCGTCGCCGCTTCCCTCTCTGCGGCATACTCGACAAGCAATCCCCCGAACGCGTCAGCCGACACGTTTGGCAGATGTGTCGTCACATCTCGAATCAGTCCAAGTCTTTCCTCCACATCAAATAATGGGGCTTTGCTTGAATTTTCAAGGACAGCCACGATGACTTCGTCAAAAATGGCCGCCGCTCGTTCAATAATATCTAGATGTCCGTTTGTGATTGGGTCAAAGCTACCCGGACAAATCGCAATCCGTTTCATCGTGTCACTCCTCCGATGCGTACTCATAGAAACTGATGGTGATGACATCTGAGTATCGCTGTTCTTTAATTCGTTCAAATCGTCCCACCCGCTCCGGTAATGTCACGTCACTACCGTGTTCACAGACGACTACGCCGATATCGATCAACAAATCTGATTCATCGATCAGCTGTAAGAACGCCACGTGTTCTTCCGCATGATAAGGAGGATCCATAAAGATGAGCTTGAATTGTTCCTGTTGAACCTTGAGTTGTTCGAGTACCGCCTTGGCGTCTTGACGATATACTCTCCCTTTTACTTCATAATGGGTCGCTCGCAAGTTCTCTTGAATCGTTTGGACGGCTTTCGGTTGACGATCGACAAAAATAGCTTCGTCACAACCTCTTGATAACGCCTCGATTCCGAGCCCACCGCTGCCCGCGTAAAGGTCTAGTGCTTTCCCGCCTGAAAAATAAGGTCCGATAATGTTGAATAACGATTCCTTCACTTTATCGGTCGTCGGCCGTGTCGCCGTTCCTGGGACCGCTTTTAAACGGGTCCCTTTTCGTTCTCCAGATATGACACGCATGTCTTTCCCTCCAGCAGAAAAGATGAAGGTGATGCCACCTTCATCTTTTTGTTTATTTCGATTTTGTCTCGTACGTTTCGGAAATGAATGGGCGTTCGCTTCGAACGACCGCTTCCACAAACGGCAATGCTTTCACTTGTTCGAGTACGGCTTCATGACCTTCGAGGTCAGTATAAAGAAACGCATACTTTTCTCGTTTTGAGACAAAGTAAAGATTCGCATAACGTCTTAACGCTTTCACTTGTTTTAAGGAATTCACGTATACGACGAAGCCAATCCGTTCATTCAACTTAGACGGCGCATCCACAACTTCCGCCTCCTCCGCAGCTACCTCCACCAGAACATCCACCTTCATCAAAGAATGGATTACCGGTCGGGACCTTGATTTTAGGAGAGACTGAATGAGCCAATAGTTCACTCACTTCCCCTAACAACTTATCCAAGCTTCGTTCTGCTTTTTTGAACGCAGCGATTTCCGGCTGAACATCTAGACGACGTTTGATGAGGTGCATCTCTTTTTTGATGCGGTCGTGGTCCGGATGATGCTTTCCGAATCGCTGGACATACTCATAGTCCTCTTTCATCTTCAAGAACTCACGCTCGATTTCCTTTGCTTCTTGTGATGCGAGACGTGCCGCTTTCGTTTGAATATATGTTTGAAACGATTCGCTTGCTTCAATCAAATCGGTCAATTCTTCTGTTTGATCGAGCAGGGCAATCGTCTGTTCAGTGATTATCATACCCCTCACCCTTTCTGCCATGATTTTACCACAATTGTTTCCCTATGTAAGCAATCCACACTATAATTGAAGTTGACCGCAAGGCGTTCCATGTAGAAAGGAAGTGAACAGACGCAACCTATGCGTCTACGTATGAAAAAAGTTTCTTTTAATATGATCCGATCGGCCGGGATCAAGACGGATTATGCGAAACCCGAATATTATTTCGATCAGCTCGATAAGGTTCGCGCTGCCGACCTCGTCCTGTTCCCTGAGTATTGGATGGTCAATTCCATCATCTACGGGATGAATAAAGCAATCTTCCCATCACCTGCGACTTATCACCTCGGGCACGACAAGATCGAGATGACGCGCGCCTTTAAAGCGACATATCCGCACCGGATTCCGAAGACATTGATTTATGGAAAGAACCCATACACGATTGAACGCGTGTTGGAAGAGTTCCACTACCCGTTCGTCGCCAAAAAAGCCAAATCCTCAATGGGTCAAGGGGTATGGTTAATCAAAAATGACCAAGACTGGTTAGAATACGTCGAGAATCATGATACGTTCTATGTCCAAGAGTTCATCCCGAATGATCGCGACTTACGCATCATCGTGATTGGAGAAGAGGTAGTCGGTGCCTATTGGCGTGTCAGCGAGGCTTTTTTAAACAATGTCGCTCAAGGGGCTAACTTCTCGTACGAAGACATCCCGGAAGACGTCATCAAAGAAGTTCAATCGATTGCCAACACGTTATCTATCAATCACGCAGCGTTTGACGTTATCGTGACGGAAGAAGGATTTTACATTTTGGAATTCAACGTCTTTTTCGGATCAGAAGGACTGCTACCTCTTGGCGTGAAACTCCCTCAAAAAATCGAGGAATACTTAAATTCACTCGGCTGATTAATCGTTCATCTTTTTTTCACAATTTGAACACACGTTATTCCAAGAACGTTTTTGAATATGGTATGATGACATATGAGGTTTATTCGAAAAGGGGGATTATGATGAAATTTGAGCAGTTCCACATCGAGGGAAAAGAAATCCGTTTTGGTTTGCTCGAGACGATCATGGATCATCATCATTTCATCCGTGAAGGTGCTTGGGATTACGAGCGTGCCACGTATGACATGAAATATGAGAAACAATCGACTGGCGAAACATTCTATCTTCGCTTACCTGTATACGCGATCGAAGGTCAAATCGAAGATCGTCACGCTGTTGTCAAAATGCTTACACCGATTTTAGGAAAGCATTATTATCCACACGGTGTTGAATACGATGAAGTCTTCCCAGAAGAAATCGTCCGCGACTGTGAGCGCCGTCTAAAAGCACTCGCAGAAACATTAGAAGTCAAACCCCTTGCATAAGCGAAGGGGTTTTTCTTATGGGCGAGTTAAACGTTGTTAGGCAACTTACGCCGACAAGTCTTTTGATTCGATGATCACGCAACCTTTACTCTTATAATACATAATCATATCTTCTAGTTTTTTCAAATCGTAGCTCGTAATGCAATCCGACAAGACGCTAACCGCATAGTCAGATTTCCGCAGATTGTAGCAAGTCGACTTCACACAGGCGGTCGCATCAGCCCCAGTGATATAAAACGTATCGATGTGATGCTTGGCAATGAACGTCACAAACGCTTCGCTCGTCAAGGCGTTGCCCTTGTACTTTGTGAACACGTGGTCGGACGCGAGCTTCAAATCTGGTGCTAATTCCGCTCCTCGCGTTCCTGTTTTGAACGTTCTCGTCCCTGCTGATAAATTCTCATGACGGATATAGACGATATGTAACTTCTTTTCGACCGCCCAATCAATCGCTTTATTGATGTTGTCGATGATTGCTTTGTAATTTTTCGTGATGTCATTTTGAATGTCAATAACGACTAAGGCTTGGTTCTGCATACTTTGTCCTCCTCCATTTCTAAAAAAACGAACATTAGTTCGACTCCGCTATTTAGTATAGCAAAGTTCACTTCTGGAAGATATAGTCATAAGAAACGTAGCGTCGAGCATATAAAAAAGGAGGCCCTCTACGGGTCCTCCCTTATATCATGCCGCAATGACGGTCAATGTCACATCGACTTGACCGAGCAATAAATCGAATTGGTCTCGAACATAGCGGTACAATCGCTCTGCCTCGACGAGTGTTAATGGTGCAATGATTTGATAATCATAGTGGTCTTTCGAGCGAGAGACGACTTTCACTTCTTTCAAGCCGAATTCGATCGCGCTACACGCGATCAAATCTTCAATCGCCCGTTCCGCAATCGTCACGTCTCCGTATGAATAGTCATTCCCAATCACAGCCATCGTATCGTTCATGGTGATCACTCCTTTTCATTCGCGAGCACTTTAACGTCCTCCATGATAGATTCGATATCGACCGGTTCATCCCCTGCCGTCGCCATCTGCGCGACAGCACGGACATCATGATGGCGGTCGATGACGTACATCGTCGTCGCATGCGTCACGAGTCCGCTGTTCGCCTTCGAATAATAGAACTGTAGCTGACGCGTGATTCGGTCAATGTCTACCTGGTCTCCCGTCAACATCTTCCATCCAGTCGGCTCTGCTTGGAATGCTTCCCCGTAATTTTTCAGAACGGGCACGGTATCCACATCCGGGTCAACCGTGATCGCGACGAGTTCTACGTCCGAGCCGTATAAGTTCTCTTTTTTCAATTCTTTTTCGAGCTTCATAAAATCACGTAACGTGAGCGGACAAATATCTGGACAGTTCGTATAGAAGAACGTCACGATCTTCACTTTTCCGTTGTCGGAATTATAGGTCTCTTCATTTAATGCGTTCGTCAATGTGAACGGGGTTGGCTCTTGAATGACGGGTAGGTCGTCTTGATTGAAGAAAACAAAATACACGGCTACTCCGATGACGACAAGCGTCAAGACGGTCAAACCGACCGTCAAATAGCTATTCCGTTTCATACAGCTCTCCCTCTCTATGGATCATCCTCCGATTATCGCGCGGAATACGTTCGTCGTTTCACCTGGGTCATATGCCACATAGAGAAGAATGTAAACCGTCACCCCCGTAATGGCCGTGAAGAACCAGACGACTGACGCTTTTGGACCGATTTTCCGGTGCTTCTCGATTTTGTTTTTATAACCGAGATAGAGCGTAATCAATCCGAGGATACCACCTGTGGTTGCGAGAAGAATATGGAAAATCATAAAACCAAGATAGAACGGCTTCACTGAATCCGGTCCCCCAAATGCCGTGTTACCGACAAAAATGGTACGCGAGACGTAAAGGATGAAGAACGTCGTCGCTGCAATCGCTGCGGCCGTCATCACCTTTTTATGTTTTTCGATGTTGCTGCGGTCTTTTGCGATAATCACCCATCCGATGGCGACAAGAATCGCACTGATGACGATGAATGACACACTAATTAAGGCAAGATAGTTCATCAATGTTTCCCCTTTATGTTCTGTTTAATTTTTTTCATTTGTTTCTTGCGGAGTGAATGACATGCCTTCATCAAGAGCAAGTGACTTCGTCCGACGCACCCAGCCGAAGAACGTCCAGCCGAAGAAGAAGCCGTACACGATCTCTTGACCGAGTTTCATGAGGACCCCACCGAAACGTTGATCTTCGAGCGCACTGTTCGTCGCTCCCATCAACGCCTCTAAATCAATTCCGGAAACGTCACCATTCGGGAGACAGTATCCAAGGACCGTCGCAAACGTCTGTGGGTCCGTGTATGCATTATAGAGCGTCGTTTGACTAAAGATGATGAGCGCACAGGCAGGTGTCAGTAAGACCCCGTTGGCGATAATGTACACCATTCGTTTCAAATCGGACATGCCTTCCTCTTCGTCTGAGACGAGTGGAACGATGACCGGATACCACATCGTCAAACTAAAGACGACAAGGGCACCGTGGAAAATACGGTGAACGCCGTAGTTCGTCAAGACGTAGTCGAATACGACCGGCATATGGTAAATCGAGAACAATGCGTTGAATAAAATGAGCGCGATCAGTGGCTTCGTCAAAAACTTGAACATCGGCCCAATCCATTTGAAGCTAAGTACTTTTTCAAACACCCAGTACGGTAGACCGTAAACGACGAGTGCCGGTGCCAAAATATAGACGAGCACCATTTGGAACATATGCACCGATAAAATGATATGTGCCATGACATCGATTGGACTTCCAAAACCGATGTAATACAAGACAATCGCAAACAACATACTAAACTTTTGTAATAACGTGGTCGAGGCATATCCTCGCTTCGCCATTCTCTCTGTCACGACGGCGTATAACACATAAATCCCGACCATGAGCAATCCGAACAGCGGACTCCATAACGTGAGCCAATCAAATTGATTGAGCAGCTCCGACGTATTCCAGAGCATCCGTTCACCCCTTTTCTTTCTCTCCCTAACCTTTGAAACCGTTCACTTCAAGATTACTATTCATTCATTTTTGAAGTAAAGGAAAAAGGACCGAATCATCCGTGTTTCCACAGATGTTCAATCCTTTGTCACAATTACCAAATGAGTAAGCGGAGTGCAGCGACCGTGATGATGGCAACAAAGATACCTAGCCACATCATGCCAACGATCCACGTGTTCCCACGGTTATTCATATGCATGAAGATATATAACTGTAGGAAGACTTGGATGACCGCCAAGATGATTAAAAAACCACCTGCTGCCCACACCGGCATCAATTCCGCATAGACGGCGCCGAATGCCACGAATGTGAGTAAAATCATCATCGCGAAACTGATTAATTGAAGCTGATACTCACGTTTCGACTCTGCTTTTACTTCAAGCTCTAACTGCTTGTGAGATTCGTTCATTACTCGTTTTTCCATATTAGTTCACCATCCCTAAGAGGTAGACGATTGAGAAGATGAAGACCCAAACAACGTCGATAAAGTGCCAATATAGACTCGATACATAGAACTTTGGTGCATTGTATACATCGATCGGACGGTTCCAGTTACGAATCAAAAGTGTCGTAATCCAAAGAAGACCGAACGTTACGTGCGCGCCGTGGAAACCAACCAACGTATAGAAGGCTGAACCGAATGCGCTCGACGTGAACGTGTGACCGATGTGGTAGTAGTGAATGAACTCGTAAATCTCAGCACCAAGGAATCCGGCACCAAGAAGGAGCGTCACAATCAACCAAAGCTTCATACGCCCTGGATTGTTTGCCTTCATGTTCATCATCGCAAGGACACTTGTAAGTGAACTTGTGAGGAGGAGCATCGTCATGATGAAGACGAGCTCCATTTCGAAAATGTTATACGAACGTAATTCCTCTGGCGCACCAGAGTTCAAGAGACCAACGTATGTTCCAAAGAGCGAGGCGAAGAGGACTGTCTCTCCACCAAGGAAGAACCAGAAGGCCACATATTTATTTTTCCCTTCCAGTGTTGCTTTCTCTGGATTGGCCGGGATACCGGTCACTGGGTGTTTTTCAACTGCATGTGCCATTTATTGTTCTCCTTTCTCACGAATCGCTTTCAAGTCTGCTTCGACTTGTGACTTCGGAATGTAGTAGCCGTGATCGTCAATCCAAGAACGTAGGAACATCGAGACGAACGTCATCGCTAATCCAAATCCAATCAATGACCAACCGACGACCGTGTTATCCATCTGGAAGATGGCACCGAGTCCTGCGATAAAGAGGCCGAGTGACATGAAGAACGGAATGAGCGAGTTGTTCGGCATGTGGATGTCCGAAACTTCTTCAGCGACTGACACGCGTTTGTTGCCTGCCATTTTCTCGAGCCAGAACGTATCAAGTCCTTTGACGAGTGGCGTTTGTGCAAAGTTGTACTCTGGAGTCGGAACAGGAAGTGTCCACTCAAGCGTACGTCCATCTCCCCAGTGGTCTGGTTTGACGCGGTCTTTCGACAAGAAGGCTTTCACAACAGCGACGAGCAAGACAATCGTTGACACACCCATGAAGAATGCACCGATTGTCGAGAGCATGTTGAGTGTATCCCAACCTTGACCATCGAGGTATGTGAAGACTCGACGTGGCATACCGAACAATCCGAGGAAGTGTTGCGGGAAGAACGTCAAGTGGAACCCGATAAAGAACAACCAGAACTGCCAGTATCCAAGCTTTTCAGAAAGGGCTTTTCCGAACATGAGTGGGAACCAGTAGTAAAGTCCTGCGAAGAGACCATATACAACCCCACCTACGATTACGTAGTGGAAGTGAGCGACAACGAAGTAGCTGTCGTGGTACTGATAGTCAGCCGGTGCGACTGAGAGCATAACCCCTGTCATCCCACCTACGAGGAATGAAGGAATGAACGCGACTGAGTAAAGCATAGCGACGTTGAATTTAATTTGACCGCCCCACAGTGTGAAGAGCCAGTTAAAGATTTTAACACCCGTTGGTACGGCAATCGCCATCGTTGCAACAGCGAAGATCGAGTTGGCAACTGGACCAAGACCGACTGTGAACATGTGGTGAACCCAAACCATGAATCCAAGGAAACCGATGAGCATTGTCGCGAAGACCATCGTCGTGTAACCGAAGAGGCGTTTACGCGCAAATGTCGGAATGATTTCCGAGAAAATACCGAATGCCGGTAAGATCAAGATGTATACTTCCGGGTGACCGAAGATCCAGAAAAGGTGCTCCCAGATGACAACGTTCCCGCCAAGTGCCGGGTCAAAGTAAGCAGCTCCGAAGAGTCGCTCGAACATCAACATGAACAATCCGACCGTAAGTGGTGGGAATGCGAAGACGATCAATGCCGATGCAACGAAAGTCGTCCATGTGAAGAGTGGCATACGCATGAGTTTCATTCCTGGCGCACGCATGTTCAAGATAGTGACGAGGAAGTTAATCCCGGCCATCAATGAACCGAAACCTGAAATCTGAAGACCGAGAGCGTAGAAGTCTACCCCTGTCGCTTCCGGTTGTGTTGAGAGTGGCGCGTAAGCCGTCCACCCTGCGTTTGGTGCTGCTCCGAAGAACCAGCTCAAGTTAAGCATGACTCCACCGAAGAAGAACAACCAAAAACCTAATGAGTTAATGAATGGGAACGCAACGTCGCGTGCCCCGATTTGAAGTGGTACGACGGCGTTCATGAAACCGAATAACATCGGCATGGCCGCAAGGAAGATCATCGTCGTTCCGTGCATCGTAATCAACTGGTTAAACGTCTCACCGCTGACGAAGTCGTTCATTGGTTTGACGAGTTGCCAACGAATCAGTAATGCTTCAATTCCACCGAGAAGGAGGAAGAAGATTCCTGAGAACAAATACAAAATACCGATTTTTTTGTGGTCAACCGTCGTAATCCAATCCATGATGCCATTGTATTTACGCGATTGCTGCATTGCAGTGGTCTGTGCCACGTGAAATCCCCCTTTTCCCGTTAGTCAATCTTCTGCTCATACAAGAAGTCAACGAGTGCATCTAATTCTTCGTTGCTGATTTGACCTTCATTGAATCCTGGCATAAGAGCCCCTTGTTTTTTCTCTTGCGGGTCACGGATCCACTCTTTCAAGTTATCCTCGTTGTTTTCGAGGTAACCTGCGAGCCATTCACGATCACCGAAGTTCGTCAAACTTGGTGCCACTTTACCGCCGCCGTGACAGCTCAAGCAGCTTTCGACATACACAGCTTCACCTGTCGTCAAGTTTGTGTTGTCTGCGACGAGTTTCTCACCGTTCTCGTCTTGCTTGGCTTTCATGTCAGCGAGCCATTGATCATATTCTTCTTGCTCGAGCGCGATGACTTTAAAGTCCATAAGGGCATGTGACGGACCGCAAAGCTCAGCACATTTCCCGTAGTAAGTACCTGGTTCATTTGCATGTAACCACATTTCGTTATCAAGTCCTGGGTTCGTATCTGTCTTACCAGATAAAGCTGGTACCCAGAATGAGTGAATGACATCTTTAGACGTCAAGTTGATGCCGACTCGTTTTCCGACTGGAATGACGAGCTCTTGCCCTGTCACAACACCTGCTTCTGGATATTCAAATTCCCACCAGTACAAGTTAGCTGTAACGTTGATTTCTTCTTCTTTTTTCGCTTCTTTCGCTTTCGCGAGTTCGACAGTCGTCGTGATTGTCGGAACAGCGAGAATGATGAGAAGGATAATCGGAACGACTGTCCAAATCATCTCGAGTGTACTGCTACCTTCAACTTGCTTCGGAATCGATTCATCTTTCCGACGGAACTTCATGAGCACGTACACGTAAATGACCGATACGATGATGAGTACGAAGAGCATGATCGCCAAACTGATGAGAATGATGCGGAGCTGAAGCTCAGCCCCTTCTCCCATCGGCTTCAATGCAGACAATCCCTCTTGACCGCAACCTGATAACAGGACTGCGAACATCATCATCGGGACGATGCCAAACAGAAGCTTCTTAAATGATTTCACAACAATCCCCACTTTCTCCCAAAATGATGTGTAATGGTTTTCTATATAGTGAGTGCGATCACCAGAGTGCTGTCAAAATCAGCGCGATAATCCACACGACTAAATAAATTAATGAATAGAAGAACATTTTGTTTGCCCACTTGATTTCGTCCTCGGCGTTGAATCCTTTCAATCCGAGATACAACCAGTAGCCCCCTAAACCGGCTGCGACTGTCAAGTAAACAAGACCATAGTGCATAAATAAGAGCGATGCCGGAATCAGCGTCGCAATCCACCAGATGATTTGCCGTTTCGTGATGGCAAATCCGTTCACGACCGGAAGCATCGGAATGCCTGCCGCTCGATACTCTTCCGTCCGTCGCATGGCGAGCGCCAGGAAGTGAGGTGGTTGCCATAAGAACATGACAAGGAACATGAGCCACGCATCAATATGAAGTGCCGGATCTAGTGCTGCCCAACCGATGAGCGGTGGAACGGCTCCCGAAATACTACCGACGACTGTATTGAGCGTACTCGTACGCTTCAGCCACATCGTATAAATCACGACATAAAAAAATGCCCCGATTAAACCGAATACTGCGGCGACGTACGATACAAGGAGCAATAGTAGTGTTCCGATTGCAAGTTGTGTCAATCCAAGGAGTAAAATCTTCTCTCCTGAAATCTTGCCGGTTACACTCGGTCGATTGTCCGTACGATCCATTAAGTAATCGATATCTCGGTCCACAAAGTTGTTTAGGTAACAACTCCCCGAAATCACGAGTGCGCTTCCTAACATCGTTAATAAGAGCTGTGGCCAAACTTCAAACAAGTAAAGGACTGGCGTATCGCTCTGGTACGTCGCTGCCACGAAGAATCCTGCAAACACCAACAACAGGTTGGCGCGAACGATTCCCATTTTCGCTAAGGCGACGTAATCTCGGAATGACGTTGATTCTGTATACTCTACATCTACCGTCATCCCTGGGTTGACTTTTGTCATACTGACCCCCCCACATAATCACGAAATCCTCGCATTCTCTTCACAGAAAAAACACAATATGAACAAAATACACTTAACTCTCTACAAAGATACCATATTTTTTTATAAAATACGCCCTTTATGCTTGTAAAATAGCGAGTTTTTTGTGTCAATAGTGTGATATTTGTCACACCTTATGTGCTTTACTAATATTAGAATAACGTTTTTGATAACGATTGCAAGCTTTTCCATTTCGTTTTTTGAACAGAAAGCCGTATAATAAGTATGGCGAAAAAAATATAAATAAACAAGGTACATTTTTTAACGGATTTCGATTAGAAGCAGGTGGTATTGCATGCATAAAAAACTCGCGTTTTTCTCAGGGTTTGTCACCCTCGGGATGATGCTTGTCCTCATCATGGGTGGAACCGTGACGAAGACGGATTCAGGAGATGGTTGTGGGACGGACTGGCCACTCTGTCATGGAAAATTAATCCCAACCAATCCCAGTGTTGAAACGATGATTGAATACAGTCACCGGGTAGTCTCCGGTATTGAAGGTCTTCTCATCATTGCGCTCGCCATTTGGACGTTCATCGCGGTCAAACATCGGGTCGATGTGAAAATCTTTGCGTTTCTCGCATTTATCTTTATGCTCATCCAATCAATCATTGGAGCGGGCGCGGTCATTTGGCAACAGTCGGATGCCATCCTGGCCCTTCATTTTGGAATTTCTCTCGTGTCGTTCGCATCGTTACTCATTTTGACGATTCTGTTATTCGAAGGTGACCGGGAACATCAAGTCGTATCGAGACGATTAAGATCTCATCTTTACGGTCTTTCAATTTATACGATGATCGTCGTGTACACAGGAGCCTACGTCCGTCACCTCGGTGCTACATACGCATGTGTCGGTTGGCCGATTTGTGAGCAGAACGTCTGGACGTTTGAGTCGTATGTGCAGATGGGACACCGTGTGATGGCCGGGCTACTCGTCTTGTACACGTTGTATGTTCTCTACTTGGCACGTAAAGAAATGAATCGATTGATTGAGCGCGGCATGTGGGCGTCTCTTTTCTTCATCCTGCTTCAAGTCGGTACAGGTGCATGGATTGTTCTTGGGGGACACGCGACTTACGTTCCGCTCCTTCACGCCTTCTTGATCACTTGTTACTTCGGCATCCTGTCATACCTCTCTTATCACGCGTATCGGTCGACAGCGCGACAAGACGGGGCACAATTGAAAAATATGAACGGATAACCAAACAAAAAAGCGCCGTGGCGCTTTTTTGTTTACAATGCTTTAAATCGTTCGAGGGCACGCTCTCTCGCTTCTTTATGATCGACGAGTGGCATGGCATAGTTGTCTCGCTCTGACGGGTCCGGAAAGTGAATCGATTTATCTGTTATATGTTTCAGCTCCGGCACATACTTCCGGATGAACGTTCCGTCAGGGTCAAATCGTTCGGATTGCGTCGTCGGATTGAAAATACGGAAATATGGAACAGCGTCCGTCCCGACTGAGGCCGCCCATTGCCATCCCCCGATATTCGACGCTGCCTCATAATCGATCAGCTTTTGCTCGAAATATCGTTCCCCTTTTCGCCAATCGAGAAGGAGATGTTTCGATAGGAAAGATGCGACAATCATGCGTAGGCGGTTGTGCATCCACCCGGTCTCGTTCAACTGACGCATCGCGGCGTCGACGATCGGATACCCAGTCTCCCCGTTACACCACTTTTCGAACTGCTCTTCATTGTCCTCCCATTCAATCGTCTTATATTTATCATTGAACGGTTGATCTTTCAATGCGTGGAACTTTGCCATGACCATATAATAAAATTCGCGCCACAACAGCTCATCATAATACGTGTCGCGCCCTTTTGATTGTCTCGCCGACAACACTTGTTCGGTGATGGTGCGAATCGACAACACACCTGTCCGTAAATAAGGAGATAGTCGACTCGTCCCGGCGATGCTCGGAATGTCACGCTTTTCGTCATAATCGACCATGCGATCATTGACGAAGCGGGTCAATCGCTTCTTCGCTTCCGTTTCCCCTAGCCCTCTCCATTCACGTTTACATCGCTTGAAGAGCTCTTTCAGTTCACTCGGTTGTTCATTCTTTGAACGGATGTACTGAGATAAACGATTGACATCAACCTCATACGGTGCGGGTGGCTGTTCGGCATACGCCGCTTTTTTGAACGGGGTGAACACCTTATAGGGATCGCCACTTTTTGTACGAAACGCATCGGGATGAAACAGGTGACGATCTAAAAGTCGCACTACCTTTACATCTTCACTAAGTGCCTCAATCACACGTTCATCCCGCTGTTTGAACGGTTCCACATACTCCGCATTAAAATAGAGCACATCCATCTCGCCGAGCTGTTTCATGAACGCATCCTCCGTCTCCGCGACGAGGACACGAAGCCCTAACCCTTTCGCTTCTAAATCATCCATGAACGTTCGCATCGTCGAGAAGAAATAGTCATGCCGCACTTCGAATGGGTGACAGTATTTCGGATTCAACCAAAAGACGAAGTCTAGGTCATCGCCTTCCTCCATATCTTTCAATACACGGTGTAACATATGATTATCGGTCAGTCTAAAATCTGAACGGAACCAACATACTCGTCTCAAGATCTCCACTCCCATCTACAAAAAAGAAGCATAGCGCGCTATGCTTCTTTTGATTATACAAATTCAATCAACAAGTCGTCACTTTGTATTGTGTCGCCTTCTTTAATATGGATGGCCTTAATCTCACCATCTTGTGCCGCTTGAATTGTCGTTTCCATCTTCATCGCTTCTGTGACGAGCAACTGCTCCCCACGATGAACACGACTTCCTGGTTCGACCAATACTTTCAAGACAGACCCCGGCATCGATGCACCGACTTGTTTGGCGTTCGAACGATCGACTTTCGGACGACTTGTCGTTGCCGATTTGACATTGACATCTTTAATCTCGATTTCACGTGGTACCCCGTTCATCTCATACGAGACGAGACGGATGCCATCTTCATTCGCTGCACTCACTTGTACGAGCTTGATGATTAACGTTTTTCCAGTCTCGATTTCAACTTGGATTGTCTCACCGACGTTTAATCCGTAGAAGAATGTCAACGTGTCGAGCACTGAGACGTCCCCGTATGTCGTTGTATGTTTGATATAGTCTTCGTACACTTTCGGATAAAGCGCATGAGCAAGAAGTTCAAAGTCCGTCACCGGTCGCTCGAATTTTTCGAATAGTTCTTGGCGTGCCGATTCAAAGTCATACGGTTTGATCAATTTACCAGGACGAACGTTTAAAGGCTCTTCTCCTTTCAAGATGACTTGTTGCACATCTTTCGGGAATCCACCTGGAGGCGTTCCTAATTCACCACGCATCATTTCGACGACCGAGTCTGGGAAGTCCAACTGATGTCCTCGTGTCATCACATCTTCTTCCGTCAAGTTATGCTGGACCATGAAGAGCGCCATATCACCGACAACTTTAGATGACGGCGTCACCTTGACAATGTCCCCGAACAACATGTTGACTCGGGCATACATCGCCTTGACTTCTGCCCAGCGGTCTCCAAGTCCGACCGCTTTCGCCTGCTGTTGGAGGTTTGAATATTGCCCACCTGGCATCTCGTGTTCGTACACGGATGGATTCGATGCACGCATATCACTTTCAAACGGTTCATAGTTGTGACGCACGTCTTGCCAGTAGTCACTGATGATTTCATATTGTTTCGGGTCGACTTTCGGCTGACGTTCGTGGTGGTTGAGCGCATAAACCAAACTTCCACCTGAAGGCTGTGATGTCATCCCTGACATCGAACTCGCGGCAACGTCAACGATATCGACACCGGCATCTGTCGCGCGAGCATATGTGAAGATCCCGTTACCGGAAGCATCGTGTGTATGCAAGTGGATTGGTAAGTCCACAGCGTCCTTCAATGCCGATACGAGTGCATAGGCTGATTCCGGCTTCAATAGACCTGCCATATCCTTGATTGCCAAGATATGCGCACCACTCGCCTCAAGTTTCTTCGCGAGGTCGATATAATACGGAAGATGGTACTTCGGACGGTTACCATCATACAAGTCTCCCGTATAACAGATGGCTGCCTCTGCCACTTTCCCAGTTGGAAGCGTCGCATCGATTGCCAATTGAATCGACTCAAGGTTGTTGAGACTATCAAAGATTCGGAACACGTCGACTCCGGCATATGCCGCTTCGTGTACGAATTTCTCGATGACGTTGTCTGCATAGTTTTTATATCCGACCGCATTCGCACCGCGTAGCAACATTTGAATTAGGACGTTCGGCATCTTCTCACGAAGCTTCATGAGACGTACCCATGGGTCTTCGGATAAGAATCGGTAGGCGACGTCGAACGTCGCTCCGCCCCATGCCTCGACCGAGAACAATTCTGGCATGAGTTTGCTTGTCGGTTCGGCGATATTTAGAATATCCTGTGTGCGCATGCGCGTCGCGAGCAACGATTGATGCGCATCTCGCATCGTCGTATCCGTCAACAACAGTTCCGGTTGACGTTTGATCCAGTCGGCGAGGCCGTCCGGTCCAAGCTCTGTAAGAATTTGTTTCGTCCCTGGCTTCGCTTCTGCCGGGAGGTCGTGCGGGATTCGCACCGAACGGCTGATCGGCTTGTCTTTCAGACCAACACCTGGGAATCCATTCACTGTCACATCCCCGATATAGTTCAGCAGTTTCGTCCCGCGGTCTTTTCGTTTCGGGAAGACGAACAGTTCTGGCGTCTCATCGATGAATGACGTGTTGTAATCTCCACTGATAAAGTTCGGGTGCTTCATGACGTTAATCAAGAACGGAATGTTCGTCTTGATTCCACGAATCCGGAACTCGTTCAAGTTTCGAACCATCTTCGAGGCCGCTTGTTCGAATGTCATGCCATGTGTGGACAATTTCACGAGAAGTGAATCGTAGTACGGTGAAATCTCTGCACCGACATACGCATTCCCACCGTCAAGACGAACACCAAAGCCACCCGGAGAACGGTAAGCCATGATTTTTCCTGTGTCCGGCATGAAGTTATTGCCTGGGTCTTCAGACGTAACACGTGATTGGATTGCATAACCGAGAAGTTTAATCTCTTCCTGTTTCGGCATTTGAATCATATCGCCGTGGAGCGACTCACCTTGCGCGATCATCAATTGCGTTTGAACGATGTCAAAGCCCGTCACCATCTCTGTGATCGTATGTTCCACTTGAATGCGCGGGTTGACTTCGATGAAGTAGAACGACTCATCCTCTGTCACCAAGAACTCGACTGTACCGGCGTTGACGTATCCGACGTGACGCATGAGTTGGACCGCCGCATCACAAATCGCTTGGCGCGATGCATCAGACAATGTCACACACGGCGCCACTTCGACAACTTTTTGGTGACGGCGCTGAACCGAACAGTCACGCTCGAATAAGTGAACGATGTGACCGTGCTCATCCCCAAGAATTTGCACCTCGATGTGTTTCGGACGTTCGACGAGTTTTTCTATGTACACTTCGTCAGAACCGAACGCCTGCTTTGCTTCTGACTTTGCACGTTCAATCAAATCTTTCATTTCCGCTTCTGTTCGAATGACACGCATTCCGCGTCCTCCGCCACCCATCGAAGCTTTGACCATGAGCGGGAATCCGTGCTCGTTCGCAAATGCTTCAGCATCTTCATATGATGTGAGCGGTCCATCCGAACCCGGGATGACAGGAAGACCCGCAGCAATCGCACTCTGACGTGCTCGTACTTTATCCCCGAACGCATGTAAATGTGACTCATGCGGTCCGACAAAGATGATGCCCTCTTCACGGCAACGTCGTGCGAGTTCAATGTTCTCTGAAAGGAAACCATACCCTGGGTGAATCGCATCACTGTCTGACTCCTTAGCGATTCGAATCACGTCTTCGATATCGAGGTACGCATCGATCGGTTTTTTGTCTACACCGATCAAGTAGGCTTCATCAGCTTTAAAGCGATGTAAGGAGCCGCTATCTTCTTGCGAATAGACAGCTACCGTTCGAATGCCTAACTCTGTCGCCGCGCGAAATACGCGAATGGCAATTTCCCCACGGTTTGCAACAAGTAACTTTTTAATTGGTTTCAAATGAAATCCCCCCGTTAATGAAGTTTGTTCGTTTCCTTACCTGACAACGTGAAGCGATGAGCGTTGAACGTTTTCTTCTGACTTCACCCGAATTTCTTCTCGTCGTGTCGCCTCTCGATGACGGTTACGCATCGAGATACTACTGAGCACCCCGAGAACACCCATCATCATGATGAGCGATGTTCCTCCATAACTGACCAGTGGCAAGGTTACGCCTGTCCCTGGGAACCAACCGGACATCGCACCGATGTTGATGGCCGTCTGGATAATGATTTGTGATGCAATCCCAAACGATACGAACATCGCAAAGTGACTATCCGCATGATTGGCGATATGGATCGCGCGAAAGGCGATGAAGAAGAGTAGGACTAAAACCGTCAATACACCGAGGAATCCTAACTCCTCCGCAATGATCGACATGATATAGTCGGTTTCTGGTTCTGGCAAATATCCATACTTTTGAAAACTGTTCCCAAGTCCGACTCCAGTCAATCCACCATGTACAATTGAGATAATCGACATGAGCAATTGGTGTCCATATCCTTCCGGGTCCATGAACGGGTTGAACACGACTTCAATCCGACTTCGTTGATTCTCCGAAAAGATGGTCGTGAACAATACGAATACAGTACCAACCCCAGCTAAAATCCCTGGAATCAAAATTCGAAGCGGCGCCCCGACACCGAACCACATGAGCAACATGATGGAACCGAGGACGAATAGCCCCCCCATATCCGGCTGTCCATTGATTGCGATCGCATAAAACGAAAAGTAAAAGAGGACAGGTACTAAAAAGAAGGCGCCGATTTGTGCGCGCAGCCCTTTTTTCGTGATAGCGGCCCGCGCCAATCGGCCAGGGAGTCCTTTCAACTCATTATTCCATAGTTCATGGTAGTAGTTCGCAAGCAGTATGATGAGAACGAACTTCGCAATCTCGACCGGTTGAATGGTCATTCCTCCGATGATGAGCCAAGCTCGCGCCCCATTCAATGGAGGCATCGCCCACGTGACAAACAGCAAGATGACAGAGAGCGCATAAAGACCGAGGCGAATGCCTTTTTTCCGAAACATCTCATATCGGAACAATGTCGCAATCAAATAGACAAAGATTCCAATGCCAACGTAGACGAGCTGGCGATAGAATAAACTACTATTCGCGTAATCCCCACGATTCCAAACACTCGCACTATAAATCATGATGGAGCTTAGCCCGACGAGTAAAAGCACTGACAAAAACAACGCAAAATCAAAATACCGAAACCGTGTTTTCATGTATTCACTTCCTTATGTAAAACAATCCGACAACCCTTATAAAAAAATACTCAAACAGCGCCACTTGCACAGTTTGAGTATAAGGTTCATAATTCTGAAGCTTCTGCCAAAGCAGACAACTTTTGTTCCAATGAATCGAGCAGTCCTTTACCTTCAATGTCTGAAATGAGTCCAAGACGAACCGCAAAATCAATTTGGCGCGATAGTCCAAACATATGTGTATCAAGCACCTCTTCATAAAGCGGGCACTTCGGCATTTTTAGGTTTTCTAACTGCACTTCAATCAGACAACGGATTTTTTCAGCATCCGCCTCGAGTAATTGAAGCGCTTGCTCCCGTTGGATTGCAGCCAAATTTGTCGCCACTACGACCCCTCCTCCGTACGATGACAGACTGTTTGTCATAACTCAACTGTACATTATCTTTCATCATAATTCAATGTACAGTATGAATGAACGCGACATTCTTCCTCTTTTCCATTTTACGAGAAAGAGCGCTATAATGGAACGTGTAATGTGTATGAAGGGGGATATAAGCATGATTTTTCCACTTGATGGAGCGGTTCGCCACAGTCTGACGATTGACCCGACCGTATGGATTTTTGACGAACGAAAACGGAAGATTGAAGATTTGGACTCGGTGACGGAGAATGACCGTGAGGCATACTATGCGAAAATGGGGAAAGCATGGGATGACGGATTGTCACAAGGAACTCGAATCGACCACAATAAACCGATGTCACGACAAGACAAAGATGCAGCATTACGCGACTCGTTCGCCATGCCGCTCGCGCCATTTTTAAACAATGCCGAACCGATTGAACTTGCGACGCATGTCCGTTTTTACGGGGAAACAGTATTGACTCTATCGCTCAGCGAGGCAGCACAAGTATATTTACAATTTTCAAAAGACGGAAAAGTACTTACCGACGGACCTGTCTATGTATTATATGAGGATCAGGTCATTCGCCAAGTCAATCATATCACCATATTAAGCAATTAATGAGAAGGTTCACACCTTCTCTTTTTTTGGACTTTTTAGTTCATAAAGTGTAGTATATAGAGTGTTGATTACCAATTAAATAAGAAAGGTCGTGACGCTTACGATACCTCTATGGAAACGAAACTTAATGGTTGTTTGGATCGGTAGCTTCTTGACCGCTGCGTCGATGAGTCTCGTCCTACCATTCCTCCCATTGTTCATCGAACAACTCGGGGTAAAGGATCCGGACCACGTCGTCACTTGGTCTGCGATCGCCTTCGGCGCGACGTTCCTCGTAGCTGCCATCGTTTCTCCGATGTGGGGGCGCTTGGCTGACCGAAAAGGAAGGAAACTGATGCTCATCCGAGCCAGTCTCGGGATGGCCACCGTCATGTTTCTTATCAGCTTCGTCCAAGACGTGTATCAACTCGTCGGATTGCGTTTACTCATGGGTGCCGTGTCCGGATTCATCTCAGCCGGCATCACGTTAGTCGCATCCCAAACCCCAAAAGAGAAAAGTGGCTGGGCGCTCGGTACCCTGTCAACCGGTGGAATCACTGGTGGTCTACTCGGTCCCCTCATCGGTGGATTGCTTGCAGACTGGATTGGGCTTCGATCCGTTTTTCTCTTTACGGGAAGTGCACTCTTCCTCACGTTCCTCATCACGCTTTGGTTCGTAAAAGAAGATTTTGTCCCAGTGAAACGTGAAGAACTCGCGTCGATGAAATCGATTTTCGCCTCACTGCGACATCCTCAATTGATTGTCGGGCTGTTTGTGACAACATTCCTCATTCAGTTCTCGACACAATCCATTGGACCGCTCTTGACATTATACGTACGTGAATTGAATCCGAGCACAACCGCTCTCGCCTTCATGGCAGGGATTGTCGCCTCCGCTCCGGGACTGGCCGCTCTCTTTTCGGCGCAGCGTCTCGGACGGTTATCAGACCGATATGGGGCAGAACGCATCTTGTTTTGGGCACTGCTCCTCTATAGCCTATTCTTGATTCCGCAAGCATTCGTTACCTCAACGACTCAACTCATTTTGTTGCGTTTCGGAATCGGATTCGCAACGGCTGCCTTAATGCCGTCCGTACAATCGCTACTGCGCCAGCATACGCCGGTCTCTGCGACCGGCCGGATCTTTTCGTACAATCAGTCCGCTCAGTTCATGGGGAATCTACTCGGACCGTTATTTGGATCCCAAATCGTGGCACACTTCGGATTTTCTGCCCTGTTCATCCTCACGGGATTGATTATGATCTCAAATGCCTTCTTAGAACGGACGAACGTTCAGTCACTACAACTCGATACAAAATAACGCCGAGTGCGAAACTCGGCGTTATTTGTGTATATCGCTTATAGTAAATCAGCCGCCAATCGTGCAAGGGATGAACGTTCCCCTTTCACGAGTTGAACGTGCCCGAAGACGTTTTGTCCTTTGAAGCGTTCCACCGCGTACGTCAATCCGTTCGAATACTCATCTAAATACGGATGATCGATTTGATACGGGTCGCCGACGAGTACGATTTTCGAGTTCTCACCGACTCGGGTGAGAATGGTTTTAATTTCGTGCTTCGTTAAGTTCTGTGCCTCATCGATGATGATGAACTGGTCCGGCATACTTCTACCTCGAATATAGGTGAGCGCCTCGAGCTGAATCGATTTCATACCGGCTAGAATATTCCCGAGCTCGTCTTTTGAATTCGCATTAAATAAAAATTCCAAGTTATCATAAATCGGTTGCATCCAAGGACGAAGCTTCTCTTCCATTTCCCCTGGCAAGTAACCAATATCGTTCCCCATCGGCACGACCGGGCGAGCGACGACTAGCTTATTGTAACGCTGTTCATCCTCGACAAGCGATAGCCCTGCTGCTAGAGCAAGGAGCGTCTTCCCGGTACCAGCTTTCCCAAGTAAGGTGACAAACGGAATGTCATCCCGAAGCAGCAGGTCGAGTGCCATCCGCTGTTGAACGTTTCGCGGATGAATTCCCCAAATATGATCTGCATCGAGTGCCAGTGGTCGTAAAATCGGTTGAAGCGAATCGACCACAGCAAGCGCACTCGCTTTCGACACATTACTTTTCAAGACGACGAACGAGTTCGGATATAGCACTTGTTTCGTCAAGGCCGTCGTCGGCAATTGACGGACTTTATAAAATTCATCGATGAGCGACTGATCGACTTCAATCTCTCGATAGCCGGCGTATAAGTCCGTCGTGTCAACGATATGATCTGTCAAGTAGTCTTCTGCGTCAATTCCAATGGCGTCCGCTTTGACACGGACCAATATATCTTTTGAGACGACGACGACCTTTCGACCCGCGTCATGCTCGTATTGTTTCATTAATCCTAACGCTACCATTAAGATGCGATTATCATTCGTCATGACATCGAACGGGATATCGACCTGGTGTTCATGACCGATTTCGACAAACAGACGTCCTCCGTTTTCAAGCGGGACCCCGTCATGCAGTTTCCCCGATGACCGGAGCTGGTCGAGGACACGCGACGTTTCACGGGCGTTCCGCCCGACCTCATCCATGTTACGTTTCTTCCCATCTAACTCTTCTAGGACGATGGCTGGAATCACCACGTCGTGTTCTTCAAATTGAAATAAGGATAGCGGATCATGTAGGAGTACGTTCGTATCAAGTACATACGTTTTTTTCATAGACTTTGCCGCCCCTCGAATATAGGATGGTATTCAAGAATGAAGACTTTCTTTCACTTCACGGTCAAGCTTTTCCGCCGCACGAATATCGTATGTTTTCGTGATTTCGGGCTGTGCGTAAGCTGCTCCATAAAACGAGATGTTCCTCACTTCTTCGACATGTCCTTCAAAAAAACGAAGATGAAGGCTTGGTTTGACCGCCGGGTCGAACTCTCGAATTGATGAGAGTAAAACATGATAGGACTGACCATCTTCGATAAAGATGAGGCCAGCCGTCTTTTCAGTCGTCAAGATGGTCACGATATGGGAATTTCTCGTTAATGCGAACCGGACCGTGACAGCATCTAACGCTTGCACCCAACTGATGGCATGGCTGATCGGCCAACGCTTTGCCTCGTCAAAACCAACGAGAAATGTTAACGGCATGTCATTCAACAAGCGCTCTTGCGCAGCTGTCAGTTCAAACGTTGCCTTGCTCGCCATTCAACTCCCCTCCTTTTCACCGGGTATGGTTGTACCATTCTCCCTTACCGGTTCAATTCCCTGCTTTTAACGGTTGAAATCATGCTATACTCATCGTATAGAGGAAGGTGAAAAGATGCGTGTAAAATGTTCTCTTTGTGATAAAGTCGAGACAATCGACTCATGGTCGTTTGAAGCAAAACGCTTGCGTAACAAACCGGCGAAAACGTATATGTGTCAAGAGTGTCAGGAGCGAATCAGCGAACGAACGGCTGAACGCGCCGCATCTGGACAGTTCAAGTTATATCCTACATTTCGACAAAAACGAAACTGGTAATGCAAACGGGCGCCTCCGAAGAGACGCCCGTATTTTTTATGATTCTACCGCATCTTGACGACGATTCCACCAGAGGCGGCCACGATAGATGGCCAACACGATAGCCATGACGGCAAGCACTTCCGGGATTGGCCATGTGAAAAAGACGAGTGCCATCGTACCTGCTCCAAGTGAAAGGAGAATATAGACGATGAGCGACTTCCACCATGCCAATTGTTTCGCAAAACCAAGTTTAAAGACAAGGATTGTCAGTAAGATGACCGTGACAACGAGTGCATTGAACCCAACGGAAAAGTCGTTCGGGTCACTGCCGACACCTAGCATCGAAGCGATCCACGGAACGTCAATTTGTGTGATATCGATTGTTTGAGAAGCTTTCAAGACAAAGAGTCCCCCTTTATTTCATACACATCCATTCTACACTATTCCATGCAAAAGGGAACGCCGAAGCGTCCCCTTTCTTCTAACTTATTCTTTACCAAGTTTACGACGCTTATCTGCTTTCTCGCGTTCGTTCTTGTTCAAGATTTTCTTACGGAGACGGATCGACTCCGGTGTAATTTCACAGTACTCGTCATCGTTCAAGAACGTGAGTGACTCTTCAAGTGAGAAGACGCGCGGACGTTTCAAGACTTGTGTCGAGTCTTTTGCAGAAGCACGCATGTTCGTCAATTGTTTCCCTTTAACAGCGTTAATGGCAAGGTCAACATCACGGTTACATTCCCCGATGATCATTCCTTCATACACATCTGTACCTGGCTCGATAAAGATTGTCCCACGGTCTTCAAGGGCACCGATTGAGTAGGCCGTCGACTTCCCGTTTTCGATACAAACCATAACACCGCTACGACGACCACCGATATCAGCAGCGATATATGGACGGTACTCTTCGAACGTATGGTTCAAGATTCCGTATCCACGTGTCGCTGACAAGAATTCGTTACGGTAACCGATAAGACCACGTGATGGCACGAGGAATTCCATACGTGTCTGACCGTTGTCATTCGTGTTCATGTTCGCAAGCTCACCTTTACGGAGACCGATCGATTCCATGACTGAACCTGTGTACTCTTCAGGTACGTCGATGATGACGCGCTCGAACGGCTCAACTTTTGTGCCGCTTTCGTCTTCGCGGATGATAACTTGTGGTTTCGATACTTGGAGCTCGTAACCTTCACGACGCATGTTTTCAATCAAGATCCCGAGGTGAAGCTCACCGCGTCCTGATACGATCCATTGGTCTGGTGAATCTGTGTTTTCGACACGGAGTGAAACGTCCGTCTCGAGTTGTTTCATCAAACGCTCTTCGATTTTACGTGCCGTCACGAAATCGCCTTCACGTCCTGCGAATGGAGAGTTATTTGTCATGAAACGCATTTGAAGCGTTGGCTCATCGATGCGAAGGAGCGGAAGTGGCTCTTCTTTACCGACTGGCGTTACCGTTTCACCGACGTTGATATCTTCCATCCCGGCGATAGCGATCAAGTCACCTGCTTTTGCTTCTTCGATTTCGACGCGCTTGAGGCCGAAGTAACCGAACAATTTCGTGACACGAAGTTGCTTCACCGTACCGTCTGTCTTACAAAGCGATACTTGCTCACCGACTTTGATTTTCCCACGGAAGACGCGACCTACGCCGATACGGCCGAGGTAGTTGTCATAGTCGAGCATCGTCACTTGGAATTGAAGTGGCTCGTCTGAGTTGTCCACTGGAGCCGGCGTGTTTTCGAGAATCGTGTCGAGCACGTGAGTGATTGTATCTTCTTGTTTTTCTGGGTCAGGATCGAACGAACTTGAACCGCTGACTGCTGATGTATAGACGACAGGGAATTCAAGTTGATCTTCATCTGCGCCAAGGTCGATCAAGAGATCAACAACTTCATCGACAACGTCGAGTGGACGAACCATCGGCTTATCGATTTTGTTGACGACGACAATCGGACGAAGTCCTTGGTCGAGTGCTTTTTTCAATACGAAACGAGTTTGTGGCATACAGCCTTCACGCGCATCGACAACAAGAATAACGCCGTCTACCATACGCATGATTCGCTCAACTTCTCCACCGAAGTCTGCGTGACCTGGTGTATCTACGATGTTGATGCGAGTCTCTTTATAATCGATTGCTGTGTTTTTTGCGAGAATGGTAATTCCGCGCTCACGCTCGATATCGTTCGAGTCCATCGCGCGTTCTGCGACTGCCTCGTTCGTCCGGAAAGTACCAGACTGTTTCAATAATTCATCGACTAACGTTGTTTTACCGTGGTCAACGTGCGCGATGATGGCTACGTTACGAAGGTTTGTTCTTACGTTCATGTAGTTATTCCTCTCTTATTTAAAAAATTTCAACTTTTCTTCAACTTTAAGAGTATAGCACACGTCACAGTACCTTTGTCGAGTGGAATCGACTGTGAACGTTTTCATCTCGTGTTTTTTATCATACAATAGGGAAGAGAAGAGAAAATAAGGAGGAACCTCCATGCAGCTAATGTTTGTATTGATCGCAACGGCCGTTGTCGCAGGATTCGTCGGCATTGGAATCGGGGTGGCCGAGGGGAGCGCCGCCATTATCTTGGGCAGCCTCGTGTTAAGTGGCGTAGCGACATATTTTGGTATTCAATTGCGTCGCCGCATTCTTTCAGACCATCAATCATAAAGAAAGGGTTACTCCGGTATCATGTCGGAGTAACCCTTTTACTTGCGTTTATAGTGGACGTGTCAAGCAGATGCGGTCGCGTAAAATGAGTCCATCTTCTTCGATGTCATCGTACCCGTGATTACGAAAATAATCGCGTTCCACCGAATCGAATCGGAATCCAGCTTGTTGGTAAAAGCGCAGTTGCATGATGCTTGAATTCCCTGTACAGACGAGCAGTTCTTTTCCACCAATCAACGTGGCCCGCTTCACTGCGTCTTGTAACATGCGTTGACCGATTGTTTGGTTTTGACGTTCCGGCTTCACTGCGATATTGACGAGTTCAACCCGCTCGTCTCCGTGTGAGACGAGCATATATGCACCGACAATCTCACCACCGAGTAACGCTTTGTACGTACGCCCTTCCTCGAATTGTTCCCGGACCATCGTTTCATTCGGATTCGCCAAGACGAGTAGATCGCGGATTTCTTCATACGAATCATGTTCCACGATGTGTAAGTCCGGTTTTGCTTCAGCCGTGACCCCTTTTGCGATGACGTAATGTTTGATGACGTCATTTACAAATGAGTCACTCCCTGCCAGGACAGATGTTTTTCCGTCATAGCGAATCGGCTCACCATATAAGGAAACGACACGTCCCCCTACTTCTTCTACGAGTAACTTTCCAGCAGCATAATCCCATGGCATATTGCGCATTGTGATGTAGCCGTCCACGCGACCGGCGGCAAGCCAGGCTAATTCAAGCGATGCAGCACCATGGGCTCGCGTCCCAATCGAGTCTCGTACAATCGGAGCGAGTATTTCCGGGGCAATCTGGTGGTTCGGCGTGACCCACGTCGCATTCATACTTAAAAATGCGTCTCGGACATGATGTTCATGAAGAGTCGTCAATGTCCGACCATTCAACGTCGCCCCGTATCCTTTCCGTGCCATGAACATCTCATCCGCCATGACGTCATAGACGAATCCATATTCCACGACTCCATCTATCATGATCGCGATAGAGATGGCAAACATACGTTTTTGATGAATAAAATTTAACGTCCCATCAATCGGGTCGACAAACCAGACGGTACCAGTCAATTGTTCTGGCTGATTTGTCGTCCCTTCTTCCCCCATAATCTGATGTTCCGGAAATGTTTGTTGGATTCGACGGACAATCAATTGTTCCACCGCTCGGTCGATTTCAGTGACCAAGTCCCCTTTTCCCGTCTTTCGTTCCACTTCATAACTTTGATCAATCTCGCGACGAATCAGTTCTCCCGCTTGTTTGATTAAGTCGACTGCAAACCATTCTATCATCTGTGATCACCTCAACTGTATTGTACCAAACAAAAACCAGTATCCGCTCGGAATACTGGTTGAATGTGTGTGTAATGGTTAGGCTTCGAGACGCAATAATTCTTGGCGGTACTTCTCTAACCGATGCTTGCTAGCCTGAACTGTAGCATCATCTTGTGACGCCATCGCATCGAAGAGGGTTGCCAATTCATAATCAATCTCTAAGCGCAGCACCGGAATCCGTTTTTCTGCGTCTTTTCTTTTGAATGCCTCAATCACTTGTTTCATAAGATGCCACACTCCTTTTGTTGGGCTACAAGTTACGGTTTAGTGAGTTGAATTGAGTATATCAGATAAAATTCGAAAAAGAAAGAGAATTGTCTGACTATTTTGAATTTTTTATCTTAATGGATATATTCCCAATTCCGAGGTCCCTAAACCTGATTCGGTGTTAATGAACTGTACCCGATTTATAGGAGAAATAACAAAAAAGCATGCCTGAATTTGCTCGGGCATGCTAGGTCTTACAGTTTAATCATTTTACTCGAGGACTTCATTGCCGCCTGAACCGTACGATATGTGGAATAGCCCGTCTGCTCGTCGTGAACCGCGTTCAGTTGTTTCTCCTCCGACTTAGATGTTACGATTTGCTTGAAGGCACGATAGGAATCGAGAAAAACCTCTCGTTCGACTCCACCTTCATTGGCTTGTGCGACAACGTTATAAAACTCGACGACTTCAATCAATTCGTCTGTCGTCCAATCCGGATTGATCGGATAGTTAATTTGCATATTGTTTCACCTCGACACCCATTGTAACAACAAAAAAAACTATTGCAAGTTGAGCCAGAAATCTCTATAGTTTTTTTGTTGCTTCTTTTTTTAAAAACAACATATATCATAACGATACTATTCATCTTATAAATAAACTGATTCAAGGGGGATTTACGATTGAAATTAAAAGGTGCTACTCAGCTCGAAACGCCACTATTTGACACGTTGCTTGAACATGTCGACTCAAACCCGATTGCGTTCCACATTCCTGGTCATAAAAGCGGAAAAGGGATGGACCCAGAGTTTCGTGACTTTATTGGTGAAAACGCCCTAAAAATTGATTTGATTAACATTGCCCCACTCGATGACCTCCATCATCCAAAAGCGGCAATCGCTGAAGCGGAACGCTTGGCGGCAGAGGCGTTCCGTGCTGACGAGACCTTTTTCTCTGTCCAGGGAACATCGAGTGCCATCATGGCGATGATCATGGGTGTCGTTGGCCCGAACGAAAAAATCATTGTGCCACGGAACGTCCATAAATCCGTCATGTCCGCGCTCGTCTTAACGGGTGCTCATCCGGTCTTCATCCACCCGGAATTTGACGAAACATACGGCATCGCCCACGGAATCACAGCTAGTGCCGTAGAACGCGCACTTGAACTTCACCCGGACACAAAAGCCGTTCTCGTCATTAATCCGACTTATTTCGGTGTCGCAGGTGATTTAGAGCGTATCGTGTCTGTCGCTCATAAGCAAGACGTTCCTGTACTTGTCGATGAGGCACACGGCGTTCATCTCCCTTTTCACGATGAACTCCCACTCTCGGCGATGCAAGCGGGAGCAGATGTGGCGGCGACGAGTGTACACAAGCTTGGTGGTTCAATGACAGGCAGTTCGATTTTGAACGTACGCCGCGGTCTCGTCTCGCCAGAACGAATTCATGCGATGCTTTCCATGATTACAACGACTTCGACGTCCTACTTGCTCCTCGCTTCTCTCGACGCGGCACGTCGACAGTTAGCGACAAAGGGACACATGATGAATGAACGTGCACTTGAGCTTGCGAGAACGGCTCGTACAGCAATCAACCACATGCCGAACTTGTCAGTATACGGTCATGCCGAATTGCATTCTGAATCGACATACGCGCTCGACGAAACGAAAGTACTCGTATCCGTGCGCGAACTTGGAATAACAGGATTTGAAGTCGAGAAATTTCTTCGGGACAAACACCGTATCGAAGTCGAGATGTCCGATTTATTGAATGTGCTCTTTATCGTCACATCAGCGGATGATGAGTCCACGATTCAAGCATTGATTGAAGCGATGCGAGACGTCGTCTCCGTTTATCAGAAGTCTGGTAACGATTCACTATCGATCATGCTCCCAGAGATTCCACCTCTTGCGCTCAGCCCTCGTGATGCGTTTTATGAAGAGACGGAAACGATTCCTCTCGAAAACGCAGTCGGCCGTATTTCAGCGGAATTCATTATGGTGTATCCACCAGGGATTCCGATCATCATTCCAGGCGAATTGATTACGACTTCGACACTCGAGTACATCATGGCCAACATTGAAGCGGGTCTTCCGGTTCAAGGTCTTGAAGATGAGTCACTGCAAATGATTAAAGTCATCCAACAAACAAAAGCGATTCGCTAAATAAAAAATGAGCCGGTCATCGTGACCGGCTCATTTTTTATGTCATCTCAGAAAAGGTGGCTGTAGATGATCGAATTGCTTCCCCTAGTGCCTATTATAAGAAAACGCTTACATTTTTTCAAGTATCAATTTCTTCAGATGCTTGTGTTTTTTCAACCAAGCAAAGTCGTAAAAATTCAGCGACGTGTTCCGTGTCGTTCAAGTTAATGCCAAGCATCGGATACAATTGACGTGGCTCTTCTAGCGCATGCAAATCAAGAAGGGCCGATTGACCCGTTTGCATACAGACGACTAACACCTTGCCCATGAATTGCTGTGTATAGACGAAACCAAAATCATAACGAGCGGCTTCTGTTTCAATACCGGTAAATCGGACACGACTCGTCTCGGATACGGTGTATAATAACTCCTCATCGAATGCCATCAGGATTCCCTCCCTTCTCTCATCACATGTATTTTCCTTTATACTACTAGTATGAAACCTAAGGAGAGAATGACAATGAAGATTGATTATGCAACGGAGTTAAACGTAGAAACTCTTGTCCAGTTCATGCACGACCTATGGCCAGATGCCCCTATTGAAGAATTACGAATGGAAGTCAAACTCGGTCTCGCCTCAAAAAAGATGCATTATTTCATCGCATCAAATGAACATGGGGAGGCAGTTGGTTTTTGTCAGCTCAGTTTCCGACATGACTACGTGCCAGGTTCTAGCACGTCACCGACCGCCTATATGGAAGGAATCTATGTCATTGAATCAGAGCGTCATCGAGGTGTTGCCTCTCGTTTGGTCGATGCTGCGTCGACCTTCGCGGCGCGTCATGGTTGTATCGAACTGGCATCAGATACCGAGCTTGAAAACGAGGACAGTCAACGCTTTCACGAGAAAATTGGATTCAAGGAAGTCGAGCGTGTCGTCACCTACATGAAAAAGCTCTCTCACGAAAAGTGAGAGAGCTTTTATGAGTATTCTTATTTTACGACGTGGATTGGCATACCCATTGCGATTTCAGCAGCTTCCATTGCCATCTCACCGAGTGATGGGTGAGCGTGGATTGTAAGTGCGATATCTTCAGCAGTCATACCAGCCTCGATTGCAAGACCAAGCTCAGCAATCATATCTGAAGCGCCAGTACCCGCGATTTGAGCACCGATCAAGAGACCGTCCTCTTTGCGTGTGATGAGCTTCATGAAGCCGTCTGGCTCGTCAAGTGCAAGTGCACGACCGTTCGCTGCGAATGGGAATTTCGAAACTGTGATTTCGAGTCCTTCTTCTTTTGCGAGTGGCTCTGTGTAACCAACCGTTGCGAGTTCAGGATCTGTGAAGACGACTGCAGGGATTGCAGAGTAGTCGAGGTAAGCTGGCTTACCTGCTGCTGCTTCCGCTGCGATTTTCGCTTCGTAAGATGCTTTGTGTGCAAGTGGTGGTCCAGGAACGATATCACCGATTGCATAGATGTTTTCGTTCGATGTTTTACACTGGTCATCGATTTCGATGATTCCGCGGTCGCTGATTTTAACGTCCGCGTTCTCAAGACCGATGTCACCTGTGTTTGGACGACGACCAACTGTGACGAGGACATAGTCCGCTTCAACAGATTGTTCTTCACCGTTTACTTCAAACTTAACGGTTACGCCGTCTTCCGTTTCTTCAACACCTTTAGCAAGTGCATTCGTGTGGATCGTGACGTTCCCTTTTTGCTTGAGTTTCTTCTTAACGATTTGCGTCATTTGTGGTTCGAAACCAGACAAGATGTCGCTAGCGCCCTCTACAACGACAACTTCTGTATCGAAGTTAGCGTATGCAGTACCGAGCTCCATACCGATGTATCCACCGCCGATAACGACGAGTTTCTTCGGTACTTCAGGAAGTGCCAAAGCGCCAGTTGAAGAAAGGACGCGTTTAGACCATTTGAACGATGGGATCTCGATTGGTGTAGAACCAGTCGCGACAATCGCTTTTTTAAATTTGTAAGGAGTTGAGCTGTCTTCAGTGATGACACGAACTGTGTCTTCAGACGCGAAGAACGCTTCACCTTGAACGATCTCGATTTTGTTTCCTTTGAGGAGACCTTTAACACCGCCAGTCAATTTGTTAACGACTGACTGTTTCCAATCTTGAACTTTTGTGAAGTCCACTGACACGTTGTCAGACGTGATTCCCATTGAATCATGACCTTTAGCGTGTTGGAAGTTGTGTCCTGCTGTGATCAACGCTTTCGATGGGATACATCCGACGTTCAAGCAGACACCACCGAAGTTGCCTTTCTCAACGATAGTTACTTTCATTCCGAGCTGTGCGCCACGGATTGCGGCAACGTATCCACCAGGACCGGCACCGATGACAAGCAAATCAGTTTCTTGTGCGAATTCTCCTACTACCATGTTCTTATCCCTCCATCATTAGAAGTGCTGGGTCTTCGAGCAAGCGTTTCACCATGTTAAGAGCGTTTTGTGCAGTCGCACCGTCGATGAGGCGGTGGTCAAAGCTGAATGAAAGTGCAAGTACTGGCGCAGCAACGATTTCACCGTTCTTCACGACAGCTTTCTCAGCGATACGGCCGATACCGAGAATCGCAACTTCTGGGTGGTTGATGACAGGTGTGAACCATTGTCCACCAGCTGAACCGATGTTTGTGATTGTGATCGATCCGCCTTTCATGTCTTCCCCAGCGAGCTTACCTTCACGAGCTTTACCTGCAAGTTCGTTAATGTTTGTAGCAAGTGCATAGATTGATTTACGGTCTGCATCTTTTACGACTGGTACAACGAGTCCGTTGTCCGTGTCAGCTGCAATCCCGATGTTGTAGTAGTTTTTGTAGACGATTTCTTCGTTCACGTCATCGATTGAAGCGTTGATTGTTGGGAATGCTTTCGCTGCAGCAGTCAATGCTTTCACGACGAATGGCAAGTACGTGAGTTTCACGCCTTGGTCAGCCGCGACTTGTTTGAAATCTTTACGGAGTGCAACGAGTTTTGTAACGTCGACTTCGTCCATGAGTGTAACGTGTGGTGCAGTGTGTTTCGAGTTAACCATAGCTTTCGAGATGGCTTTACGGATTCCACGGATTTTCTCACGTGTTTCAAGTTCAGGAGTCGCTGACTCGTAAGGCTTGATTTCCGTTTTCGCAGCAGCTGCTGGTGCTACAGATTCTGTTTTCTCTGTTGTAGCTTCTGCAGACGGTGCTTCGCCGTTCGCGAATGCATCGATGTCTTCTTTCAATACACGGCCGTTGTCGCCAGAACCGTTGACTTCACGGATGTCGACACCTTTTTCACGTGCATATTTACGGACAGATGGCATAGCGATAACACGCTCAGATTTGTGAAGTTGAACGTCGCGTGGCGCGTCTTCTTTCACATCTTCTTTTACGTCTTCTGTCTTCTCTTCTGCTTTCGGTTGTTCAGGTGTTTCTTCTTCACCTGCTGGTGCGTCGCCTTCGATGTCAAACGTAATGAGGACGTCGCCGACTACAGCAACTGTACCTTCAGAAACTTTAACTTCTTTGACTGTACCGTCGACTGGAGCTGGGATTTCAACGACTGCTTTGTCGTTTTGTACTTCTAAAAGAACATCGTCCTCTTTGACCGTATCCCCTGCTTTTACGAACCACTTGACGATTTCACCTTCGTGAATACCTTCACCGATATCTGGTAATTTAAATTCAAATACTGCCACTGGTTTTTCCTCCCATCAATTCATCATGTAAACACGACAAGGGAGACAATTCTCCCTCATCGTTTATTCGACACGATCTTAGAAGTTCACAACTTCCTTAACTTTTGCAACGACATCTTTATGGTCAGGTAACCACATGTCTTCACCTTGTGCGAATGCGAAGACTGTGTCTGGTGCAGTTACTCGAAGAACTGGTGCTTCGAGGTGAAGAATTGCGCGCTCTTGAATTTCAGTTACAACGTTCGCTGCGATACCTGCTTGACGTTGTGCTTCTTGAACGACGATCGCACGACCTGTTTTCTTAACAGACTCTACGATTGTGTCGATATCAAGCGGGCTCACTGTCATGAGGTCGATTACTTCAACGTTGATGTTTTCTTTTTCAAGTTCTTCCGCTGCTTTAAGTGAAGTATGCACCATCGCACCGTAAGTGATGATTGAAACGTCTGTACCTTCACGTTTCACATCTGCTTTACCGAGTTCGATTGTGTAATCACCTTCAGGTACTTCGCCACGGAATGAACGATACAATTTCATGTGCTCGAGGAACACGACTGGGTCGTTGTCACGGATTGACGCGATCAACAAACCTTTTGCATCGTAAGGAGTTGATGGAATAACAACTTTAAGACCAGGTGTCTGAGCCATCAAGCCTTCAAGGCTGTCCGCGTGAAGCTCAGGTGTCTTAACTCCACCACCGAATGGTGAACGGATTGTGATTGGTTGGCTGTAAGCGCCGCCTGAACGGTAACGCATACGTGCCATTTGAGCTGCGATTGAGTCGAAAACTTCGAATACGAATCCGAAGAATTGAACTTCCATAATCGGACGGAATCCAGTAAGACCTAGACCGATCGCAAGACCACCAATCCCTGATTCAGCGAGTGGCGTGTCGAAGACACGGTCTTCGCCGAGCTCGTCTTGGAGACCTTCCGTCGCGCGGAATACCCCACCGTTTTTACCAACGTCTTCTCCGAAAAGAAGTACTTTCTCGTCGCGTTTCATTTCAACGCGCATCGCATCAGTAATCGCTTGGATCATTGTCATTTGAGCCATAACTTACTTCGACTCCTTTGCAGTATATTCTTCAAGCTGTTCTTTCAAGTTTGAAGGAAGTTCTTCGAACATGTTGTTGATGAAGTCCGAAACTTTTTGTTTTGGTTCTTTGTCTGCTTGGCTGATTGCTTCTTTCACGTCAGCTTTCGCTTGCTCGATCACTTCGTTCTCCATGTCTTCGTTCCAGAGTTTCTTGTTCTCAAGGAAGAGACGGAAACGTACGAGTGGATCTTTTTCTTGATACTCTGTGTCGAGTTCTTTTGTACGGTAACGTGTTGGGTCATCCCCAGCGAGCGTATGTGGTCCGTAACGGTAAGTGAGTGACTCGATAAGTGTCGGTGTTCCCTCGAGTGCGTCGACGCGAGCTTGTTGAGTCGCTGCGAGCACTGCAAGAACGTCCATTCCATCTACTTGAATTCCGTTGATTCCAGCTGCAACAGCTTTTTGCGCGATCGTTTTAGCTGCAGTTTGCTTTTCAACAGGAGTTGAGATAGCGAAACGGTTGTTTTGAACAACGAAGATTGCTGGTGATTTGAATGCACCTGCAAAGTTCAATCCTTCGTAGAAGTCACCTTGTGATGAGCCACCGTCACCTGTGTAAGTAATGGCGACATTTTTGTTGCCGTTGCGTTTGAGGCCCATTGCCACACCCGCAGTTTGAATGATTTGTGCACCGATGATGATTTGTGGCATCAATACGTTGACACCTTCAGGGATGCGGTTTCCTGCCACGTGTCCACGTGAGAACAAGAACGCTTGATAAAGCGGAAGTCCGTGGAATACGAGTTGTGGGATATCACGGTATCCTGGAAGGATCCAGTCCTCTTTGTCGAGCGCGTATTGCGTCCCGATCATCGTCGCCTCTTGACCTGCCACTGGCGCGTAGAATCCTAAGCGACCTTGACGGTTAAGTGAGATGGCGCGTTGGTCCCAGATTCGAGTATAGACCATGCGGCGCATGAGTTCCTGAAGTTGCTCGTCCGTTAGGTCAGGCATTGCGTCTTGGTTGACGACCTCACCCTTCTCGTCGAGAATACGGAACGTTTGGAAGTTTTCTTCCACGTTTTGAAGTACCTGAACGTTGTTCATTCGTTTCACCTCATCCTTTCAACTATGAGACAATTGTCTTTTTTGTGATCAAACACTATCTCAAATCTTACGTGTATCTGTCCAAAAAAGCAATCTGTATTAACGTGATTCAGAAAAGTTATCCTCTCCTGACGTTTCCTTGTTAGTATAAAACGGGTTGTTTCAATAACGCAAAAAATATGCTTACTGAAATAAAACGCTTACATTCAAGGGATATGACATCCTTTTCACCACTGTATTATTTTCATTTCACCTTCTGTACCATCCACATTCCTTCCTGTTTAAATATGATATAATCAATCATATAAGTTCGATAGAAAGGAAGTTGTGTATGTTAACCATGAAAGATGTCATCCGCGAAGGAGACGAGCGACTTCGCGCGCGTTCAGCCGAAGTTTCGATTCCGCCAACAACAGAAGATTTGGCGTTACTCGACGAGATGGAGACGTTTCTTGTCAATAGTCAAGACCCAGAGATGAGCGAGAAATACGAGTTACGAGGTGGTGTCGGAATCGCCGCACCTCAACTCGGTGTGAATCGTCGTTTCTTCACAGTATTGCTAAAAGAAGAGGAAGAGACGTTCAAACTCTCCATCTTCAATCCTAAAATTACAAGTCATTCCGTCGAACAGACATTTTTGAATGGCGGCGAAGGCTGTCTATCGGTCGATCGCGTGGTCAAAGGAAATGTACCTCGTTTTCGTCGAATCACGTTAGAAGGGTTCGACCGCGACGGGAAGCCGATTAAGCTTCGTCTGCGCGGAATGCGCGCTGTCGTATGTCAGCACGAGCTCGATCATTTAGACGGGATCATGTTCTATGATCGGATCAATATGTCGAACCCGTTAGAAACATACGGCGAACCGATTTAACATGTTTAGTTCGAGAAAAAAGGCACTGTTGTTACTATTCCCATTTTTATTTCTTTTAATCGGTGGATGTGTGCGAATCAATTATGATGCAACCGTCCACTATGACCAATCTGTTTCGCTTGAAACGACTTACGCTTTCCGTGATCATCCAGTCATGAAATTGCTCAATCTCAGACTCGATTGGGATACGTGGAAAGAGCAAGCAGAAGCGAACGGATATGAGACGGAAGATTATTCGAGTCCTGATGACTACGAAGGCATGGTCTTAAAGAAGACATTTAAAAATGTGGACGAGTTGCAACAGATTAAAGAGGAATGGAAAACGGGACCAGCCGGTATTTTAGTCCCTCCGGATATTCAGTTCGACATCGAACAACAGGAAGGCATTTGGTTTGATTCATATACACTCCAAACCAATCTCGACCTCCGACTCGATCGTGTCGACTTACCCGGTGTTGAACTAACCGGCTCCCCAAAAAAATTGGCTGAACGATATATCCGTCAAGCCGACATTCGCTTTAACTTGACTGTTCCGACCGGCGTATTCGTTGAGGATGGAACTGGCCTAGACCTCCGTTCTATGAAACATGTCGAGTGGCAAGTCTACGGCGGTCGGCAAAATAACGTGAAGCTCGTTGCCCATGTACCGAACGTCAACGCTTGGATCGTGACGGGAATCGTTCTGATTGCAGCGACCGTATTGACTTACTTCATTTGGCGCAAATATCGTCGGAATGTTGGCAACCCAAAAGAGACATCCATTCGTTCACGTCTTCTCGGACTGTTGATTGTCTCACTTTCACTCGCTCTCATCATCGTCACCTTCCGACAAGAGTTGACAAACGAGCGTCAATCCGAGGCGATACGTCAAGCTTCTCAAACGAATGAGTTCATCCCTACGTTTGCAGTTCATGGACTACTCGGGACAGACCGGACGTTTCTCCGCTTCTCTCAAGCGATGGAACAAAGTGGTCAAGCGACTGATGGGGCGCTTTGTACCGTGACTGTCAAAGGCAAGACCGACTGTGAAATATATGATTTTAGTTCAACTCGTCCGATTGTCCGAATCGAGTTCGAAGATGCAGAGGCTTCTTTAAACAATCAGACAAAGTGGTTGAATGCAGCCATTGAAACATATAAAAAAACGAGAAATCGATCATTCGATCGGATGTATATCATTGGCCATAGCATGGGTGGCGTAGCCGCTGCCAACTATATCCTGAATCAAGAGACATACATCGTCGATAAGTTTGTGACGTTCGATAGCCCGTTCGGCGGGACGCGCCTTGCAAACTTCGGTTTATCTGCCAGTAACTTCGGCATTAATACCGGAAGCCCTGCCATCCGTGATTTGTCCCCTAACTCAGACGGACTGCAAGCATTCCAGTCTAAACTCGAGACATGGCCGAGGTCCGTTCAGGTACTCTCCTTCTCTGGACGAGGTGGCGAATTCAATTTGATTGAGCCGGCAAGTTCGCTGTTACTTGAAGAGTATACGAATAACATTCAGACAGAAACTGTGCCGTACGACCATTTCTCGCTTCACCGTAAAAGTGACGTCTTGAAAGAGACCGGGAAATTCTTATATGAATACACGAATGAGTTTAATCCAATCGAGACGAACTAACGTCAAAACAGCTATCCCCAAACTTTGAGGATAGCTGTTTTTTAATAGGTCATCGTCCATGTGACTTTTTGGAGCCAATACATCATATACTTTCCGAGCGGGAGATCCGTTTGAATCTCATCATATGCTACCGTATACGCGCCGTTCTCATTGTTCCATAGACGATTAAAATACTCGTCCACCTCATCAAAGAAGGCTGTATCCACTTCTCCTGTCACTTCGACGTCTGCCTCTAGGTTGTAATCGTTCATGTTCCGGGTCGTATAGTTCCCCGATCCTAAGACAACGGTTTTCTCCTCACCATCTACATAGAGGATTTTTGGATGATATTGTTCCTTACCGACATCATACCAGCGAATCTCGATATGCTCCGGGTTGACGGTGTTCAGTTCTGCCGTCACCGGTAAGTTCGGTAACCCTGATTTCGATCGACCGAACGCATTCGTGTTCGGATCGAGGATCAAGTTCACAGTCACCCCGCGCCCTGCGGCATCCTCGATTGCTTGGATGATATTCCGGTCTGCCAAATAAAACATTCCGATCCAGATGGTGTCTCCATCGTCCGCCCCATTCATTGCATCGAGCACTGACTCTTGAATTTTCCCTTCGGTGACGTAACGAATCTTCATTGGTGCCTCGCTCGGCGCATTTTCAATCTTCGACAACGCTTCATCATCAGGGAATCGGCGTGCATCTCCTTTCGAGAACGTCGCGACCGCTTGCTCACCTTCAACGATTTCTTTTAAAATCGGTCCTTTTAAATGGACACCGACATTCGAGTGGTATCCGCTAGCGTCATGTGGATTGGCGGATAGTACAAATCCCTCATTTTCAGTGACCATCACCTTCCGATGGTTCGCTTTGATGTTGAGCAACCTTAAATAAGCACGAACCGTAATGTCCGGTGCCGAAGAGGCCATCGGATTCGGCAACCAGCCGGATTGACTGTCCCCGAACCATTGAAGCGCCATTCGATAAAACGTGGAGTAAAGAATATTTGGGTCACGAAGTTCGTCGAGATTTGTGTACACGACTTCTACTCCTGCCTCCTCCAGTACATCGAAGTGGTCGGAAACGTGCCCGTTATAAGTCGTATTGATATCGTCTGTAATAAAAACGACTTTCAAGTCCGGATATCGCTCCATTTGCTCAAGTAATGCCGATGACAGGCGCGATGTGATGTCCGGATATTGTCGGTCTTCATTCGAATAAGGATTGAATAAGAAAAAGTCCATGACGATGTATTCCTTTGCCTCACGTATTGCTCGTTCAACTTCACTAAATATCTCTTGTTCGACAATCTCCGTATCTTCCCCTTGATAGGTCAAATCGTGGAGAAAATCGATTTGGTCATCTGTGATGAGATATGGTTCAGATTGTCTCGACACGCCTTCAGGTAATGGTTTGACTTGATGATATACGAGCGTGATGAGAAAAATGACCGCTACGATTGCAGCTCCCCATTTCAGCCACCCTTTCTTCCCCTTTTTCTTCGCCATAAGCTCCCCCTCCTCATTTGCTGGTGAAAAAAACGAGCCGTAGTCTCCTACAGCCCGTCAAATCATACTTCCATAATAATCGGCAGGACCATCGGGTGTCTCCGCGTCTTTTGGGCCAAATAAGGTGTGAGGGTGTCTGAGACGAGTTGTTTCATCTCCGACCACTTCATCTGCTTATTGGACAATCCTTGTTCGACGGTTTTCTTCAACAATCGTTCGCCGTCACGAATCAGACTACCTGATTCACGCATATAGACGAATCCACGTGAGATGATATCTGGTCCTGAGACGAGTTTGCGCGTCTTGCCATCGATGCTGATGACGACGACAACGAGTCCATCTTCAGACAGAATTCGGCGATCCCTTAATACTATATTCCCGATATCACCAATTCCATTCCCATCGATATACACAGCGTTCGCAGAAATTTTGCCAGTGACCGCAGCCGACTCCGAGTCGACAGCAAGCACTTCACCATTATCCATAACGAAACTGTTCTCTTTCGGGATTCCTACCGATTCAGCAAGCTCAGCATGCTTTTTCAACATGCGGTACTCACCGTGAATCGGCATGAAGAATTTTGGATTCAACAGACGAATCATCAATAACTGCTCTTGTTGCGAACCATGACCTGATGTATGAATGTTCGTCAACTTACCGTAGACAACATCCGCTCCCGCTTTATACAACTGGTCAATCGTCTTCCCGACGGAGATGGCATTTCCTGGGATTGGAGAAGAAGAAAAGATGACCGTATCCCCAGGAATGATTGACACTTGACGATGGGTACCATTCGCAATACGGCTGAGTGCTGCCATCGGTTCCCCTTGCGAGCCGGTACAAAGAATCGCGATTTCATTCGGGTCGTAGTGACGCATTTGATTCGCCTCAATGATCATCCCTTTCGGAACGTTGATGAAACCGAGTTCTTGTCCAATCGTCATGACTTTCTCCATCGAACGACCGAAAATCATGAGATGGCGACCTGTCTCGGCACACGCATCGACCACTTGTTGCAAGCGATAGATGTTCGATGCGAATGTTGCAAAGATGATTCGACCATCCGCTTTCCGGAACGTTTCACTAATCGTCCCACCGACAACGCTCTCACTCATCGTGAAGCCTTCCACTTCTGCATTTGTCGAATCGGACAAGAGACAAAGCACGCCTTCTTTTCCGATTTCCGCCATCTTGGCGAGGTCTGCCGGCTCACCTACCGGAGTGAAGTCGAACTTGAAGTCACCCGTATGGACGATGTTCCCTTGTGGCGTCTTGACGACGACACCGAGTGAGTTCGGAATCGAGTGCGTCGTGCGGAAGAAGGAGATGCTCGTCTTGCGGAACTTGATGAGTGAATCCTCATCAATCTCATGGAGTTCCGCCTCACGAAGCAACCCATGCTCCTCAAGTTTAACTTTAATCAATCCGAGCGCGAGCTTCGTCGCGTAAATCGGCAATTGCACTTGCTTCAATAGGAATGGAATTCCCCCGATATGGTCCTCGTGACCGTGAGTGATGAATACCCCTTTTACTTTGTCCTTGTTTTTAATCAGGTACGAGTAATCAGGAATCACATAGTCGATTCCAAGCAAGTCATCCTCTGGGAACATGATTCCCGCATCGATGACGATGATTTCATCTTGGAATTGAACAACATATGTGTTCTTCCCGATTTCTCCGAGTCCGCCCAATGCGAACACGGCTGTTTGGTGGTTCTTAACAAACTTCATTTAATCTCTCCTTACTTCAATTATTAATACATCTATGTGAAACATAAGTGATTCTCGAATATGCCCGTAAGATTCTTTTTTCATTATAGCTCATATCATGACAATATTTCACTAACGATGTGATATTCGTGGTAGTTTCCCTATTTCGTGTTATCCTTTTAGTGGGTTCAGAAAACATATTTTTTTAGATAAAGAGAAAGAATGGTGAATCAAATGGAAGATCAAAAGGTTGTTTTCTTCGACATTGACGGCACGCTTTTACATGAAGGTAGTTATATACCGCCTTCCACGATTTCAGCAATTCAGGCATTGCGAGAAAACGGCGTCGAGACATTCATCGCGACGGGACGAGGACCGGCCATGCTATCCGATATCCCAGAACGTGTCGGGATTGATAGTCTTGTTTGCTATAACGGTCAGATTGTCGTGCATAAAGGTGAAATCGTCTATCGTAACACGCTTTCAAAAGATGCACTCGGCCGATTGACGACGCACGCCGCTTCAAATGATCATACTCTCGTCTATTTGGGACAAGACCGTGGTGGTGCTTCAAGACCGAATGATGCCATCGTCAAACAATCGCTCGGTGAACTCGACATGCCGATTCCTTCATTCGAACCGAACTTCCATACAGAAGAAGATGTGTATCAGACGTTACTGTATTGCACGCCTGAAGACGAGCATCATTATATCAACGCCTACCGTGAGTTCGATTTTATCCGTTGGCATCCTCATGCAATGGACGTGATCAACAAAGGGGCCAGTAAGGCAGATGGCATCCGTCACTTTATTGAGACCAATGGCTACCGTCTTGAGAATACGTACGCTTTCGGAGATGCGTTGAACGACTTGGCCATGCTTCAGTATGTAGGTACTGGAATCGCCATGGGCAATGGTCGCACCGAAACGAAAGACGTGGCGGATTTTGTCACGAAGTCCATCCTTGAAGATGGAATCGAGTACGGCTTGAAAGCGATGAAACTCATTTAAAAAAGACCTCTTGGAGTCAAACCGTCGAGTTGGATCAATCGATTCAACGATCGCGGCATCGCTCCAAAGGTCTTTTTTTATCTCGAACGAAGTGTACGCTCTAGTCTATCCAAATCGGTATCCTTCCCGATGATAATCAAAATATCTTCCGATAAAATCATCTCATCCGCTTGAGGAGAAATCAGGACATCGTCATCGCGACGAATCGCCACGATGTTCACCCCGTACTTTGCCCGCAAGTCCAAATCGATGAGTGATTTGTTAGATAACTTATCAGATGCTTTTATTTCGACAATCGAATGTTCATTCGATAATTCGAGGTAGTCGAGGATACTTTGGCTCATCAATCCATTGGCAATTCGAACGCCCATGTCACGCTCAGGGTGGACGATATTGTCTGCCCCAATTCGACGAAGTACTTTTTCATGGTAATCGTTTGTTGCTTTCACCGTGATGATTTGAACACCAAGTTCTTTTAAAATCAACGTCGTCAAAATGGAAGCTTGAATATTCTCCCCGATGGCGACGATGACATGTTCAAAGTTACGAATCCCCAAACTCTTCAACACATTTTCATCTGTTGTATCGGCGATCACCGCATGGGTTGCCAATCCCATAAACTCATTGACACGCTCCTCATCTGAATCGATGGCGAGGACGTCATATCCATTTGAAGACAATTCACGGACGATCGACCCACCAAATCGTCCTAATCCGATGACTGCAAATTCACCTGTCATGATGCTACATCCCTTTCCTACACATGTTCACTTCTTGATTCTTCGTTCAGTGTAACTGATTCCACTTCAAAACTCTATACAAAATACAAAACGGGATTCCCTTTAAATAAAGGAAATCCCGTTCTCGCCATTATGCTTTTCCACTCGATCGTTTCCCTCGTACGTAGTCGTTATCAAACAAGAACAAACGGAGCAAGAGGTAGAGTGCCGGAACGAGTAGGAGCAATCCTAAGATGAACACGATGACAAGCGCCACCGCCATCGACTCGTTGACGACACTTCCATTAATGTCGATGTACGGATACAGGATGTATGGTAAGTGAGAATATCCGTATCCGAACCATGCCATGAAGAACTGCCCCATGACCATCAAGAAGGCAATCCCGTAATTTCGTTTCATATACACGAAGGAGACGGCGATGACGAAGAACAAGAAGCTCATCGCGAACCACCACCAGTTCCCTCCTAGGATGCTTTCGTAATGCCACGCAGCTTGCGACTTCAATCCAAAGAAAACGAGACCCGATGCGATAATCGTCGGGACGCTCCAGAATAGAGCCCATTTCCGAACGAGTTCGACGGCATTTTGGTCACGTGCCTTGTCCGCGTAGAACAAGAGGAACATGGCACTAATATAGAGGACGGAGACAATCGCCAAGATGACGACCGTCCAGGAGTAGAAGTTGGTGAACAACTTCGCTCCGTCAAAGAAGACCCCGTTCTCTGTTTCCGTGATGAAACCTCCTTGGCTGACCGTCAGTACCGTCGACATCGAAGCTGGGATGAGTAATCCCGTCGCTCCATAAAGGAACACATAGAGCGTGCTTTCCTTTGAGCCATAGTTAGCGAACGCATAAAAACTACCACGAATCGCAAGCAAGATTAACACGACAGACGCCGGAACGAGCAAAGCCGTACCATAGTAATAAGCGGTGTCCGGAAAGAATCCGACAATCCCGACAAAGAAGAAAACGAAGAATACGTTCGTCACTTCCCATGTCGGTGACAAATACCGTTTGACGAGTCGGTTCACTAAGTGATCACGTTTCGTATAGCGGCTATAGAAAGCGAAGAAGCCTGCACCGAAGTCAATCGATGCGACGATGAGATAGCCGTATAGGAACGTCCATAAGACGGCAATCCCTAATTCTTGAATTTGCATGTCATACCCTCCGATCACACTTCATCCGCAAACATCGCTTCACCACGATGCTCGGATTGTTTTAGTTCTTTCCCTACCGGATTCTCTTTGAACAGGCGTGATAGGACAACCACAGTCACTGTTCCAAGTACCGCGTAGAGGATCGCGAAAGCGACAAGCATCCAACCGACGTTCGCTGAAGTCGTAGCTGCCTCACTCGTACGCATTAACTCATATAACGCCCAAGGTTGACGACCAAATTCAGCGAAGAACCACCCAAACTCAATCGCTGCCATGGCTAGCGGTCCACCGGCTGCAATCGCAAAGAGCATCGGCTTGCTGAACTGGTTCAAACGTTTAATATAGCGGCCGAGTACAAACAGGAAGGAGATGAGTGCGAGAAGCATCCCAATTCCGACCATCGCATCAAATAGATAGTGAACGAAGAGCGGCGGTTGATCTTCTTTCGCAAACTCATTGAGACCCGTCACCTCGTAGTTCGGGACTCCACCTGCAAGAATAGAGAGCGCGTAAGGAATCTTCAAGGCGCCTCGGACTTCATAGCCACCTTGACCATCATCTTCTAACCATCCACCCAAAATCAATTCAGCCTCGGAGGAGGTTTCGAAATGCCATTCTGCCGCGGCTAATTTATCTGGTTGGTACTGAGCCAAATATTTACCTGAGAAGTCACCGACGAGCGCTGTCGCAATCGCAAAGATCAAAGCGACCGTCATCGTCAGACGGAGACCTTTCTTGTGATATTCAATCGACATCTTGTCGAGTTGATTTCGACGTTGACGTAACAACTGAACGGCTGCAATCGCAGCTAGAATGAACGCGGATGTTAAAATAGCTGAAGTCAACACGTGTGCCATTTTAGTCGGCATAGCCGGACTGAACATCGCCTCGAGTGGGCTGACATTTGCCAATCGACCATCGACAATATCAAACCCTACAGGCTGGTTCATAAAACTGTTTACCGTTGTGATAAAGAACCCTGAGAACAATGCACCGACTGCAACCGGTATCCCGAGAAGCATGTGGTGCCACGGATTTTTAAATCGATCCCACGTGTACAAGTAAATACCAAGGAAAATCGCTTCAAAGAAGAAGGCGAACGTTTCCATGAAAAGCGGGAGCGCAATCGTTTGACCCGCAACGCGCATCAAATTCGGCCAGAGAAGTGAAAGCTGCAGACCGATGGCCGTACCTGTCACAACCCCAACTGCTACCGTCACGACATAACCACGCGACCAACGGCGAGCCATGAGCGTGTATTTCGGGTCTTTTTTACGTATTCCTAAAAATTCTGCCAATAAAATTAAAAGTGGAACCCCGACGCCGAGTGTGGCAAAAATCACATGAAAACCTAATGTGAGTGCCGTCAATGCTCGACTCATCAGGACAGGATCTTGAAACATCTATTGATTACCTCCTATCTCTCTCTATCGCTTCGAACCCATGTATGAAACGACAATCACAGATGAATACCCTTCGATACTTACATCATAATGATTTTATATTGCGCTGTAATGTCTCAATGCTCGAGTTCGCAAAATGTTCACATTTGAGCAATCGCCACAAAATCGTCGCTTTACATGAATAAATGTTTCCCTTTTTCACCCTCGTTCACTCCTTTTCGGGCACACTAAAAGCGGACTCAATCGAGACCGCTTCGTGTTATTGAATCATGACATTACGGAAGTAGTGGTCGAATAAATCGATGGCTACTTCAATCGAACGTTCATCCGGGTTGAGTGTCGATTGATGAAGTCCTGATCCCATATCGTTTACGCCTAACCAAACCATGAATCCAGGGACCTGTTTCAACATATATCCAAAATCTTCACCCGTCATGGCAGGGACACACGTTTTATAAGAATAGCCGACCTCTTCCACCGCTTCCTCGAATTGATAGAGGTAACGTTCGTCATTGACGACCTCGTGATAGCGATTACCAAATTCAAGGTCAATCTGAACGTTATACGTCATCTCGACACCGGCAATGATTTGACGAATCCGGCTTTCAAGCACGACCATTTCTTTGTCGGACAATGCACGGACCGTCCCATCCAATTTGGCCGTATCAGCGATGATATTTTCTTTCGTTCCTGCTGCGACTTTTCCGATACTGACGACCGCACTTCCCATCGGGTCAATGTTCCGTGACACAATCGTTTGCAGTTGCATGATGAGGGCGGCCGAAACGATAACAGCGTCAATCCCTGCGTGAGGGAAAGCACCATGTCCCCCTTTTCCGTGAATGGTGATATGAAGCTCTCGCGCACTCGCAAACAACACGCCCGGTCTTGAAGCGACCATGCCGACAGGATATTCAGGCGCGACATGCAAGCCGAACAGTGCATCCGGCCGGAAGTGATAGAACAATTCTGATTTCGCCATCGGTTCGGCTCCTCCCGGGCCCTCTTCGGCCGGTTGGAAAAAGACGACAAGGTGATGGTTAAGCGGTTCCTCGACCGCTCGTTTAATTAACCCAAGCGCAATCGACATGTGCACATCATGTCCGCATGCATGCATCATTCCTTCGTGAATCGATGCGAATTCTAGCCCCGTCTCTTCCGTGATGGGCAGTCCATCCATATCGGCTCGATATCCAATCGTCTTCTCACCGACGAGACCATCTACCCGGACGAAAAGACCTGTTCGCCAGTGTGTGATGTGAACACGTGGTGAATCGAGCGATCGAATCAATTGCTCAAGTGTCGCTTGTGTTTTGAACTCTTCATATCCGGCTTCCGGAATTAAATGCAGCTGTCTTCTCGCTTCAATTGCCCAATTCATCATTCAGTCTCCTTCGTAATTTCTTCAACGATCTTCCAAAACGCTTGAACTTGCGCCAACTCCAACATCGATTCTGTCGAAAGCATCCACGTGTCCCGGACGAGTGGCACACCACCCGACGACGTCAATGGAATCTTATTCATCTCATTCACATCTTTGATGGTCGATTCAGGGAGAATCGCGAACCCGATTCCGTGTAACGCCATCTGTTTGCATGTCTCGATTTGATCGACGACCAGCGTCGTCAGAGGTGGACTCGAAAACCGTTCCTGCCACCACTCTAATATTTCCTGGTAATAAGTCGAATCACTCTTGAATTGAATAAACGAGCGCTCATTGTTTTTTAGTTGGGAGAGGTCGGTCATTTTTAGATCGACCAAATGCAAGGAATCGGAGAACAACTTCATCCGTTCTCCTCGCCAATCCGGATTCCCTCGAATGATTCCGATATGAAAATTCTCTTCGAGCATATAACGCATCATTTCGCTCGACCATCCGGTGACCAATTTGACACGGACGGACGGATAGCGTTCGACGAACGTCTTCAATACCTTGGGTAACCAATATTGTCCCATGATGGAGGCGACGGCAATTTTCAACGTCCCGTACACTTCCCCTTGGTTGGCAGTCAGTTCACCCCTCAGTTCTTGTTCTTCGCTGTACATCTTTTTGGCGAACTCGATGATTTTCTCCCCATCTGGCGTCAATGCGAGCCCTCTTGTGGAGCGAACGAAAATCTTCTTTCCCCACTGATGTTCGATGGTCACGAGCCGTTGACTGAGCGCTGGTTGTGAGACAAACAACCGCTCGGCTGCTTTCCGCATATTCAATTCTTCCGCAAGAATAATTAACACTTCTACTTCCGAAACTTGCATCACGTCACCTGTTTCTCTATCGTTTGAAAGATTGTATACTGAATAAGTATTTGTTTCAATGTATCATATCATGTTTAATCATCAATTTGATTGTTAGGAGGAAATCTGATGCAACGTCATCATTTCGCCTTTATCGTTGCGACCGTCGCGACGCTCGGCAGCCTTTATTTTTCAGAGATTATGCTCTTTTTACCTTGTAAGTTGTGTTGGTTCCAACGCATCTTTATGTATCCACTAGCCATCTACTACTTGACTATCATGTTGACTGCACGAGACGTCAACCGCTTGTTCGTAGGGATTATGGCCGGTGCCGGATGGTGTATCAGTCTGTATCACGTTATTTTAGAACGTATCCCGAACGGTGAAGCCTTCTGTACGAACGACTGCCTGATTCGTTGGGTCAACTATTTTGGATTCGTCACCATCCCACTCCTCAGTTTTATCGCCTTTACCTGCATCCTGATCGTTCAGTTCGTCCCGCTTAAGAAAGCGTGAGACAACAAAGGAGAAGCTGTCTCGAGACAGCTTCTCCTTTTTTCATTGCCACCATTCGTCGTACAACGAGGCAGGCATGTGATGCTTGTGGCGTGAACGTTTGAAAATTGTCTCGATTCGCTCGGCGATTGTTGGGTCGATTGTCTTCCCTTCCAAATAGTCGTCCAGCTGATCATACGTCATACCGAGTGCGACTTCGTCAGGAAGTCCAGGGCGACCATCTTCAAGGTCAGCCGTCGGCACCTTATAAATCACACGCTCATGCGCTTCAAGTTCATGGAGAAGTGCTTTCCCTTGACGTTTGTTCAAACCGGTCAACGGTGTGAGGTCACAAGCTCCGTCACCGTGTTTTGTATAAAATCCTGTCACATATTCCGCAGCATGATCCGTTCCGACCACAAGGGCACCGAATGTTGCCGCGATATCGTATTGTGCCTTCATCCGCTCACGTGCCTTCGTGTTCCCTTTATGGAAGTCACTCAATTCGAGACCCGTTGCACGGTTAAACGCTTCAACCGATGCGTCAACAGCAGGCTTAATGTTGACAGTGAACGATTTGTCCGGACGAATGAACTCAAGCGCAAGTTGCGCGTCATGCTCATCGTGTTGCTCACCATATGGCAATCTGATCGCATAAAATGTATACTCGCCACCCGTTTCTTCACGAAGCTCTTCCATGGCGAGTTGACATAGCTTTCCGGCAAGGCTTGAGTCTTGCCCACCTGAGATACCTAGGACGAGTCCTTTCGCACCGGCTCGTTTCACATATGCTTTCAAAAAGTCGATGCGTTGACGAATTTCTTCTTTCGGGTTGATGGTCGGTTTGACATGTGTTGATTCAATGATATGTTGTTGCATGGATTGCCCTCCCACTATGCTCTCATTTTGCTTTATTGTCTGATAATCCTTATACCCCGTCAACTAGCGTCTCAAAAAGAAAGACGGAAACAACAGTTTCCGCCATGGCTTTATTGAACTTTAAATGATGTGACCTCTCCACCGATTGGTGTCATTTCTAAGAACAACGGTTGATCTTTCGCCGGTGCTTCATCGAGCAATACCCCAAACGTGAAGCCACCGCCGGTCACTTCGGCTGCGCCTTGAGCGTAAATATTATGTCCGTCTGACACAGACCACTCGAACTCGACTTCATCCGTATACCCGCTCACTTGAATCATCGTGTCATTCAAATCAATTTGTACATCACGGAACGCACCGTCCGATTGCGGCTCTGTTGCTGGTGTTTCTTCCGGTGTTTCTGATGTACCTTCATCCGGAGTTTCTGTTGCAGCAGATTCAACCGTGAACGTCGTCTCATCTGTCACAGCAATTTCAGGTGCCCCATCAACTTGACCGAGCCCAATCACTTCGACCGAATATTCGCCAGCCTCTAATTCATCTAACAGGAAGACCTCATCGAAGATCTTTTGTTCATCCGCTGCCCACTTTTCTTCGATAATCGATTCCGTGAACATAAATTCGCTACCATAATCAAACACGATTTTGTCACCTTGTTTGATAATCAACTGATAGCGCTGTGACGTATTGAATGTCACATCCACGGCTTCCTCATTTGGGTTCGTCATTTTGATTGTTGCTGATAATGCTTGGGCTGCTGAATCGTATGCCATTTCCGTGTCGAGCGTCAATGGAGCCGGTGGTTCAGACGAATCACTGTTTACTTGACTCGGTTTCGCCTCTTCTTTCCCACATCCCGCTACGACTAATAAGATTGCCGTCACTACGGCGAGCAACCAAGTTTTCTTCATGGATCCCACTCTCCTCAACAAAATAAAAAACGTCTATAGCACTAGTGTATACAATGTGCAGACGTTTGTAATGATTTCCCTTATATTATTTACCTTTTTTACGAAACTTTAGTTTGTTCCATGTATTGTTGCCAACCGGTCATGAACAATGAATCTGCGATATCGAGATCAGACCGGACTTGAGCCGTGACAGAGAACGTCTCACTGTGCATCGATTCAAACGTGACGACCATCGTTTCTCCTACTACTTCCTTATAAGCTACAAGTTCAGGCGTTTCTGCAAACAATATCATAAGTATGGCTCCTTTGTTCATCTGTGATAAATCTAGTGTACCAATCTGAAACCAAGATATATGTCCTATCGTTCGACAGCACAACAATGACATTTTACCTATTGTCGAAACGTTTACATCAAATGTTAGTCAATTGGGGAAATGTGCATGTGTTTTTGTGAAAAAAAGGAGCAATCCGCAATGCAGATGCTCCTCTTTACCTTAAATTGTAAATCAAAATGATTCGACACATGTCGAACGAAACCTCATTTCGAGCGGTTCGAAATTTGTTGCCATACCGTCCCGAGTGCTGTCTCGCCGCTCGTGATCCGCTCTTTCGCAAGTCGCGCTTGTAAAGAGACCTCGAACTCGCGATCTTCCTCCGCGATTGACAAGGCAGGTACAGCCCGTTCATCTCCACAATCGAATAAGAAACGAGCCGCTCGCCAACGTACGAGTTTGTTTTTATCTTTCAGCGCCTCAATCATTGAAGGTTGTGACTGAGGTAATGCCCAATCGGAGACCGTATCCCCAGCTGTTCGTCGCACAATAGGAGAAGCGTCCACTAAAGCTTGTTCAATATATGTGACATATTCCTCACGTCGTTCTTCAAACATCCCGATCATGACGACCGCTTGTCGACGAATTGCCATCACGGAATCTTCCAAGGCACGACGGAAATAGGGCATATTCTCATGATGGATTTCAAGTTCATCCAGGAATGCCATCCGATCTTTCCAATTTTCCGACTGCAAATGGTTCGCGTTTGCCTCAAAATCTGCTTCACGACCAAACGCACGGGCCACGATCCGTTCGATGCGCTCTTCAGGATACGCCGCTTCCAATTCTTCTTGCGCGATGACACTGACTTCATCCAATTCACCATAGCGTGGGGCTTGCTCTACCCAACGACGGTCTTGAATGACATTCTTCACTTGTGCTTGAACTTCCATCGCTGCATCGACAAATCGTTTCGACAGCCCGATTCGTTTTTCTTCGTCCCCTTTGACGAGTTTTAATTGCATCGGTACATCGAGCACGAACTGGACGGATACATGGACTGGTTCATAGTCCGTATCCATCTTTGTGGATTCGACTTCCTCAACTTGTTCCCCGAACGCCCGTCGGATTTCATTCATGACGTCATGCCAATCATGTTTCGGATGTCGCTCGACAGCGAGAAAATCAGACACGGCGTAAACGGATTTGACGCCTCGAAGCCCAATGATTTCTTGAATGATGGCTGGGGCATCCGTACTCGCTTTATCGTACGTTATGCCTCTCCCTTCGAACGGAGGGTCCACAATGATTTTCAAGTTATTCGGACTTGGTGTCGGTTCGATTGCTACTAGTTTCATCCTCATCACCTCACTTTTCATCGTGACGAAAATGACAAAAAAACGCAAGCGAGTCGCTTGCGTTCGATCAATCCTCTATTTTACTTAAAACAACGCGATAAACTGTTGGAGTGAATACGTCGTCCCATCCACAGTAAATGTGTCGTCCTCTGAAATCGGTTCAAGGAAGAAACGTTTTTCACCATCTTCTTTCACGTAACCAAAAATATGATTGGATTGATAGAACAATTCAACAATCGTCATTCGTCCAAATGTCATCCCATCGTTCATTACCGCCCGATCACCTAATTCGCCGCCATTGTACAGTTCGATGTAAGTTTCCATTTTGGTGTCGCTCCTCTTGTGTTTGTTTTCACAATTCCTTTCTATCAAACAACATGAGCGACTTCAAGTTAATTTTTTGTGTTACGCTTCCAAAATTCTATCCATTTACGATATTCCGATAATGTTTTGTTAATTTGATTAATCGACTTCTCATCGTGCAACCCACTATCATCAATCTTTTCTTTACAATGCGTGATGAAAATTTCATTTCCCGGTAAAACATTTGCACGATTTGTGGCAAATACTTGTCGGAGATGGATTTGGCATCTGGCGGTTCCAAGTATGCCAGGCGAGGCCCCGGCGATCATGACCGGTTTATCCCGAAGTGGCGTCCCTGGCTCGAGCGAAAGCCAGTCGATCGCATTCTTTAGGACGCCCGGGATGCTATGGTTATATTCGGGGGTGACAATCAATAATCCATCAGCTTCCCGAACGACTTGCTTCAAAGTAGCCACAACCTCTGGTTCATCTGGATCAATCAAATCATCATTGAACAGTGGAAGTTCGATGGAGACGACTTCAATGTCGAAATCATCTTGAGCCAGTTCAATGATCGAATGCAAAAGAGCGGTATTAAAAGATTTCTTTCGAAGACTTCCTGACATAGCGATTAACTTATACTTTTCCATGATCCACCTCCTGCATCCATTCGTTCATGATTTTTGCTTCTTCTTCAGGGGATTCCATCATCCCCATATGACTGAACGGAACGATTGCTTTAGTATGTCGTGACGCACCTAAAAACGCCCGCTCCTCATTCATATTCGGGTCTTTTGAGCCGTAAATGAATAGGCCGGGGAGGTCAGTCGTTTCGACGGTGTCCACTTCGTCTTCACGATCCCGGATCGCCTGTTGCGCGTTCACGATTCCCTCGACCGTCATCTCATATCCGATTGCAATCGCTTGTTGAACGAGCGCCGGGTCGGAATCACTTGAGAAGACATTTGGAATCATTCCGTCAATAAACGGCTCGACCCCTTCTTCGATGACTTGATGAATGGCACCGTTTCGCTTCTCCCGCGCCGCTTCTGTATCCGCGGCAGCCGTCGAGTGAATCAATACAAATCCTGATATTTCTGTTCCATAGCGACGCACGAGGTTAGTCGTCACGTAGCCTCCGAAAGAATGCCCACATACAAGGGGACGCTCAAGGCCTCGAAGACGAATTTCTTCGATGACCCAGTCCGCAAAATGATCCATCGTTTCCGGCCCCACGTCCGTCCCAGCATGACCGGGTAATGTGAGCGTGTGGACTTCGGCATTCAATAGCGGTTCCAATTGTTCAAAGTACTTTGGAGAACCGCACAACCCATGTAACAATACGAGTGCTTTCATATCATCGAGTGCTCCTTTTCTTCCCATTCTGTTTTGAGTAGCCGATACATAGTCAAATCCATGAATCGACCATGGCTATATGCATAATCTTGTAGAAGTCCCTCTTCAATAAATCCCAATTTTTGAACGAGTCGATTCGACCCTTCATTCCCTGGTGCGACCAACGCAGAGATTCGATGAAACTTGAATTCTTCAAAACCGTATTGAATGACAGCTGAAGCGGCTTCGAAAGCCACCCCTTGTCTCCAATAGTGAGGGGAAACCTCAAACCCGATTTCGGCGCGATAATATTGGGGCGTCCAATTATGGAATCCAATCGTTCCAACCAATTCATTCGTCATCCGATCGCATATCGCCCAGCGAATGGCCTTCCCTTGCTGAAATTGATCTTTAAAGTAAGCGATCACGTTCTTCGCCTCATAGACGGCAAGCAACGGGTCCGACCCATAATATCGCATCACTTCCTCAGTGGATAGAATGGTATATAGTGCTCTAGCATCACGCGGTTCTAGCTCTCGCAGGATAAACCGGGGCGTAGCGAGCTCAGGAAAACTCCGTTTTAATCCCCACATGTGTAACCCGCCTTTCCTATTCGTTTCCTCAATTATACTTCTATTTTCCCAAATGTATCGAACTCAACCCTCTGGTACCGTCTTAAGATGGCGGAAAGCATGTGTTTTTGCTACTATAATCGTAGTATGTCAAACTGAGGGGATACCATATGTCAAAACAACTCTTTTATTTGAAGCAAGACCGGGACGTCCAACGCTTCACACTCCATGGTGTGACGTTGGCGGATGTAACAGAAGCGCTTTCCGTGACGAGACCGATGATTATTTGTCGAACGGATATCAAAGGGATGAGACAATCCTCGAGGTCGCGTTTTCGTTATATTGAAGCGCATGAACTATCTTCGTTCTCGTCTAAGTATTTGAATAACCAAACAACATTCACAGCGATCGATTTTCCGGACTACAACACGCTCGAAACTCTGTCCGATCATGAAATTGCAGAAATCTTGTTTTTAAGTCATATGGAACGCGGAATCAAGAAGCCGTTCTTGGATTCGCTCGATAATGAGATTGTATTCTTCAATGAAGCAAACGATCGACATAGCAGTCTTTATATTCGCGATTGGTCGACAATCAATCGTTTCGTTCAAAACATGTTGCAAAGTAAACTTGATCGTGATATTCGTAACATCAGTTTTGTTCCGATTCCACTTCCTGTCATTGATGAATTACTCGAGTTGGCACCTCAAGGTCTGATCATCGATTTCGATCATACGAAACGCAGTTTGTTCAATCGCCAAATCGTCATCTCATTCTATGTAGCGGGTCGCTATGAAGACATGTCCGTTCTTGAAGAGGACTTCGATGCGAAGAAAGAATCCATCGCCTTAAAAGGACAGTTGTTGTATCGCCGTCGTACATGGCAGATTGAGCGATTATAAGGTCATACATGTAACCAATAGATGCGAACCTCTGAAAACGGGGTTCTTTTTTGTTATTTTCAGACCGATTGTTTCAACCTTATTCCTATGCTAGACAGGGTTGAACGCTATTCTTAAAAATTGATAACAAATTGTCTTAATTTTTTGTTAAATTAACACTTTTCTTTTTCGAACGAGGCGTTATACTAGGAATAACCTTCTGGAGGAATGGAAGGCAATATAGAGAAAGCGAGGTGAAAATCTATTCATCACGCGATGGATAGATACACGAAATGGAACAACTGAAAGTACAAGGAGTCTCATCGTTCACCAAGTTTGCGACGAATGGAAAAATGCTGAAACTTAAAGATGCTCACGCAGGGGAACAGCGCATTTCACTACAGGATGCGACGGATATTCAAGTCTCTCTGCTCGACGAAGACCATTCGCGCTTCACTATATTTGGTCACGCTCACCCTTTGGTGGAGCTGATCCTTCCTCACAATTCTTGTGAAGTCCTCTATGCTTGGTTACTACACAAGATGAAACGACAAAAAATCAAACTCGCTTCGAACGCGTAAAAAAATGAGGTCTTGTCTCCATATGGGAGAAAGACCTCATTTTTCACATTATGAGAACAATGAAACGAGCCAACTGACTAGAATGCCCACAATAGCAAAGTCAGAGTCTCCAAACGTCGTACTTTCAAAACCTAAGTTCCCTAATAGCGGAAGTAACAAAGCCGGTAAGAAACTAATCAGAATTCCGTTAGCAATCGATCCAAGAATCGCTCCTCGACGTCCACCCGTAGCGTTCCCGAATACTCCCGCTGTCGCTCCTGTAAAGAAGTGAGGTACGAGACCCGGGACGATGACCGCCAAACCAAACAACGGTAATAGAAACATCGAAAATAATCCAGCGGCAAAACTTGCAAGAAATCCAATAATGACAGCGTTTGGTGCAAATGGGAAAACTGTCGGACAATCGAGCGCAGGTTTTGCGTTCGGAACCATCTTATCAGCAATCCCTTTAAAGGCAGGTACGATTTCGGCAATCAACATGCGAACCCCCGCAAGTACGATATACACGCCCGCTGCAAAAGTAATGGCTTGGATGATAGAGAAGACGATATAGTTCGACCCATCTGATAATTCTGTTTCAATGAACGCAGGACCGGCAAAGATTGCGACGACCACGAAGAGTAAGGTCATCGTCAACGAAACTGCTACCGACGTATCACGTAAAAAACCAAGTTGTTTCGGTACTTGAATCTGCTCGGTTGAATGCTCTTTGTTTCCCGCATATTTTCCGATTGTCCCTGAAACAAAGTATCCGAGTGACCCGAAATGTCCAACTGCAAAATCGTCAGAGCCAGTAATTTGACGTACAAAAGGTTGAAGGAGTGCCGGGAATAAGACCATACAGAGTCCTAGCAATACCGATCCGACGATGATCAATAACGTACCATCGAGTCCTGATACGGATAAAATTGCTGCTAGTAAGCTTGCCATAAATAACGTATGGTGACCTGTCAAGAAGATGTATTTAAATGGCGTGATACGTGCGAGCACGATATTCATAACCATACCGAACACCATGATCATTGCCGTTTCGACACCAAACGCATCTTGCGCAACCGCAACGATCGCTTCGTTGTTCGGAATGACCCCTCGGATACTGAACGCTTCGTCGAACATCTGTCCGAATATGTCGAGTGCCGCTATGATGACGCCGGCACCCGCCCCGATAATCACAAACCCCATGATTGTCTTCAATGTACCAGAGACGATTGAAGCAATATCTTTCTTCTGTAGAACGAGCCCAATCAAAGCGAACAGTCCAACCAGTATGGCAGGTGTCCCCAATATATCTCGCATAATCAAATCAAGCATGAGCGTTCCCCCCTAATAAAATTTCATCTATCTTAAACTTTTCCATCTAGTTTTGATTTAATTTCTTCAATATTCATCACGTTCTCGAGTGCGACGATTTCTTTTGAACCATCATCTAACGTTCCGATGATATCCTGAGCTCCGAGATAAATATCTGCTGGTTCAGTTCGTGCCGTCGCCAGGTCTGTATGAGAGACATCCGCCTCTTTCCCCATTTGTTCGAGTGCTTTTTTTACGTTCAATTCCATGATAAAGCTCGAGCCTAATCCATTACCGCATACCACTAAAATCTTTTTCATTATTCTTCCTCCTCTGAATAGCGATTGAGTACCTCAACAATATCGTCTACTGTGTCTGCTTCTAAAAGAAGTGACACGTCCTGTTCATTTCCTAATAGCTCGGTCAACTGTGCAAGGGCTTTTAAATGAGTCGTTTGATCGATTGCCGCTAGGACAAAGAAAGCACGAACCGGTTTCTCTCCAGGAAAGAATACAGGTTTTGTTAACTTCAGCACACTCATCCCAAGGTGATTTACACCATCTTCCGGCCTCGCATGAGGGATTGCAATTTGTGGCATGAGCACGATATACGGACCATGTTCTATGACGTTCTCAATCATCGTCTCAACATAACGAGATTCGATTGTTCCATTATCAACAAGTGGTTTGGCCGCGAGACGAATGGACTCCTGCCAATCCGATACTTGATCGTCAAGTTGGATTTCTTTTTTTGTTACGAGTTGATTTAGCACGGGTTGTCCCCCTTTCCATTCATCTTTCATCGGTTCATCTTGTAGCAGATGTTTCAATTCTTTTCTTAGTTGCGCTTCTTGATGGATTGTTGCATATTTCTTCACCACTTCGAGAATATCTGCGACTTCCATTCGGGCGACGCTCCCATTTGCGATGAAGCGCTGTTGGATTTGGCGCTTTAAGGCAAGCTGTTCTAGCCTTGTCGGTAGTGTCGGAACAAGCGTCACGTGTGCTTGTTGTTGAACCGCTAGCGGCAATCGCACCGTCGTAAAAATCAAATCGACAAGCGGTGCAAACTCCAAGACATCCCGTTGCGAAATTGGTGGCAGAAACACAAAGTCAGGAAATTGATTTTTCAAAATGTGATCGAGCATATGCGAAACGCTAATCCCGCTTGGACATACGACAATCGCTTTCATTTTTTCATCTAGATGTTGCCCCTGTTGATGAAGATGGGCCGCAAAATGAAGAGTGAAATACATGACTTCTGAACTTGGAATTTTCGTCTGAATTTGGTCTCGAATCGGGTCGAGAGAGCGGTCGACAATTACATTTAGTACACGGTGCTCCTTCATCACATATCGTTCCAATTCATCTGACGGCATAATTTCGGTATGGACACGATTGAGCGTCGCTTTCGCATGGAGGACTAGTTTTTCACATAACGCTTCGCGTTCGATTACACGTGTACAACTCAAACCTTCAAAGCGCTCAATCACCTCAATCATGATAGACGCAAGATTTTGCTGTACCAGCTCATCCATTTCTTCCGACACTTTTGAACCACCTTGAATTAACATCATCAATGTCTCCCACAGCTGTGGAACATCTTCAAAATTGTCTCGGATTGATGCATCGACTTTTTCTGTCAACCAGGAATCGTCATCTTGAACATATGCGTCAGGTGATAACCTAGACCCAATCATCAGAAAATATGCTAATTTTTCACGATGGCTTTCGACAAACTGAAACTGATTCAAGTTTTCAAAATGTTCAATCTGTCCGATCCGTTCCATAAACTCAACTTGCCAAGAATCGAAACATAAATCGAGTAATTGAGCGAACGTTGACTTCTCAAGCAATTGTTCAATTGTTCGGTACACGTATAATGCGACCGTTTGGAGATGACCGTTGAACCGATATCCTTCTTTCCTCGTATAAGAAAAATCAATCCCGAATTGGGCCGCCTGCTTTTTAACGGTGTTCAAACTTTCTTGGACCGTATACTTGGAAACATCTAATAGGTGCTGAAAATGAAAACTGGATAGAAATTCGACTTGGGTCATCGCGAATAGCGTGATGACAAGCTCTCGTTCTTCTTCTGACCAGACTAATTCGGCGCACTCGACTTGCTCGATTAGCGCCTCTGTCACGGTCAATTCTATTTTTGTTCCGTCCATCTTCAAATTCGATAGTCCGTTTCCGACGAGCCATTCTTGTATACGTTCCAATTCATATTCGACTGTCCGTCGAGAATATGGAAGCATCATCGTCAAGGTGTCTAGTGTCATTTGCTTTTCATGCAAGATGACATTTAAGATTCGTTTACTTTTTTCATTCAGTTGCATAGTAGAGGCCTCCTACACCTGTAGTATAAAACGAAATCAATCACAAAATGTAAGCGGTTACGACTGACTTTTGGGAACTTCGCCCACAAACTTCTGTCTCTTCATGAATGCATAAAAAAAGAGACGAGTGAATCTTTATATTCATTCGTCTCTTGCCATTATGAATTCGCAGTGACCGGGTTTCTGCGATAAATCGTCACGCCACCATGCTTGGCCTCTCCTACTACTTGAAAGAGCCAGCCTTTCTCAATCAAAATGGTTCGAACGGATAAAAAATCTTCGCGTGGCACGTTCACTTCATCCACTTGTTCGTCCAATAATTGTTGAAATGTCATTTCCCAATCAGTCATGTTGATTCTCCTTACGTAAGTCTTCATCATGCATCCATTTAAATAGACGACGTCCTGATTCTAAGCGGTCCGCCTTATCCAACAATGCTGTCGGGACGATCCGCGTCGCCTCAATCGACTCATCTCCGGCAAAAACGACTGATTCATTCGTCATCTGTTCAATATACTGAAGCGCGAACAATAAAATCGATTTTTCTGTTTCCAATCCGCTTTCCCGTATCACAACATCAAATGACTCATCTCGTTTATTGTCCACTAGTAACGTCCGCCCCCCGTCGAGTAGAGCCAACGACGGCACAGCATCGACATGAAAAACTTCATATGAACGATAGGTGTGCTCATCACACAGTAAAAGGGGAACAAAACGACGTCGACCCGTCCATTTCTTTAACTGGAACAAAATTTTCATCGAGGTGAACCATGTCGCCCCTTCTCTATCTTTTTCCACTAATATCGTGGGAACTGATGCCTCATCAGCTTCTTTCTTTTGAACGAATAACCATTTTGCTACATCTACCACAACGATCAAACCGTTCTCCTCCTTATGATCCATTCAGACAATGCAATCATCGTCAACGCAACGAGCCAACCGCCAAGCACATCACTAAAGTAATGAACGTTTAAGATGACTCGGCTGAGCGAGACCGCAAGGACGAGGCACAAGAGAATGAAGATGACGACTCTCGACTGTTTCTTTCGATACAGTACATAAGCTGTCAATCCATATAGTGCAAGCGATCCTGAGGCATGTCCGCTCGGAAAACTGTATGTCGTTGCATCGAGGGATGCATCAATGAGCGGTCGGTCGATTCCGTAGACGAGCTTCAGCACTTGAGTAAACAGAAGTGTCCCGATTCCGACGAGCGCTAGGCGCCACGCTTCGATACGGTCCCCACGCCAATACCAGAACAACAATCCTAATATGGAGAGTCCCACAATGACTTGTGCACTCCCGAGCTCTGTCACGTAGGCAAACACTCGATCCGGTAGCGGCTGTAACCATTCATATACGAATGTGTTCATCGGATCGACCGCCCCTAAAACGACAAACACCGACACGATCACATATGCGACCGTCCCGGTGATGACCACCATCTGCGGTGTCCACTTCATCAATACAACCCTTTTCTTTCACGCATCTCTTCTTCTCCGAAATCGACCATATCTCGTAACCGGTGCGCCAATCGTCCTGAAGCGTTGGCAGCGATGGCACCGACGAGATCGTCCATGAACGTATGCACTTGCCCATCATCCATCTTCGTGTCGAGTTGTTTGATGATACCGATTTTTGCCTTGTCTAAGTATCCGAAAGTCGTAACGGCAATCGAACCATATGTGTTGACGGCACCGATTGCAATCGTCTCGTCCACTCCAAATAAACCTTCGTCTGAGGCGATAATCGACAGAAGCGGTTCGGATAATTGCCCTTTTTCAGCCAACATATCGAGCTCTGATCCCACGAGAATCGCATGTTGTAGTTCACGTTTATCAAGAACCGCCTCGACAGAATCCATACAATCTTTTAGAGAAAGATGTGGCGAATAAGGTGCCTGCATCTGGTATACGATTTCAGCAATCGATTCAATCGTGACCCCGCGTTCGAGCAAACGAGCACGAGCCGCTTCTCGGACGTCACGTGAGTGTGGTACGTGTTTCATAATAGGCGCAGGATCGAAATCCCGCTTCACATCCCTTCGTTCAGAGAGTCATCGTCTCTCTATATGATATAACCATTATACTGAAAAATTGAAAAAAGACGAACCCTGCTTTGACTTCCCACATTAAATCGGTCATCATTAACATGTAGGTTAAACGATTAAAGGGGGAAGAGGAATGAAGATTGGGGTAGTCTTATTTCCGTCTAAACAAGTGCAAGATTTTGCGAACTCTTATCGAAAACGCTATGACACAAAATATGCGTTGATTTCACCTCACGTGACCATTAAAGAGCGGACAGAGGTGTCAGAAGAAGACTTGCCGAAAGTACTCGAGTACTTGCAACAAGTTGCGGATTCGACTAAACCGATTCAGTTGAAAGTCGATGGCGTCCGGTCTTTCGCACCGACGAACAATGTCTTGTATTTAAAAGTGTTACCGACACGTGATTTGTCGACTCTTCAGCAACAACTGCATGAAGGTGTGCTCAACCAAGCACCGAAATATGAATTCTTGCCGCACATCACGATTGGTCAAGATTTGACCGATGCCGAGCTGTTCGACGTCCTCGAACGTATGCGTATGGAGCAGGTTCATTTCGAAGAGACGATCACTCGGATGGCCGTCATGTATGAACTCGAAAATGAAACATGGAACGTCTATGAGACGTTCCGTTTCCGAGGCTAACCTTATATGCTCCGGTCGACATAGCGACCGGGGTTTTTTTCTTGCTCTTCTTCAAGCCATTCTTCACGTCGAGGTCGGATTCGTTGGACACGTTTGATTCGTGTCACCGGTTCGATGCTTGCTCGACCTGATGGCTGGACTTGTCGGTTGACGTATTGTACGACAGTAAAATCAATCTGATAGGGACCCATGATCTGACCTCCTTCATAGGTCCTTACCCGATTTATTCACGAGGTAATACAAAAATGGCGCATCACTGCGCCATTCCCCAAACTTATAAAATATGGTATCCGCTATCTACGTGAATGACTTCGCCGGTCACGCCACTTCCCATCCCCGAGAGGAGGAAGAGACCTGTCGAAGCTACTTCTTCCGCCGAAACGTTTCGACGCAATGGCGCCTTCTGTTCAAGCTCAGAAAGGATACTGTTGAAATCACCAACCCCTTTGGCTGACAATGTACGAATCGGCCCCGCCGAGATAGCATTGACACGCACACCATGTGGACCGTATTCGTTCGCCAAATACTTGACGCTCGAATCAAGTGCCGCTTTGGCGACACCCATCAAGTTGTAGTTCGGAACGACACGCTCGCCGCCGAGGTAAGTGAGTGTGATCACCGAGGCGTCTTGTGCGAAGTAAGGCTTCGCCGCTTTCACAACTGCCGTCAAACTAAATGCTGAGATGTCTAATGCCTGCGCGAACTGACCACGTGTCATTTCTGAGAACTCACCGCGCAATGCTTCTTTGTCAGCAAATGCGATCGAATGCGCGATTCCTTGAATCTCGCCAGCTTGTTCGTGAATCGAACGGAATGTTGAATCAATCGCTTCGTCATTCGTCACATCACACTCAAGTAGAATCGCTTCTTGTTTCAACTCACTCGCGAGTGACTCGAGACCCGATTTGAATCGTTCTGCCGCATACGTTAACACGAGCTTCGCCCCTGCCTCATCAAGCGTTTTGGCAATCGCCCATGCAATCGAGCGCTTGTTGGCAATCCCCATGACGACGTACGTTTTATTCGTTAATGTTGGATAAATTGACATCATAAACTCCCCTTTTTAGTACCTGGTGATAATATCTGTTCTCAGATTACAGAAAGGTTTCTGTTTTGTCAACCGACTCGTTACGTATTGCGATTTTTTTAAGTTGCGGTAAGATAAAATACGTATAGAAAGGGTGATTCGACTCCATTATGAACCGTATACAATCATATTTTAAAAGTTTAGATACGACACTGTTGACCATCGTCTTCCTATTGATGATCATCAGTCTCGGTGCAATCTATACCGCTCAACCGATGTTGCCAACGCGACTTCAACATATCAACTTCGCTCTTGAACAAGGCATTCGTTATGTCATCGGCTTTTTTGCAATGTTCGCGATCATGACGATTGAATATGAGCAACTCCGGAAAATCCATTGGTACTTATACGCATTCGGTCTACTTCTGCTCGTCGGTCTGATTCCGTTACGTGACACGTCGCTCGTACCGAACATTAACGGGGCGTATGGTTGGTATAACGTGCCTGGATTCAGTTTCCAGCCAGCCGAATTCATGAAGCTCTTTTTATTGATTTCTATGTCGACCATCGTCTATGAGCACAATAAACGTTACGGATCGTCACAACTCGATACATGGCTCCTCGTGAAACTGGTACTAGTCGCCATCCCGCCGCTCGGGCTGATTGTGACACAACCAGACTTAGGGACCGGGCTCGTTCTGATGACGATGCTCGGCGCCATCATCATCGTCTCGGGAATCGGTTGGAAGTGGCTTCTTGGTCTCTTCAGCGCTGCGGCTTTGACCATCGGCACATTCATGTATCTGTTCTTTGCCCATTTCGAAGTCTTACAAGCATTCGTACCTGGACACGCCCTCAACCGCTTCCAGGCCTGGATTTATCCTTACGAATATTCAGATGATCTGGCATTCCAATTAATCAAATCGCTACAGGCAATCGGTTCTGGACAGATGTTCGGAGCAGGATACGGCCAGGGTCTCGTCTATTTACCGGAATCTCAAACGGACTTCATATTTGCTGTTATCGCAGAACACTATGGGTTCATTGGCGCAGCTCTCGTGATCATCGTCTTCTTCTTATTCCTCTATCGGATGATTCACATTGCGTTAGAGTCTAGTAGCGCGTTCGGAAGTTATATCGTCACCGGTGTCATCGCCATGTTCACGTTCCAAGTGTTCCAAAACATCGGTATGACAATCGGTGTCTTGCCGATCACTGGACTTACCCTCCCGTTCGTCAGTTACGGGGGAACAGGGATTATCATGAACATGATTGCCATCGGTCTCGTCATGAACGTGGCTTCTAAATCAAAAACCTATATGTTTGATGATGATTGACAAAATCCCTCAAGGTTTTACCTTGAGGGATTTCTTTATACAGTTCGAAAATCTTCCGGAATTGGCGCCTCAATCTGAATCTCATCCCCTGTCATCGGATGAATGAATCGCGCAGACGCGCTGTGAAGGGCGTGACGGGGCATACGAGTCGTCCCCCCATACATGGAGTCCCCAATGAGCGGATGACCGATATGGCGCAAATGCACGCGAATTTGATGGGTCCGTCCCGTCTCGAGTCGAATCGTCAATAACGAGCCGCTCTCAAATGGCTGACATGCGAGGATATGCGTGATGGCGCGTTGTCCCTCAGTTGTCACGACTCGCTCCATAATCGAATTCTCGGCACGCCCGATCGGTGCTTCAATCGTTTGTGGTGTCACTTCTTCTTCGACCAATGCCTTGTACGTACGCACCAATCCATTCGCTTTCTGAAGTTCACTAAATCGATGATGAATAAATCCATACTTTGCAAACAAGACGACACCGCTCGTGTCGCGATCGAGCCGATTGATCACGTGAATCGCAGATGACAGACCGATGCGTTGATAATAGCCGAGTACAGCGTTCGCAAGTGTATCGGTCGGATGTACTCGTGATGGAATCGTGGCAATCCCTGCCGGTTTATCGACCGCCAACAGCGTATCATCTTCATACAGAATTCGAATGGGCCGATCTGAGGCGACCATGTCGAGTGAGGGGGCTTCAAGCGGGAATCGCACCATCACTTCATCTCCTGGTTCGAGTTCATGTCTTACGGTGCGGTGCACGCCATTCACTTCGATATCCCCTTCATGCTTCACGAGCGTGAGCATCTTTCGAGAAATCCCCATATCTTGCATTAAAAAGTCGCGAAGTGGGACGGCTTTCTCCACAACGCGACGAATCGTAAACCCTTGCATTCGTTACTTTCCTTCCTCGATGAACGATTCGCGAACTCGGCGCCAGAATGGGAAGGGCCGGAAGCGAGCGAACGTCACTTTTTCTTTTGCGACCGCACATCGAATCGAGACGACATCCGACCAGGACAACGCTTCTTGATGGTCAAACGCCAATTCAAATTCGGTTTTCGTGTGCGGTTTGATTTTCACTTGATGGTGTTTTGGTAAGAGAAGCGGTGCACCGATCGTTCGATACACTAGGTTGTTGATTGAAGCCATCTCAGTCACTTGAATGGCTTCAATCGATGGGTGAACGATTGCTCCACCGAGTGCCTTATTGTAGGCGGTCGAACCCGATGGTGTCGAAATACATAATCCATCTCCACGGAACGTTTCAAAGTAGTCGTCTCGAATCGATAAATCACAGACGAGCGTTCGCTTGTAGTTCTTAATCGTGCAATCATTCATCGCCAGTCGACGATCAGTCTCCCCGTTCTCATAGTCAATGAGCACCTCAACGAGCGGATAGGAGACCGGCTCGAACGATTCGCTCGTGATCATCTCGGTCAGTTCATCCAACTCATCCGGTTGCCAATCGGCATAAAAGCCGAGATGCCCGGTATGAATCCCGACAAGTAGCGTTTCATCGAGTCGGTCGATGTATTTATGAAACGCCTGTAACATCGTCCCGTCCCCTCCGACCGATACTACGATTCGGGGCTGTTCCGATAATGTATGCCCGGCGGCTTGAAGTTTTTCAGTCAGTTCCTGGGCGATCTCCGCTGATCGCGTATCTCCCCTCGATACAATCGCAAACTGCATATCGGTTTCCCCCTAGTCTTCGTCCGTTTTCACGTTCATCTCTTTATCCCGAAACACTTGCTGGGCGTCCTGAATTTCAACGCGGAGTTGGCTCATCTCGGCATCGAGTAAAAAGGCCGCCTCGGCTGCACGTCTCAATCGTTCCTGCACTTCAAGAGGCATGTCACCATCATATTTATAATTCAATGAGTGCTCAATCGTGGCCCAGAAATTCATCGCAAGCGTGCGGATTTGCACTTCAACGAGCGTAGGGATTTCACCGTGAATCGTCTGAACCGGGTACTCGATGATGACATGATACGATCGATAGCCCGAGTCTTTCTGATGGGTAATGTAATTGCGTTCTTCCACTATTTTAAAATCTGTTCGACGATGTAGCAAATCCAAGACGTGAACGATATCATCGACAAATTGACACATGATTCGTAATCCCGCTATATCCTGCATATCCGTCGCCAATTCATGGTCAGCGATATTTTTTCGTTTCGCTTTCTCGAGAATGCTCCCGACCGGCTTCACTCGACCTGTGACAAATTCAATCGGAGAATGGTCATTTTGGGACTTGAATTGCTTACGAACGGCTTTCAATTTGACTTTCAACTCGTCTACCGCGATTTGATACGGTACTAAAAACTGATCCCAGTTCACTGATTGCATACGCTGTCACCACTTTCGTTCTTTTCCGGAAAAAACGCGTCCTTTCCGTATGTATCCGTTTGTATGGTATCATAAACGAACAATTGTTCATAGAATGGAGCGATGATTCATGACCCAAGAAGTGGAAATTGAATTTAAATCAATGTTGACGAAAGACGAGTATGAGACACTCCTACGTGCCTATCAGCTTGATGACCAAGTTCGTTGGCAGGCGAATGATTATTTCGACACCCCTTCTTTTCAGCTAAAAGCGAACGGGGCAGCACTTCGCATTCGCGAGAAGAAACATGGTCAAGTGCTGACGTTAAAGCAACCCAACGAGGTCGGCTTGCTTGAGACACACGCCACAATTACAGAAGATGAGGCTGAGGATTTGTTTAAGTATGGAATCATTCATGACGAGCAAATGAAGCAGGCATTGGCTCCGTTTCAGCTAAATGCACCGCTTGAGCATCTCGGTCGACTCGAGACGAACCGGGCAGAGCTCCAGACAGAAGACGGTCTCCTCGTTTTGGACGAAAGCCATTATTTGGAGACGACCGACTATGAAATAGAATTTGAAGTGACGAATGAAGAAGAGGGAAAACGTGCGTTCGAAGGACTTCTTGAAAAACATGGTCTCCCCTATCGTCCCGCTAAAAATAAAATCGTCCGATTCATGGAATTAAAAATAAGTCGGTTGGAAGGTTGAGCAGATACATTGCCAACCTTTTTTTTTCGTTGCTACAATGAGTTTACAAAGTTAAATGAGTTTTTTGACGAGAGGAGGCGACACAAATGGAACTTGAACAATGTAATGGGTCATCCTGTTCACTGGAAGAAACTCCTATTCAAGTAACGTATAAGCCATTGGAGTTATTCTATTTCATGGACATCTCAAGTCCTGAGAACTTTCATGTGATGACACTGATCAAAAAGTTAGAGATTGAATACGGACACGTGATTCGTTTTCGAATGGTCTCTACCGTTCCTAGCTGTGTTGGCGGATGTCAGGAAGAAGTTCGCCTTCTCACCATGATCAAAGCGCTAGAATTACAAGGGAAACGTCATGCGATGCGCTTCTTGCGTCATTTGCATGTGAATGATCTATTCTCTGGTGAACAACTTGGTTCAATCGATTTATGGGAAATCGCACGTTCTTTCGAAGAGTATGGTCTTGATTTAAGTGAACTCGAAGCCGATCTTCAATCGAACCAGCTCTTGAATGCACTAGCTGTCGACCATCAAGTGTTGAAAGATTGGGAGATTGAGTTATTGCCCGCACTCACATTCGTGACGCGCGATGAAGCATTGAAGATTGAAGGGGTTTATCCGTACGACGTCTATCAATCGGTCATGACTGAATTGTTAGGTTATGCACCGAGCCGTTCGACCGATTGGGATGTAGCCAAAGTGTTGGCACGCTATGATGCGTCGACCATAACAGAGCTTTCGTACATTCTAGACTTGGATAAGACGGTGATTGAACGCGAATTGAAGAAACTCTCCCTACAACAGCGTTGCCGTCCTGTGCCAGGATGTAGCGGTGAAGCGTGGGCTCAAACGAAATAAAAAAGAACCCCATGGCCGGGGAGCCATGGGGTTTTTGACGTCTCAAGCGGGGACAAGAGACATCGAACCTTGAGGCCCGGGGAAGGCCTACAAGATGGGAGAAAGTTTACGGTCAATAAAGGGGTTTGTGATTGATTTCACACTTATAATATACCTAGTGCAGAATCATCTGACAACCTCTTTGTGCATATTGTCACATATTGTTCACGAGAACAATAATGATTCCATTTCATCAAGAACCGCTTCGAACTGATCGAGCGCTTTTAATACCGGCTCCTTCGTCGTCATATCGACGCCAGCCGCCTTCAACACCTCGATCGGATAGTCACTAGAACCCGCCTTCAAGAAGTTATCGATATAACGACGCACGGCTGGCTCCCCTTCTTCCATGATCTGTTGTGACAGTGCAGCAGATGCCGAAATCCCTGTCGCATATTGATAGACGTAGTAGTTGTAATAGAAGTGCGGGATGCGCGCCCACTCATATGAAATCTCTTCATCGATGACAATCTCGTCTCCGAAGTAACGTTTGTTCAACTCGAGGTATGTTTCATTTAAGTACTCCGGAGTGAGCGATACGCCTTCTTGAGCAGCTTGATGAATCATGTGTTCGAATTCAGCGAACATCGTTTGACGGAACAATGTTCCACGGAACGTTTCAAGCTGATTGTTCAACAAGTAGAGACGTTCTTCTTTCGCTGTTCTCGTTTTCAACAAATGGTCATTCAACAAAGCTTCGTTCGTCGTCGATGCCACTTCTGCAACGAAGATCGAGTAATCGCCATACGGATATGGTTGCGATGCGCGCGTGTAATGACTATGCACCGAGTGTCCGAACTCGTGTGCAAGCGTGAACAAGTTGTTGACGTTATCTTGCCAGTTCATCAGGATGAACGGTTGCGTATCGTATGCTCCCGAGGAGTAAGCACCGCTACGCTTACCGCGTGTCTCTCGAACGTCGACCCAACGCGAATCGAGACCGTCTTTGACGATTTGGACGTACTCTTCTCCGAGTGGTGCCAAACCATCTACCATCCATTGTTTCGCTTCTTCATACGATACTTTCATTTCGACATCTTTGACGAGCGGTGTGTAGAGGTCATACATATGCAACTCATCTAAGCCGAGCGCTCGCTTACGCAACGCGACATAACGATGTAACAAGTCGAGTCGTTCGTTTACCGCTTCTACAAGCCCGTCGTATACAGACTCGGGAATCGCATTATGATGGAGCGCGGACTGTCTTGCACTTTCAAACTTACGGACAGTCGCATAAAAGTTATCTTTCTTCACACTTCCAGATAATGTTGAGGCGAACGTATTCAAATATTGCGCGTACGTCCCGTACATCGCTTTAAATGCCCCTTCGCGAACGCTTCGGTCAGCCGATTCAAGGAACGTGATATATCGACCGTGCGTCAACTCAACTTCTTCCCCTTTTTCATTTTTCACTTTCGGGAATTTTAAATCTGCGTTGTTGAGCATACCGAACGTCGAGCTCGATTGACCGAGCACATCTCCGGCTTGTGCCAAAATCGATTCTTCCGCCTCCGTCAACACGTGTGGACGCTCTAGTGCCAACTCATCGAATGCATGACGATAAACGCGAAGTGACTCATTCTGCTCCATGAAGGCTTCAATCTGATTCTCATCAATCGAGAGCAACTCAGGTGTCATAAACGCGAGTTGTGCTGAAACTTGAGACGCAAGTGAGCCGGCACGATCATTCAATGCTTGATAATGGCTATTCGCCGTGTCTTCGTCATAGCGCATATGAGCATACGTATATAGCTTATGTAACTGACGTGAGAGATCGTCTCGAAGTTGCAACGCTTCGTGCAACGTTTCCGCCGACTCCCCAAGGCGTCCTTTAAATCCAATCAATGCCGGCACTTTCTCTTTTAACGCTTGAAAATCCGATTCCCAAGCCTCGTCATTGCTGTAGATGGTTTCTAAGTTCCATGTTTCTTCCACTGGAACTTGCTGTCTAGTCAATACCTCTGACATACGTCCACTTCCTTTTCGATGATTAAGTCGATTGTAAGATCAATCGCTGAAGTCCTTGAAACAAACGTGTATCGTGATGTCTGGCCTCCTCGTAATGCTTTGGATGCGGCCATGACCTGACATCACAGGATAGACGACTCGCATTCAAGAGTTGTTTCCATTGTACATGAAATGACTGGAAAAAGTCGCTTGTCGGTGTCACTCCAAATTGGCGACACGTTTTTTGAATACTCCATTCCACGGAATCGCGCGGTGCCTCGTATCGATTCAAATAATGCACGGTCTGAAAATCAATCGGATGTACACGGATTCCCCAAAGCGATGAAAGCGGAAGGTAACAGGCGGTCGGTAATAATCCGGGTAACAGACCAAGTGGATAGAGCCGATTCAATATGAGCCGTCGATTTAGCGGAGACGGATAAATCGGCGACATGCGTTTACGACGAATCATCTCTATCCATTCAAAAGCATCGAACCGATAATAAGCTTCGTACGGTGACGTGTTCACTGAAGATGAGATTTCCCAGTTTCCGATTCCATACTTGATCGAAATCGGAAATCCATTGAAGCGTAACAATCTCCCATTTTTCACCGTCAATAACCGATGTCGCTGAAAAAGTTCTAGACGCATCCATGGTTGAAACGATTGATTGCTTCTCAAATCGAGACCGCTCGCAATCCAAATCACATCAAGCCCCGCTCGTCGATAATCATTCGTTCGTTCGGCGTATTCTTCAGGTCGTAAAGGAGATGCCTGAATTTCGAACACGGTGTGCTGCCCGTCCATGTTCGTGATGATGTCAGCCCGACGATTCTTAATCGTCACTTCTTGCTCGACAGGATAGCCATTCTCTTGAAGCCACTGGCATATTGCCCATTTATCCTGATGATGCATGACCGATTCAGCTCTCCCACAGGTGTGGATATGCGCAAAATGCAGCCGTTTCTTCACACCTTGCTTCACAATCAATATTTCCTGACAAGTCGGGCATCGAAAAGGAGCACGTTGCTCTGCTTGCATCCGATTTAATGTAAAGGAATCAACGATATCCCCTTCCCGATCGATTGCAAACCGCATCTTGCTCCCTCCTCATAGCAGTGGTGAAAACATTCTGGCTAATGATTCAACGAGTTTGATAAAGAATGACCGTTTCGCGAACTCTTCTAATACGAGTTCGTGTGACCCTTCGAAATCATCATATAAGTCTTGTTTCAGTTGATGGACTGAGTTCGTGTTATAGAGGAGCGCATTGACCTCGAAGTTCAAATGAAAGCTCCGAAAATCCATGTTCGCCGTCCCAATCGTGGCTAATCCATCATCCACCACGATGACTTTTGAATGCATGAATCCCTTCTCATATAGATAGATCTTTACCCCGGCGAGTAACAGTTCTTCATAATAGGACCGACTCGCGTAGAACACGATTTTATGGTCGGGATAACTCGGTAAGACGATGCGGACATCAATTCCTGATAATGATGCCGTCTTTAAGGCACTCATAATGTCTTCATCCGGAATCAAGTAAGGTGACGAAATGTAGACAGATTTTTTCGCAGCATTGATGAGTGAAAAGTAAATAGATTTCATCGTCTCATAAGGTTCATCCGGTCCACTCGCAACGATTTGAACCCCTCCGCTCGCACTTCTTACCGTCTCAAGCGGCTCTAGATAGAACGGTGTGAATAGGCGTTCCCCGGTCATGTAATACCAATCTTGCAAGAAAATCAGTTGCAGTTCAGATACCCCTTCTCCTCTTACATACAGATGAGTGTCGCGCCAAAATCCGAACTTAGAGTGCTCACCCAAGTACTCATCCCCTACATTCAAGCCCCCTGTGAATGCCTCGGTACCATCGATGACCACGATTTTTCGATGGTTTCGATAGTTCGTCTTACTCGAAACGAGTGGCAATACAACTGGAAAGAATGCCTGGACTTGGACACCAGCTTGCTTCATCTCTTCAAAGAACGTGCCACTCGTATGAATGGACCCGACCGCATCGTACAAAAACCGGACTTCGACCCCCGCCTTCGCCTTTTCAATCAAGATTCGCTGTATTTCCCGAGAAATACGATCTTCCCGAAAAATATAATACTCTAGATGGATGTGTCGGGACGCTCCTTTCAGAGCCGGCAATAACTTCGAGAATTTTTCACGGCCGTTCGTCAAGATTTGGGTATACGTATTCGATGAAACAGGTAATTGGTTCAACGAAGAAGTAAGATGCATCAGCTTCTCATAATCGTCGTGGGCGAACATAAGAGACGGCGACAACGTCATCGCTTTCTGACGATAGGCCAAGTATGTCTCTTCATCAAGCATCGCTTTTTCTTTGAACATACGTTTACGTCGATAGTTCTGGCCGAATACAAAGTATGCAAATAATCCGATGACTGGAAAACCAATCATGACGATTGCCCAAATGAGCGTACGTTGTGGATTTCGATTTTCAAGTAAGATGACGAGTAATATACTGAACGTTGTCAAAAAGACGAGAATCGAGAACAATCCAATTACTTGTGAGCTCCAGTAATACGATAATATCGCAATGAGTCCTGCGAGCAAAATGAGGGAAAAGAGTACTTGTATGCGTCGCAACATATTATAAGCTGACCTCGTTTCTGTCATGTATTATCATTAATTATACATCGTAACGTCATCTTTTTGAGGGGAGCGAATGAATTATGGGGACTTTTCTGATCACAGGTGCGACAAGCGGGATTGGTCGCGCCGTCGCTTTACAGTTGACTGCTAAGGGGCACCGAGTCATCGGGATCGGTCGGAATGAAACAAGAGGCGCCTCTCTCGAGTCTGATTCAAATGGACAAGCCACATTCATTCGATGTGACCTTGCTTCGACAGAGGACATCGACCATCTTTTCACTCAGTTGAAAGAGCAAGGTGTGACCTTGAACGGATTATTTAATAACGCCGCTACTTTTGGTAGACCGGGCACACCTGAACGTTTGACACATGAGTCGTATAACGAGGTATTCGATGTCAACTTGTATGCGCTGAACACCGTCACACAACGTGCCATTCCCCTATTTGACCAAGGAGCGAGTGTCGTCAACAATGCCGCCATCGTTGGGCACGTCAAGTTTCCACCGATGCTCGCCCACTATGCCGCTTCAAAGGCGGCCGTAATAGCCTTAACTAAAACGTTCGCACACCGAATGAAAGGAAAAGTAAGATTCAATGCCGTTTGTTTTGGACCGATTGACACACCGCTCAGTCACAAGCTATATGGGGGTGAAGCAAAGTTCAAAGAGGCAATGACCCACCATTTCCGGGGACATGCCGCACATCCTGAGGAAGTGGCGCCGGTCGTAGAATTTTTATTGACTGATGCTTCAACTTACATTAACGGCCAAGCCATCACAGTCGATGGAGGATATACATTGTCTTGAACAGAGACCACCTCTTCTTTAGAACAGGTGGTCTCTACTCATGTCGTCATCTTTTTAGCCCGATTCATCTTATTGCGCAAATAGTTCTGTTCTTTCGCATGAAGACGATCCCAATCAATCACATCCGCAAAATATTGAATCATGTCCTCAAATGTCGAATCGAGTGTTTCATGTGCTTGGAGGCGCGCCATTCGAATCGCCTCGAACACGGACCCCATCACAAAGATATCTCGGCTCGCATAAGTCTGCATCGGCGATAGCGATTCAAATAGTATCGTCTCAAGCGTTTTTCGTTTCACATGCCAGTCAGACTTCCCGTTCGAATACAAAAAATCACCATCTGGTAATTCACAAAGTTCTCTTAAAATATCCCCGATGTAATGAATCGCATGAATTGCCGTGTTCGGATCATTGATTCCTGGAGAGATTCCTCTTAGCGCAATCTCACTCAATTTTTCAACCGCAAATGACGGGTCTTGCATCGAAGAACGAACTTCGCCAATCTCAAACAACTCGATGTCCGGCACATCATCACCCTTCCAGAATCCGAGTAAATCACCTTTAGCAACGAAATCCCCGACGGCTACGACGGACTCAAAGTCCGTTTCTTGATCTCCTTGCTTCTCTCTTAAAAACAATCGGATGTACCCTGTTCGCGGAGCTCGTACCACTTGACCTTCGAATGAATGGACGGATCGAGGCAGGACGAGATGAACCTCATCCGACTCAATCGCATCTTTTTGCTCGCTGATGACAGAGAGCGCTTCTTTATGTAACGCGGACAATAGACGTTCCGCCTGAATCGAAACACTGATCGTCTGGATGAACTTGACGAATGCCCAAATCGAACCAATAACTAAGAGCACACTGATCCCGGACGACAATACGACGCCTTCATCTGCCGTACGGACGAGGAATAAGTTCGAAATCCCATAAACCGTCGTCATGATGAAAAGACCGAGCGTATGCTTGGCCGACGAGTTCGTCAAAAAGTTATTGATCGTCCGGGGAGAGAACTGAGAAGAATATGTTGTCAATACGACCAGAATCGTGGAAAAACTGAACGTCATCATCGTCATCAGGCTCGTAAATGTCGAAGACAACACGGATGCCGCTGAGTCCAGATCTAAATAAATAAAGTCTGGTAATAAATCACGAAAAAAATCCCCAAACACTTGGGTTAATGCCGTTAATACGATGCCACCCATTCCGTATAAAAACGGGACAAACCATGCGCTGTCATCAAGTAGTAATCGAATTCGTCTCACCATACCAACACCTCTTTACCGTCGATTTGAAAAAATCGCCTGTCCAACTGAACAGGCGATGTACCATTAAAAATAGTGACGCACTTTCGCAAAGACGTCGCCATCGAGAATGAGTTTCCCATACTCTTCAAGCATTGGTTGCGTCTGTGTACTGAATGTTAAATACTCTGCTAAAAGACTGAGTGCATTCTCTTCGTCTTCCGGTTCCATTTCATCCGGGAAATCAATCCACAAGTAGTAACGGTCTTGATAGTGGTATAGTTTCAAATCAAGATCGCTGAACATGTCTCCTGTACGTTTACTCAGCGAAATGATTGCCTCGAAATCATTTGTTTCCATCGCGAGTGGTGCCCAAGCATCTGCCTCGGCTTCAAGTTCATCCAACTCACTCAATTGGTCGAGTACCGATTGTTGATCCCGTGCCTCATCGATTGCTGATCGAAGGAGCGAACCGAGTTCAGAATCGTCTTCTGTGTCCATTACATTTTTTGCGATTGTCACAGTCACTTCTAGACCTTTTTCAAAAGCTTGTACTTGAATCCATAGTGGACCATCAAACGAAATGTCTTCACGTTCGTGAGCCTCGTCCATCATTTGCCAGAACAGCTGCTCGCCACGTTCTCGGTTGTACCAAATTTCATCACGTGCAAAACCACGTTTCTCGATATCCACGTATGTGATGAAAAATTTGACGGTATTATCATTGATGCGCTCAATTTTCACGATTGTCCACTCCCTTCTCACCTCGCTCCCAATTCACATAAGGAGGAGAGGGGAAATTGTCTTGTTATCTTTGTACCCTTTTTAACATCGTTCAATCTAGATGAAGGGTTATAACTTTATTTTATAGGAAATAATCGATAATAAAAAGCACACTGCTTAAACAGTATGCTCTCATTCATTCACAAGTCGCTGGGCTTCCTGTAATTGGAACGTCCGAACTTTACGTGGCAAGAATCGACGAATCTCATCTTCGTTATATCCGACCTGTAAACGTTTCTCATCAATCAAAATCGGACGACGTAAAAGACCTGGATATTCTTGAATCAAATCGTAAAGCTGTTGAAGAGATAACGCATCAACAGACACATCGATTTTAGAAAAGACTTTCGAGCGAGTCGAAATGATTTCATCCGTCCCGTCTTCTGTCATACGTAAAATTTGTTTAATCTCATTCAATGAGAGCGGTTCTGAAAATATGTTTCGTTCTGTAAACGGGATATCATGTTCTTCGAGCCAAGCCCGTGCCTTTCGGCAAGATGTACAGCTTGGAGACGTATAAAGTGTGACCATTTTTCTTCCTCCCTGATCGAGTATGCGTCCATCTTTTTAAGTGACTCTATTTGTATACCCAAATTCGCATCCACTTAATTATAGTAATTCTTATTTATCAAAACTTCAATGATATTCTTTATCAATCAGATATGAAAAGAGGGCGCATTCGTTGAATGCGACCTTGAACGACCTAACTTAAGACGCAGGGATTCGAGAAACCGGTTGAGACACCGTCTCTTTCCCTGGCTTGACTTGTAAGTCTTTCAACTTTTTCTTCAATACTTCTTTCAAAAGTCTCTTTTTCTCTCGCAGAACTTTGTCACGTTCTTTCATGGCCTCTCACCCCCATACAGCGTAAGGAACCGCCCGAGCATTACCGATTCTGAAAATCTTGAAGTTGCACTATATCTACATTTAAATTATAGCACACTCGTTTGTGAAATGTGAATCATTCTTACACGTTCATCTCAAATTTACACGGATATCATTTGCAATGATTTGAATAAACCTGTATAGTTTATAGAAATAACCTTTTTATTTTTAAGGAGGAGAGCGATGATGAGAATCACTTTAGAAACGATTATGAAACATCCGGTTACCCAAAAATATTTAACTCGATCTGGCTTAAAACATGCGGTCGACGTCTGTGAACGCGCTCTCGAAATGGCAACGAAACGTGGTCTTGATACAGATTTGGCGACGAAAGCTGCACTTCTTCATGATATCGGACACTATGAATGGTATACAGAAGGTAAATGGAATTATGATTTGTATCGTCAGAACGATATCCATGCGATCAAAGGGGCCGAACGTGCCCACAAATTATTGATTCGTTTAGGGGAAGATCCAGCCCGGGCAAAAGAAATTTCTGTCATGATTCTCTTGCACACGGATTCCTACCTTCCACCAAGTCGTATCCAACGGACCCCTCTGCAACAACTCGTCCATGACGCGGACACGTATGTGGAGCAGCCAGGCGGTCTTCATCATTACGAGACAATGGAAATTGAAGATGCGTTAGCTCGCGTCCGTCAAATCGACGCCATCGTGGAACATCTTTCTAATTTACCACGCATCTCGAACGGATAATCAGTCACCTACTTTAATAGGTGATTTTTTTGTGCAAAAAAAATCCCGACTCAATAAATGAGTCAGGATTGATTTCGTTACACGAGTTGCGCTTTATACGCCTCGTACTCTTCGTCTGTGAGCGAGACATAGTGTCCTGGCTCAACTTCGCGAAGTGGCGGGATACTTGAATCTTCATCTGAACGTCCGACTGGACCTTTCGATGTCGATTCATATACGATCCGTTTACGTGTACGCTCATGCTCTGGGTCTGGAAGCGGAATCGCTGAAAGGAGCGATTTCGTATAGGCATGAATTGGGTTCTCATAAAGGCGATCTGCTGTTGCAAGCTCTACGAGGTGACCTTGATACATAACACCGATACGGTCAGAGATGTATTTAACCATCGACAAATCGTGAGCGATGAACAAATACGTCAAATCGCGATCGCGTTGCAATTCTTTCATCAAGTTGACGACCTGCGCTTGAATCGAAACGTCAAGTGCAGAAATCGGCTCATCGGCGATGATGAAGTCCGGTTCAACCGCAAGAGCACGGGCAATCCCGATACGCTGACGCTGACCACCTGAGAATTCATGTGGATAACGGCTCGCGTGCTCTTTCGTCAAACCAACTGTTTCAAGAAGGTCATATACGCGATTCATGCGGTCTTCTTTCGTCTTCGCAAGACCGTGAATATCGATTCCTTCTGCGATAATATCGGCGACTGTCATACGCGGATTGAGCGAAGCGTATGGATCTTGGAAAATCATTTGCATCGCACGGTTGAATTTCAACTTGTCCGCCTTCGATTTTTTATCGTGGACGTTTTCGCCTTTGAACACGACATCGCCATCCGTCGCGTCGTAGAGACCGATAATCGTACGTCCTGTCGTTGACTTCCCACAACCAGACTCACCTACGAGACCAAGCACTTCACCTTTGTAAATATCAAATGAAATCCCGTCGACCGCTTTGACAACGCGGCCACGACCAATTTTAAAGTGCTGCTTCAGGTTTTTTACCTCGAGTAATTTCTCGCGTTCCATTATTCAGCACCACCTTTCGTAAACGATTTTGCGAACGCACTGTCTGGACGATATTTGAGAGCGAGTTCACGAATCGCGCGTGGCGGGTTCACCGCTGGCGCTTGCGGATGTAATAACCAACTCGAAGCGAAGTGTGTATCACTTACTTGGAACATCGGTGGCTCTTTCTCAAAATCAATCTTCATCGCGTATGGATTACGCGGTGCGAATGCATCCCCTTTTGGAGGGTCGAGCAAGTTTGGAGGCGTACCCGGGATTGCCGGTAACGCTTCATTGCGGTCATCTGTCGGACGCGGCATCGAACCGAGAAGTCCCCATGTGTATGGGTGACGTGGCTCATAGAAAATCTCATCAACCGTTCCTTTTTCAACGAGACGTCCCGCATACATAACAGCAACACGGTCAGCCATGTTCGCAACAACACCAAGGTCGTGCGTGATGAAGATAATCGCTGTGCCGGTCTTTTGCTGAATGTCTTTTAACAGTTCAAGAATCTGCGCTTGAATCGTTACGTCGAGTGCTGTTGTCGGTTCATCGGCAATCAACACTTTTGGGTTACATGCGAGTGCGATTGCAATAACGATCCGTTGTCGCATCCCACCAGAAAGTTGGTGTGGATACTGTTTCAAGCGTGCTTCAGGGTTTGGAATCCCTACAAGTGTCAACAATTCGAGCGTACGTTTCTTCGCATCCTCACCCGTTAACCCTTGGTGCTGTTTCAACCCTTCTGCGATTTGCTTGTAAATCGTCATCGTCGGGTTGAGCGATGTCATCGGGTCTTGGAAAATCATTGCGATGTCGCGACCACGAATTTTAAGCATTTCTTTTTCCGAAAGTTTCGCCAAGTCTTTTCCTTCGAACATGATTTCTCCGTTCGTGATTTCACCTGGAGGGTTCGGAATGAGACGCATAATTGCCTTAGAAGTAACGGATTTACCTGAACCCGATTCTCCTACGATGGCGAGCGTCTCGCCTTTTTTCAAATCAAACGAAACACCACGAACAGCCTGAACTGTTCCTGCATATGTGTGGAACGAGACCTCTAAGTCTCGGACTGATAAAATCGTTTCCATGCACGAGTCCCCCTCTTTCTTTTTTATTTACGCATTTTCGGATCGAACGCATCACGCAAACCGTCAGCAAGCAAGTTGAAGCTGACCATAAGCAAGACGATGATGACAGACGGGATAATAAGAAGGAACGGGAATGTCCGTAGTTCTTTGTATCCATCGTTGATCAACGTACCAAGTGATGCCTGTGGTGGTTGAAGCCCGATTCCGATAAAGCTGAGGAATGCCTCGAAGAAGATCGCAGATGGAATCGTGAACATGAGTGTGATGATAATAGCACCCAATGTGTTCGGAATTAAATGTTTGAAAATCAAGCGTCCACTTGAAGCACCGAGTGTACGAGCTGCCAAGACGAACTCTTGGTTTTTGAGTTTAAGAATTTGTCCTCGAACGAGTCGACTCATCCCAATCCAACCGGTGATGGCCATGGCAAGGATGATGGTGAAGACACCTGGGTCAAAGATCAAGATGAACAAGATGATCAAAATCAAGTTAGGTACACCTGTCAAGATTTCAACAATACGTTGCATGATGTTATCGGTACGACCACCAAAGTAAGCCGAGATTCCACCGTATGCAACTCCAATGATTGTATCGATGATGGCTGCGACTAAACCGATGAAGAGGGAGATTCGTGTCCCTTCCCAAATCCGCGACCAAAGATCACGACCGAGATAATCGGTACCAAACCAGAAGTTTTCTTCTACATTCTTCTGTTCGTAGAAGTCGATTTCACGACCTCCAAGTGTTGCCAACCCATCAAATCCAGCCCATTCAAGTCCAGTGACTTTAGGCGGTAGTTTTGCTTGCGAGATGTTCTGTTCATATGCATCTCGGCTTGAGAGCATCGGTCCAAACAAAGCGAGTGCGACGAGAATTAAAATAATCGAGAGCGAGATGATAGCCGCCTTGTTTTTCTTTAGGCGCATCCATGCATCTTGCCAAAAGTTCAAACTTTTTCCGGCAATCCGCTCACCAAGCTGTTCATTCATTTCAACTGGTGTGAACATGTCTTGGTCGAACTGTTCGTAATTCTTTTTGTTTTCAATCATCAGTTATTCCCCCCAAGACGAATACGTGGGTCCACAACCCCATAGAGCAAGTCGACAAGTAAAATGATAATAATGAAGAGGGCCGAGAAGAAGAGTGTCGTGCCCATGATGACAGAGTAATCATTCAACGTGATTGACGTAACGAACAATTCTCCAAGACCAGGTACTGCGAAAATTTTCTCGATAACGAATGTACCCGTTAAAAGTCCAGCTGTCATCGGTCCAAGAATCGTGATCGCTGGGATCATCGCGTTACGGACCATGTGTTTCCATACGATGGCGTTACCCGTCAACCCTTTCGCTTTCGCGAGCGTGACATAGTCTTGTCCGGTTACTTCTAACATCTCGGTTCGGACGAAACGGGCAATTGCTGCCGTAACACCGAGCGATAACGAGATGGTTGGTAAGATTGTATGAGCTGGAGATTCCCAGAATGCTACCGGGAGCAACTGTAATTTAACTCCAACATAGTACTGAAGGAGGGCTGCAAAGACGAATGATGGGACGGAAATCCCGATTACCGATACGAACATTGAACCATAGTCAATTGCCGTATTGTGACGAATCGCCGCAACAACACCCAACAATACACCTAATAGAGTTCCAAGAACTAATGCCTGAACCCCTAATTGTGCCGATGGACCAATTCGTTCCATAATCAACTCAGTTACTGGACGGTTAGCCGTACGGAAAGATACGCCAAGGTCACCTTGTAGCATGTTTCCAATGTACGTCGCATAGCGGACCGGAAGCGGATCATTGAGTCCGTAGCGGTCATTCAACAATTGAATTTGTGATTCTGTCAGTTTTTCCTGGTTCTGATAAGGCGAACCTGGGAGCAGGTCCATCAGGAAGAACGTGAACGTGGCAATCAAGAAGAACGTGATGAGGCCGTAAGTCAGCCGTTGTAGGATATAACGTCCCATGAATAAAAACCCCCTGTTTTGTCTAATTCTTTCTACTACTTGCACCAACAGCTTCACTATGACATATGACCTATTTTTCAAATTCACAAAATGAAAGGAATTTTCTGAAAGAATAGCGTATACGTCATCTCAAGGCTCTTAGTACAGCGACTGAAAATAAAGAAAATTCTTTTCAGAGATTATTCTGAATTTTCACTGTTACTACATTATACTTTACCAACAAAACATTTGAACAGTATTTTCTCTTACTTCGCTAGAATTTTTTAGAAAATTGGGGACATGCGGTTAGCATGCCCCCTCCTTCCATTACTTAATATCAACGTATTTGTACTGGTAATCAGCACCAAATAATTGACGGTTGAAGTTCTCGACGTTTGGACGGATCAAGTATGCCACACCAGCTTGGTAGATAGGCATGATTGCTTGATCTTGTTCAATCAAGAGAGCTTCAGCTTCTTTGAACAAGTCGTAACGTGCATCGATGCTTGTTTCAGCAGATGCTTCATCAATCAACTTGTCATACTCAGATGACGAGTAGTTGATGTCGTTTTGTCCATTGTCTGAAGTGAAGATACCAAGGTTCGTAAGCGGATCTTGGTAGTCAGGTCCCCAAAGTGCGAATGACATTTGGTAGTCCCCTTTTGCTTCACGCTCAAGTTTGTTGTTGAAAGGTTGTTGTGCGATCTCAACCGTTACGTTCGGCAAGTTCGACTCGATTTGACCTTTCATGTACTCAGAGATTTGTTTCGATACTTCACTGTCGAACGAGAGGAGTTCGATTGTTGTTGCTTCTCCACCGGTTACTTCTTCCCAAAGTGAAGCAGCTTCTTCAGTGTTTGTTTTGAAGTATTCCACGCCTTCTGTATAATCCGTTCCGTCTTCATACTTGATGAAGTCTTTCGGGATGAATGACGTCGTTGCTACTGAACCGTTGTTCAAGAGCTGATCGATAATCCCTGATGGGTCGACTGCGCGTGCGATTGCTTTACGTGCATTTACATCAGAGAAAAGTTCATCTTCATGGTTAAACTTGAAGTAACCAACTGCAGAACGAAGACCTGTGTTGTAATCTTCATCTTCTTGGAATGCTGCGACTTGCTCTGATGCGAGACCAGCATAGTCGACATCGCCCGCTTCATACAAGTTGACGACTGTAGATGTTTCTTTAACAACTTTCACATCAACAGAGTCGAGAGCAACATTTTCTGCATCCCAATATGATTCGTTTTTCGTTAAGACATAGCCTTGTTCACGATCCCATTTAGTCCATGTGAACGGTCCGTTATAAAGAAGGTTTTCAGGACCAGTCGTGAAGTCTTCACCTTTTTCTGTAGCGAATGCTTCGTTGATCGGAGTGAATGTACCGAACGAAGTAAGTGAAAGGAATGATGGGTCTGGACGCTCGAGTGTAACTTCGAGTGTCTTCTCATCGATTGCTTTTACGCCAAGCTCTTCTTTTGGTGTGTCACCAGTGTTGATTGCTTCAGCGTTTTTAACTGTGTTCATGATGTATGCGTACTGTGAGCCTGTTGCAGGATCAACAGCTCGTTGCCAAGCGTAAACAAAGTCGTTTGCTGTGACCGGTTCCCCGTTTGACCATTCAGCATCACGAAGTTTGAACGTGTAAACCGTTTCGTCTTCGTTTACTTCTGGTTCGCCTTCAGCAAGTGCCGGGACGGCATTTCCATCTTTATCAAGACGGTAAAGACCTTCCATTGTGTTGGCGATCAAGTTGAATGCGACCGCGTCTGTAGCAAGAGCCGGATCGGCTGTTGTGATATCTGACGTATCCGTCAAACGAAGAACTTTCTCTCCGTTTGAAGAAGAACCGCCGCCATCAGAGTCTCCGCCTGTCGAACAAGCTGCGAGAACTGAACCGAGTGCCAAGATGATTGTCATCATGAGCAAAATCGATTTTTTCTTCATTGCGATTTCCCCTTTCGTTTTAAAAAACTAGCCGATCGTCGAATAAACATCTTACTTTTTCTTTAATTTTCTGAATATTTCATAAAGTATTCGACGAAAGAACGTTAGGGCTATTGTAAGAAATTTTTAATATAACTGTCAACTATTGAATAAAACGCTGTCATTTGATTTAACATTCTTACTCGCTTTCTGCCCCACCTTCCTAGTATCATAGAAGAAACACGGAATGTTGATGCATTCCCTCTAACGCTCGAAAGGAGATTACATCGTTGAAAAAGTTTCGAAATATATTGATTGTTTGGGGGATTGTCACACTTTTCTATACGGTGTGGTCAATTTTTTCCTATTTCCGAACTGAGTCCTTCACGTTTCATTTGAGTGGCGGCTTGTTCGTTTCAGGTATTCTGATATTTGCCATCGGGATGTTCTCCCATATGAGTGCAACAGGTCTATTTGACGGAATCATGTACGGATTTAAGCGTAATCGACGTGCAAAGTTGAAGGAAATTGACGCGGACTATGAAGAAGATGAGGAAGAAGAACCGGAAGATCGACAACTTCGTAAACAATCGGCTTGGAACTGGGTGTATGTCGGAGTTGGAAGTATCGCTCTCTCATTTCTCGTCGCTTTGATTTAATCTTTTCGTCACTTGAATCCTGTGCTAAACTAAATGCAGAATAAGAACACTTGGATGAAGACAAGTAATTCAATTCCCCTTTTCCTCAGAGAGTCTACGGTGCTGTGAGTAGATGAAAAGTTATTGAATGAATGGACTTCGGAGTGGCTCGCCTGAACAAAAAGTATGGCGAGACGGTTCACGCCCGTTAACGCGTTCAAGTGGCATAGTATATGCAAATTTGGGTGGCACCGCGGCTATTCGTCCCGATTTATTCGGGCGGACGACTGCGGTTTTTTATATTTTTCGGAGGTGTATTCACATGGCAACGATTTTTTCAGGAATCAAACCGACCGGCGTCGTGACGCTCGGGAACTACCTTGGCGCGATGAAACAATTCGTCGACCTACAAGACGACAACAATGCCTATTATTGTATCGTCGATTTACATTCAATTACTGTTCAACTCGACCGTGTCGAGCTCATGAACAACACGCGAAAATTAGCAGCACTTTATCTCGCGTCCGGTCTCGACCCGGAGAAAGCGACGATTTTCGTACAGTCTGAAGTAAAAGCACACGCTCAACTCGGTTGGATGTTAACTTGTATCGCCGGCATGGGTGAGCTCGGTCGTATGACGCAGTATAAAGACAAGTCGCAAGGCAGCGAGAATGTTGGTGCAGGGTTGTTCGTCTACCCGACGCTCATGGCTTCTGATATTTTGTTATACAATACGGAACTTGTTCCAGTCGGAGACGACCAAAAGCAACACATCGAACTGACTCGTGACTTGGCGGAACGCTTTAACAAACGTTATTACGAGACATTCACGATGCCGGAACCACTCATTCAAAAAGAAGGCGCTCGGATCATGTCTCTCACGAATCCCGTGAAGAAGATGTCTAAATCGGATACGAATGCCAAAGGATATATCTCGATGCTCGATGAGCCGAATGTCATTCGCAAGAAAATCAAGAGTGCCGTCACAGATTCGAGTGGTGTCATCTCATTCGATCGGGAGAACAAACCAGGGATTTCAAACTTGTTGGAAATTTATTCACTCTCTACCGGCACTTCAATTGATGACCTCGTCAAGCAATATGAGAATTCGAACTACGGAACATTTAAACAGGATGTGGCAGAAGCGGTCGTTGCCCTGCTTGAACCAATTCAAACGCGTTATCACGAGTTGATTGATTCACCAGAACTCGATGAAATCCTTGATGCCGGTCGCGTGAAGGCTGAAGCCGTCGCGAACAAGAATCTCGCAAAAATCGAGAAAGCAATGGGTCTCAGTCGCAAGCGTGCCAAAGTGAAAAAATAAATGATGTTAAAAAGAACGCTCAGCTGAGCGTTCTTTTTAACATCAAATATCTACATAAAAAAGAGAGACAGGCGTCCCTGTCTCTCTTCGTAAAGATGATTTGATTATTCTTTTCCTTCGATTGAAGCCCACTTGTAAGAGTAGTCCGCACCGAATGCGTGCTCAACGATATCCTTAACATATGGCTTCGTGAGGCGAGCCGATCCACGTTGGTAAACTGGCGAGATTGCGTTCTCTTCAAGAACGATTTTCTCTGCAGCTTGAAGGTCAGCCCAACGCTGTTCAGCATCTGTGCTTGATTTCGCAGATTCGATCAACTTATCGAATTCTTCATTCGACCACTTACCACGGTTGTATGGTCCGTCAGTGACGAAGAGGTCAACGAATGTCATTGGATCTTGGTAGTCAGGACCCCATCCAGCGAATGTGAACTCGAACTCACCTTTGTTCTCAAGGTCAAGTTTGTTGTTGAACGGTTGTTGTTTGATTGTAACCGTAATTCCTGGAAGGTTCTTCTCAAGCTCACCTTTGATGAACTCACCGATTTGCTTCGCAGACTCTGAGTCATAGTTGAGGAGCTCAAGTTCAACTTTGTCTGTTCCGAGCTCTTCAAGTCCAGCTTCCCAAAGTTCTTTCGCACGATCCACGTCATAGCCGCCGATGTCGCCGTTTGCTTCACGGAAGTCTTTGCCGTCAGGACCTGTTACGAAGTCTTTTGGTACGAGGTAGTTCGCAGGAATCGAACCGTTCGCAAGAAGCGTCTCTGAGATTGCTGCTTTATCGTATGCCGCGTCAATCGCGTTACGGATGTTTTGGTTATTTAATTCTTCAACAGCAGTGTTGAACTGGAGGTAGAAGAGTGTTGGTTCAACGACAGTTGAGAACTCTTCGCTGTCTTGATACTGGGCTACGAGCTCAGAAGTCAAGCCTGTGCGGTCAACGTCACCGTTTTCATACAAGTTAACACCTGTTGAAACTTCTTTAACGACTTTAACGTTGATTTCTTCAAGTTTAACTGTGTCAGCATCCCAATAGTCTTCGTTCTTGACCATCTTCCAGCCTTGCTCGCGCTCCCAGCTGTCGAGTTTGAACGGTCCGTTGTAGAGAGTCGTCTCTGCAGATGTACCGAAGTTCTCGCCTTGCTCTGTATCGAATGACTCGAGTTTTGGCATGAATACGCCGAAGCTAGTCAATCCGAGGAAGTAGTCAGCTGGTGCTGTCAATTTAACTTCAAGAGTTTGATCGTCGATTGCTTTAACGCCTACAGCATCGCGCTCGCCTTCACCTGTGTTGTACGCTTCTGCGCCTTCGATGATTGACATAACGTATGCATATTGTGATGCGTTATCTGGGTTGAGTACTTCTTTCCAAGCGTATTCGAAGTCGTTCGCTGTGACAGGCTCCCCGTTTGACCAAGTCGCGCCTTCACGGATTTTGAACGTGTACGTTTTACCGTCTTCTGAAACGTCGTGGTCTTCAGCCATACCCGGAGTCGGGTTGTCTTCTTCGTCCATGCGGTAGAGACCTTCGTTAACGTTGTTCAACACGTTGAACGATACAGCATCTGTTGCGAGTGTCGGGTTAAGTGAAGGAATATCTGAAGAATCGAGCAAGTTGAGGACTTGCGCTTCGTCAGAAGAACTTTGATTCGAGTCTGTTGATGCGCCTTCCTCTTCCCCTGTCGAACATGCAGCTAGGAATGCACTTGATAGAAGTGTAACCGATGATGCTAAAGCAAAACCTTTTTTCTTATTCATTGCGATGACCCCCTGATTTTTTCGTTTTAACGAAGTGAATGATGGTAGAAAATTCAGTCATTTCTTCTGACAGTATTTGTTACCAAAATCCCGTTGATGCAATAATACAATATTCTGATAATTTTGCAAAGTGTTTATTTTGATTTTTCTAAAAAATTTTATCTATAGTCTAAAAGCCCGCCTACAGTGGCGGGCTTTTAGCTCAATTTTCGTATTTTTTTGCAAAGGTTAGGACATATGAAGGACCGGTGACCGGATATCCGATATGGTCGTAACCTTTTTCGATCACATAAGAGCGTCCAGCTTGATAGATTGGCATAACAACAGCCTCTTCTAACAGCTGTGCCTCCGCTTCTCGGAAGATTTCATTTCGTTCTTCCAACCGATCCGTTGAGCGAGCCTGATCCATCAATTTATCATACGATTCGCTGGCATATCGACTCGAATTGAGGACATCGTTTGTTTCAAATTGAGTCAAATAGGCGGATAACATCGGATAGTCTGGTTGCCAGCCTGATAGAGAAAACACATAATCCCCTGAGACTTCTTTCCTAACTTTTTCTCCTAAGGGGAGCTCGATAATGTTAACGGTCAAACCATCCAACTGTTCCAAATTCTTCTTTAATTTTGCGGAGATTTGACGCGCTTCGTCATCGACAAAGCTGAGCAGCTCGATTTCGAGTTCATCTTTCTTCAGCCGTTTCTTCACGGTGTCAAACAATTGGTCGGCGTTTCCTTCCAATTGTGCGATCGCATCCTCTTGGTCGATGACGAGTAATCGTTCTGTCGTCTGTTCCGCTCGCGCGAGTGAATCCTCGATTTCCGACCGCTCAAGCGTCAATGCGATGGCTTGTCGGAACGCTACATCATTAAACGGGGCTTTTTTAACATTCGGCTTTAAATAAAAGACTCCACTTCGTGGAACGTCCTGTACGTTCAAAATTTCCTCATCAATCGTGGAAACGTCAAAATCGTATGGGACGGGTTGCATTCCTGTCGCTTCCGTCAAGTTCGCTTCACTATTAATGGTAATCGTTTCAAGCGTGACCTGTTCAGCTTCTCGGTACGTTTCATTTTTATGTAACGAGATGGTCGTATCTCCGATTGCCTTGATTTTAAATGGACCGTTCGTCTCTAGCTCTTCCCATGCTTCCACATTTGGTTGAGGTAAAAATGCGGGCATCGCCAAAATCTGTTCGAACCCTTCCATCGGACGGACAAGAGTCAACTCGAGCGTCCGGTCATCGATTGCCTTGACCCCTAGCGTATCTGGTTCTTGTTGGCCAAGTCCGATTTCTTTTGCGGATTGAACATCTGCTAGTAAGAAGCTGAACGGTGAATTCGTATCGACGTCCACGAGTTTTTGGAAGTGATCGACGAATGTTTGCGCGTCAATCGCATTCCCTTCTGTCGTCACACTCTCTTTTAATGTGAATGTATAGACCGTTCCATCTTCGGATCGCTCTAACTTCTCAACGAGCGCTGGTTCGATGGTCCCGTCTGCTCCGAATCGATACAGGCCTTCGTAGAGATGGGACAGGATTGTTTGAGATGACGGATCGATTGCTAGCATGACATCCGGCTGAGTCGGAAGTGACTCCCCGTAAATCGTCAATTGTTGTTCTTCTACTGGTACTAGTTTGCGTGACTGCTCTCGTTGTTCGTTCCAAATAAATAAAAAAAGGATAAGGACTGAACCTAACAAGGCGGCCACGATGAATGATTTCTTTTTCATTCGTTGCACTCCTTTCTGTTAGACCAACCCTTATACCCTAACCTTTTTTGTGTGTTTTTTCTACCGTCAGTTCATCACTTTTGCAAATGCGAGTGTCGCATTGTGGCCCCCGAAGCCGAGTGAGTTACTGAGTGCATAACGAATGTCAAGTTCCCGATTTCCTTCACGTACATAATCCAAATCACAGTCTGCTGCTGGTGATTCGCAGTTAATCGTTGGATGAATCTTGCCTTCGTGAATCGATAATGCTGTGATGACGGCCTCGACGCCACCTGCACCACCAAGAAGGTGACCAATCATCGATTTTGATGAGTTGACGGCGAGCTTGTCAGCGTGTTCCCCGAACACTCGACGAATCGCTTTCGTCTCGAGCATATCGTTGAGTGGTGTACTCGTTCCATGCGCGTTGATGTATTGAACATCTTCTGGCGTGATTCCAGCGTCACGAATCGCCTCACTCATCGCTTTTGATCCGCCCTCAGCTTCTGGTGACGGTGCTGTGATATGGTATGCATCCGAACTCATTCCATATCCGACAACTTCAGCGTACATTTTTGCCCCACGTGCCAATGCGTGCTCATATTCTTCTAACACGAGCACCCCAGCTCCTTCACCCATGACGAACCCGTCGCGATTCTCATCGAACGGACGGCAGGCCGTGTTCGGGTCTGGATTCGTAGATAGAGCTTTGTTCGAACAAAATCCTGCGAACGAGAGTGGTGTGATTGGCGCTTCCGCTCCACCTGCGAACATAGCGATGGCATCTCCACGTTGAATGACACGGAAAGCTTCGCCGATTGAGTTCGTCCCTGACGCACAAGCCGTCACGGAACAGTTGCTCGGTCCTTTTGCTCCAAGATAGATAGATACTTGTCCGCTCGCCATGTTCGGAATCATCATCGGAATGAAGAACGGGCTGACGCGACGTGGTCCACGGTCATGCAAGATGGCAGACTGTTTGTCAATCGTCTCGACGCCACCAATTCCGCTCCCGATCCAAATCCCGACATCGTCCGCGATCGCTTTCACATCGAGTCCGCTGTCTTTATGGGCAGCGTCTGCCGCAAGTAAAGAATATTGGATGAAGGAATCCATCTTACGCGCTTCCTTCGGTTCGACTAAATGATCGATGTTCCATTCCTTCACTTCCGCCCCGACCTTGGCCGGGTATTGACTGATGTCAATCTTCGTCAACGTATCAATCGCGTTATCCCCTTTTAACAGGCGATCCCACATTGTTGAGACATCGTTTCCTAATGGTGATACGACTCCTAATCCTGTCACTACTACTCGTTTCATAAATGATTCCCCTCCGTAATGGTTGCGTGATTCCATGTCAGGCAGCTAGCCCCCCACGTGAGCCCAGCACCAAATCCTGCGATGACGACCGTTTGTCCATCTTGGATTTTGCCAGACTTGACCGCCTCGGCCAATGCGAGTGGAATGGAAGCTGCTGATGTATTCGCATGGTCTTGAATGGTCATGACAACTTTCTCTTCTTCTAAGTGTAAACGCTCCATCGCAGCGTCGATGATTCGACGGTTCGCCTGGTGTGGAACGAGGATGTCAAGGTCCTCCAACGTCTTATCGGCTTTGTCCAGCGCCTCAAGAACGATTTCGGGCATCTTCCGAACGGCAAATTTGAAGACTTCACGACCGTTCATGACGATTTTACCTTCTTCATTTTCATACAGATGTTTGCCACCTGTCCCGTCACTTCCGAGCACAAGTGAGTCAATTGAAGCGATATCGTCTTCCCCGAGCACGACAGCCCCTGCCCCATCTCCGAAAAGGACAGCCGTCGATCGATCATCCCAATCAATCAGACTTCCCATCTTCTCTGCGCCGATGACGAGCGTCTTTTTAAATCCTTTTGAATCCATGAGACTCTTCGCCGTGTCCATTGCAAAGATGAAACCGCTACATGCCGCGCTCACGTCGAACGCCACGGCGGCTTTCGCGCCAAGATTCGCCTGAACCACACATGCAGTTGCCGGGAAGGCTGGCGCCGTTGCTGTCGCACAAACGATGGCTTCAATGTCGTCGATTGTGACGCCCGCACTCTGTAACGCCCGTTCAGCAGCGCGTGTCGCCATATCTGCGACTGTCATATCTTCTTCAGCCAAATGACGTGCTTCGATGCCTGTACGAGTACGAATCCACTCATCGCTCGTATCCATTCGTTTTTCTAAATCGATATTTGTCACCCGATTGTCCGGTAAGAACGATCCGATGCCGATGATTCCAATATTCATATCGTCGACCCCTATTCTTAGTATCTGGTACTAATATAAGGGAATAAAAAGAGGATGTCAATGCATCCTCCTCGTGTTGACTGGATTAAGCTTGTTCTAAACGCTTCGTGACAGCCATGACCATCTTCGCAGAGTTGATCGATGCTGTCTCCAAAAACTCGTCGAATGACAAGTTCGCTTCTTCGTCTGCACTGTCTGAAATCGAGCGTGTGACGACAAAAGGAATACCAAACTGATAGCACGTTTGAGCGATTGGGGCAGCCTCCATCTCGACCGCTGCGACGCCGTCGAAATGACCGAGGATGTCCGCCACGCGTTTCGAATCGTTGATGAACGAATCTCCCGTCACAATCAATCCCTGATGTACATTCACATCTGGCAAGTTTTCAATGACCTCTTTACAGACGCTGACGAGCTTGGCATCCGCCTCATACGCCGGCGGCATACCTGGTACTTGTCCGTACTCATACCCGAATGCCGTCACGTCGACATCGTGATGACGAACTTCCGTCGAGACGACGACGTCTCCGACTTTCATCCCCTTTTTAAAACCACCGGCAGATCCTGTGTTGATGACGACGTCCGGTTTGAACTTATCAATCAAAAGTGTCGTGCCGATGGCAGCGTTGACTTTCCCGATGCCTGACTTCAAGATGACGACTTGCATGTTACCAAGATAGCCCTCATAAAAATGATAGTTCGCGATTTCAGTATCTACTCGTTCTGTCAACTCGTTCCGAAGTAGATTCACTTCTTCTTCCATCGCGCCGATGATGCCTACTTTCATTCCGTCTCCTCCTCAGAAAGAGAGCGACTTCCGAATAGGAGGTCGCTCAACAATTTATTTGATTTCTTTAATTTCGACGACCATGTCGCCACCTGGTGTTTGCACCGTGACCACATCACCAATCGTACGTCCAAGAAGTGCCTTGGCAATCGGTGATTCGTTCGAGATTTTCCCTGTGAACGGGTCTGCCTCAGCTCCACCAACGATTGTATACGTTTCGTCTTCATTATCTTCTTGAATGAAGAACGTTACCGTCTTCCCGATTGAGACAACCGAGTTATCGCCTGCATCATCTTGAATGATGACCGCGTTACGGAGCATTTCTTCTAATTGTGCGATGCGTCCTTCGACCATCGCTTGTTCTTCTTTCGCCGCGTCATATTCCGCGTTCTCTGACAAGTCACCGAAATCACGAGCAATCTTAATATTTTCAACGACTTCTTTACGGCGGACCGTCTTCAGTTCGTTTAATTCATGTTCGATCTTCGCTTTTCCGTCTAACGTCATATAGTGTTGTTTTTCAGCCATTTCTGTCACTCCTTCATTGTCTCCTAGTATATTACAGCTAGGGTTGAATTGAAAACGATTTATTTGCTCACGCGCGATTGCGCTCAGTGAGCACCCAACGGATTTTGGTCACGAGTAAATCGATCGCGACAAAGTTTTCTCCGCCTTCAGGAACGATGATATCTGCATACCTTTTTGTTGGTTCACAGAATTGTAAGTGCATCGGACGCACCACATTTGTATATTGGGCAACGACCGAATCGATTGAACGTCCACGTTCATTCAAATCACGCTGCATACGACGCAAGATTCGAACGTCCGCATCTGTATCCACGAACACTTTGATATCCATCAGATCTCGTAAACGCGCATCTTCGAGTGCCAAGATCCCTTCGACGATGACGACATCGACGGGTTCGATTAAGATGGTTTCACTTGAACGCGTGTGGGCCGCATAGTCATAGACCGGCTTTTCAATCGCCTGATGTTGTTGTAACTGTTGGATATGTTCGATCAACAAATCGTTATCAAAGGCGAAGGGGTGGTCGTAGTTCGTCTTGTACCGCTCCTCCATGGTCATCTCTGATTGATCCTTATAGTACGCGTCTTGCTCGATCATGACGACCGATTGACCTTGAAACGCATCGACGAGCGCGCGGGCCACGGTCGTTTTTCCTGATCCGGTACCCCCGGCCACGCCAATAATGACGGGTTTATGTTGCATCAAAGTTAAGTCCTCCTCATCGTAATTTACGACTGATTGCTAGGCCATCACCAAGGGGCAAAATTGCAGTATGATAATCGGTCCGTGCCATCAATTGCTCAGTAAACTGTTTCACGAGACGCACGAGCCGGCGTCGGCGTCGGTCCAGGACCGACACATCCTCTAGCAAGACGTCCCCTCGTAAAAACAAATTATCGCTGTAAATCGTACCACCAATTGGTACTAAAGCGCCATACCCATCAAAAAATTTTTGATATTGTCCTTTTGCCGCATCAATAAATACGGCATCGAATTCACCTTCAATCGTTCCAATCAATTCGACGGCATCGCCGTGAACGAGCGTAATTCGATCGCGCACGTCCGATCGATTGATGAATTCCGTCGCCTCTTCGAAACGGCGAGCATTCCGCTCAATTGTGACGATTTCTGCATCGGGTAACAATTCTGCCATGCGAATGGCACTGTAGCCGATGGCCGTACCCACTTCGAGGATTCGGGTCGGCCGTTGCATCGACAGTAAGGAGAGCAGCACTTCCGAACCCGTCAAATCCATGATTGGGACGTGATGAACACGCGCGAACGCCTCCATCTCCGTCAATAGCGGGGAGCGGTCATTGATTAGTTTTTCTACATATCCCTCATAGGATGCATGGTCCACTCGTTCCACCTCTTAACTCTCTTCATTCAAACGACCGGAAGCATCCGCTTCCGGTCGTCCCATCAATTACTGTTTGCTTCTTCAAACGCTTCCCATTCGGAACGGTACTTATTGACGTTTTGTTGGTGATCCTCATAGTCGACTTCGAACAAGACTTCCCCGTTCGGGAACCCTTCACGTGGAGGGCGTGCGTAGAAGTAAATGTTCTCCGTGTCGTTCGGATTAAGCACCGCCTCAAATGCGTCACGGCTCACGGCCGCAATCGGTCCAATCGGGATGCCTTCGTAACGATACGTGTTATATAAGGAATCGTTCTCCAAGTCCGCGAATGAAGTGAAAATCGATGTTTCCCCCGTTCCGTACCAGACGGTCGGGTCAGATTGTAATTTCATTCCGTCGTTTAAGCGATTCTCGAACACGCCGGCAATCTCTTTACGGTCTTCCGTTGACACCGCCTCTTTCTCGACAACGGATGCGAGCGCGAGCGTCTCATGGAACGTACGTCCTGAATCGGCTAAACGACCTTTGTATTCTTGATACATACTTTCGGTCGGTAGTAACATCTCATCGATGATTTCATTGAGCGTTACGCCTTTATTGAATTCATATGTGGCTGGGAACAGGTATCCTTCAAGCGGATGATAGATGCCTTCCTGCAATACTTCTTCCGTCAACATTTCATGCTCGTTTACGAGAGACTGAATGTATTCACGGTCGCTCAACTGCTCAGAAATCTCTTCTTTCGGGATTTCTGCCACTTTCGCAAGTCTCGCAATCACCTGATCAATCGTGAATCCTTCTGGAATGACGAGCTTGATATCAGGGACCACAATGACTTTACCTGTTTGCAACGTTTCAATCAATTCATCGATTGATTGTGACGGAGATAACGTATACGTCCCCGCCTGGAACGACGATTCGTTCTTAAAGCGTGTATAGAAACGGAAAATCGTGCTACTCCTTACAAGCCCATTCTCTTCTAGTAATTCACCAATGTATCCCGAACCAGCACCGAGCGGGACTTCAATCTCGACCGTTTCAGTCGAAGTTGGGTCAATCGGTTCGATGGAACGCTTCACAAAGACATATGTGAGCGCCGATCCTGTGGCGATGACGAGAAGGAAGATGGCCAGGATGACAACCGTGATGCGACGGACGATCCGGTTGCGGGCACGTTTCTCATCTGACATAGATGGATGATTCATGCATTTCTCCCCTGTTCTTTTTATAAAGAGAGGCGACGAGGGATATTCCCTAGTCGCCCGTCCCCTATTTAGTCTAGACCGACTTCGTCATTGACGATGTCGAATGCTTCCATGACCTCATCGAAGTCTTCATCGTCTTCGACGAGCTTCAAGATGAATTCGCCATCTTCAAGTTCTTCAATTTCAAATGCGTATACTTCAATCGTATCTTCATCTTCTGTCTCTGGTGCGCCAACCGGTTCGAGTACGACAAACGTCTTTTTCGAACGGTCGCTCGTCATACGGAAAATTTCTGCAAATAAATGTTCGTCTCCATTTTCGTCTGGAATACGGTACATTTCTTCTTCACGACGGATTTCTGCCATGAGAGATTCCTCCTTATTTCCCGGAACGATCCAGGTAGTTTTGTAAAATCATCACGGCCGCCATTTTGTCGATGACCGCTTTTCTCTTTTTGCGGCTGACATCTGCTGAAATGAGCATCCGTTCCGCTTGCATCGTCGTTAATCGTTCATCCACCAACACGCAAGGTAAACCCGTCTGTTCTGTGAACGCCTCGGCAAATGCCTCGGACGCCTCACCACGCGGGCCGACTGTCCCATTCATGTTTTTCGGATGACCGACGACGACTTCTTTCACATCGTACTGCTCGATAAACGGACGAAGGAGACGGACGGCTTCGTCAAAGTCAGGTTCGGTCCAGTAGACCGTCTCCACACCTTGCGCCGTCCATCCCATCAGGTCACTCACCGCGACACCAATCGTCTTCGATCCGACATCGAGTCCCATGACTCGCTTCATATTAATCCTCTCTACGATCGTTCAAATACGATTTGACCAACTCTTCGAGAAGTTCATCCCGCTCAATTTTGCGAATCAAGTTTCGCGCATCATTATGACGTGGAATGTAGGCAGGGTCACCTGACAGTAAGTATCCCACGATTTGATTGATCGGTTGATAACCTTTTTCCTCGAGTGCTTGATATACCGTAATCAGCGTCTCACGTGTGTTAGCACGTTGATCATCTTCTGGAAAATTGAATTGCATCGTGCGATCCATTTGGCTCACAAGAATCCACCTCTTTCCGTTTGCACTTCACACTCTATTATGCCAGTGATTCGACGTAATGTGAAGCAAACTTCAATGCTTCGTCCAGTTTTGTTGCATCACGGCCACCTGCTTGTGCCATGTCTGGACGACCGCCACCGCCACCACCGCAGCGTGTCGCGACTTCTTTAATCAGTTTTCCGGCATGGAAGCCACGATCGTTCAAGTCTTTCGTCACACCTGCGACAAGGTTGACCTTCTCACCGTTCGCCGAACCAAGGATAATCACGGCAGAACCGAGTTTAACTTTCAAGTCATCGACCATGCTGCGAAGGGCATCCATATCTTGTCCATCGACGCGTTTCGCAATCAATTGAACGCCGCCAATCGTTTCGATCGCATCCGTTAATGAAGATGCCTCGATGTTGGCAAGTTTCGCTTTAAGCGACTCTGAAGCGCGTTCGACTTCTTTGATTTCAGCTTGAAGTGCTTGTACGCGTGCAGGAACTTCAAGTGGTTTCGTCTTCAACAGTTTCGCTGTCGCTTCGAGCGTCTCGATTTGTTGGTTCATCACTTCATATGCGCCAGCTCCCGTGACCGCTTCAATTCGACGCGTCCCAGCGCCAATCCCTGATTCAGACAAGATTTTAAAGAGTCCGATTTCAGCCGTGTTGGAGACGTGAATCCCACCACAAAGCTCAACCGAGTAATCTCCTGCTGATACGACACGAACGACATCACCATACTTCTCGCCGAAGAGTGCCATCGCGCCTTTTGCTTTCGCATCCGCAATGTTCATCTCTTCGATATCGACACCGATCGAGGCCCAAATCTTCTCGTTCACTTGACGCTCAATGGATTGAAGCTCTTCTGATGTCACTTGACCGAAGTGAGAGAAGTCAAAACGGAGACGATCTGGTGTCACGAGTGAACCGGCCTGGTTGACGTGCTCCCCGAGCGTATCTTTGAGTGCGCGGTGCAAGAGGTGCGTCGCCGTGTGGTTCTTGACGATGGCTTGACGCGATGCTTGGTCGACAGAAGCCGTGACGGCTACTTCCGCTTTCGCCACACCTGACTCGACCGTGACCGTATGCAAGTTCTGTCCGTTCGGTGCCTTCGACACATCTTTCACGCGAAGAAGGAAGTCTTCGCCGACGATTTGTCCTTTATCACCGATTTGACCGCCACTCTCAGCGTAAAATGGTGTCTGATCGAGGATGACTTGTGCCTCTTCCCCTGCAGCGACGACGTCAGCGAGTTCGCCGTTGTGAATCAAGCTGATGATTTTTGCGTTCGTCTCAAGGTTGTTATAACCGAGGAATGTCGAAGGCATCGTGATGTCTGCAAGCACACCCGACTGAATCTGCATCGATTCTACGTCAGCACGCGCTTGACGTGCACGTTCACGTTGCTCGTTCATCGCTTCTTTGAAACCGTCCTCGTCAACCGTCATCTGATGGTCTTCTGCGTATTCGATTGTCAATTCGAGCGGGAAGCCATACGTGTCATAAAGACGGAATGCATCTTGACCGCTGATCACGTTTGACCCAGCAGCTTTTTGTGCTTTCGCGACTTCGTTCAAAATTGCGAGACCGTCATTCAACGTTTCGTGGAAACGCTCTTCCTCGTTCTTGATGACTTTCTTGATGAAGTCTTTCTTCTCGTTCACTTGCGGGTAGAAGTCGACCATGATGTCTCCGACGACATCGACGAGCTCATACATGAACGGACGCTCGATTCCGAGCATCTTCGCATAACGTACAGCACGGCGGAGAAGACGACGGAGGACATAGCCACGTCCTTCGTTCGATGGAAGTGCCCCGTCACCGATTGCGAACGATACTGTACGAATATGGTCCGCGATGACTTTGAACGCAACGTCTTTGCTGCTGTCTTGACGGTATACGTCGCCACTGATTTTTTCAGTTTCACGAATGATCGGCATGAAGAGGTCGGTATCGAAGTTTGTCGGTACGTCTTGAAGGACGCTCGCCATCCGTTCGAGTCCCATCCCTGTATCAATGTTTTTACGCGGAAGCTCTGTGTAGTTTCCGTGTCCGTCATGGTTATATTGGCTGAACACGATGTTCCAGATTTCAAGGTAACGCTCGTTCTCCCCACCCGGATAAAGTTCAGGGTCTGTCGGGTCGTCCCCGAATGCTGGACCACGGTCAAAGAAGATTTCCGTGTTTGGACCAGATGGACCTTCACCGATTTCCCAGAAGTTATCTTCTAGCGGGATGATGCGGTCAGCTGGCATACCGAGGTTCAACCAAATTTGTTTTGATTCTTCATCGTCCGGGTGAATCGTGACGGAGAGACGGTCCGGATCGAGTCCGTACCATTCGTCGCTCGTCAACAGTTCCCAGCCCCATGTGATCGCTTCTTCACGGAAGTATTCACCGACTGAGAAGTTCCCGAGCATCTCGAAGAACGTATGGTGACGTGCTGTCTTCCCGACGTTCTCGATATCGTTCGTTCGAATCGATTTTTGAGCGTTGACGATACGTGGGTTCGCTGGAATCACACGTCCATCAAAGTATTTCTTCAATGTCGCAACACCTGAGTTGATCCACAACAAAGTCGGATCTTCAACCGGTACAAGTGAAGCACTCGGCTCCACGCTGTGCCCTTTTGATTTGAAGAAATCTAAGTACATTTGGCGAATCTGTGCGCCAGTCAATGATTTGAGCGGTTTCATGAACAATTCCTCCTTATTTCTGAACGAAACGAAAAAAAGCGATGCCTGCCCCTGTGGAAAGGGACGAAAGCATCGCTTCGTGGTACCACCCTCGTTCGCACGGTATACACCGTGCCTCGAACATCCGTTAACGTGGATGAGGCGCCCAGGTTGAGTGGGGACTCCAGAATAGCTTCGGTCGGCCGACCCCCATCTTCTCGCAGCCTAGGAAGATGTCTCTGTAGAGGTGGTGACGACGTACTCATTTCCTTCATCGTCTGTATCGTTTCAGTTGTCTATTCGTCATTATCACACGCGTTCGGAAAGACGTCAAGACTTCCCACCTAAGCGTTCGACCAATTTTGTCCGTCGCACTGGTTCCTCTTCTCGCGTCGCCGCCTCAAGCGCACGCACATCACCGAACAAGAGTAAGCTCTTCTTCGCCCGAGTCACGGCTGTATAAATCAAGTTACGTGACGACCGGAATCCCCCGTTGAAGAAGACTGGCATGAGCACGATCGGGAACTCGGACCCTTGTGACTTATGGATCGTGATGGCGTAGGCGTGGGTGAACTGGTCCCATTCACTACGGTTGTACTCGACTTCTGTCTGATCGAATCGAATATAAATTTTGTCGACCTTATCAACGTTTTCCTTCGCATAGAAGATGTTCGTGATTTCTCCGATGTCCCCGTTATAGACGTTTTCCTCGGCGTTGTTGACGAGTTGTAGCACTTTATCGCCATTGCGGTAAATGCGCGTCCCATGTTTCACTTCACGGGCACTCGATTTTGGATTGAATACGTTCTGAAGTGCTTCATTCAGCCCATCAATTCCACAGACACCCCGATATGTCGGTGCGAGCACTTGAATATCAAACGGTGAATATCCTTTTCGGAGAGCCGCTCCTGCCATCTGACAAATCGCTTGAAGCGCCGTCTCTTGGTTCGCCGTATAGAAACGCCGGTCTGGCAGTGACGCCAACAAATCGTCTGGCATTTTCTTCGCATTCAACGAATGGGCGAGACGGAGGATACTTGACTCCGACGCTTGACGATGGACGACGTCAAGGCGGACGACCGGAATCCCTTCTGTCGCCATCAAATCGGCAAGTACTTGCCCCGGTCCGACAGATGGGAGCTGATCACGGTCTCCGACGAACAAGATTTTCATGCCGTTCGGTACCGCTTTGAGCAAACTTCGGAACAAAAAGATGTCAATCATCGACGCCTCATCGACGATGAGCACTTTCCCGACAAGTGGATTCGTCTCATCGACTTGGAACGAACTTCCGTCGAACTTTAACAGACGGTGGATCGTCGAGGCCGGTAGCCCGGTCGACTCACTGAGGCGTTTCGCCGCTCGACCCGTCGGTGCGGCCAAGACGAACGGGAACGGTTGGTTCGGAACGGGTTCTAACTTCCAATCGAAGACATCGCTGAGTGCATGAATGATGCCTCGAACGACCGTCGTCTTCCCGGTACCCGGTCCACCGGTAAGAACCATGAGCGGTGACTTGAGGGCGAGTTCGATGGCTTCTCGCTGTTGAGTGGCATATTCAATCGAGAACATTTCCTCGACACGTCCGACCGCGTCAAAGATGGTCGTCATGTCCACGTCCTCTGTCGTCGATGTCGCCATGATTCGGGCCAACTCTTCTGCCGCCTTCCGTTCGGCACGGAAGACACGGGGATGATAGACGACCCCATCCTCGATGACGACCCGTTCTTCTTTAGCGAGCGATTCGAGCGCCGTGACGAGCGCATCCCCCGGATCAGCCCCGATGATTCGAGGCATCTCGGCTTCGAGTTGTTCCGCCGTCACGTAGAGATGACCGTTCCCTTGCTCGAGTTCTAATACGTACAGCACGGCTGCCGCGATGCGTTCAGGATGAATGCCTTGAATCCCAAAATGTGCCGCGATGGCATCCGCCGTCTTGAATCCAATCCCCTGTACATCGTACATGAGCGCATACGGATTCTTCTCAATCGTCTCCATCGCCCGTCCTTCATACTCTTTATGAATTTTCGAGGCGAGACGTGGCGTCACGTCGAATGGAGCGAGAAACAAAAGCAACTGATCGACCCCATATAAAACGTTCAGGCGTTCGGTGATCACACGCGCCTGCTTTTCTTTCAATCCGTCTACCTCAGACAGGATACTCGGATGTTTGACGATTTGATCGATACAATCGTCTCCAAGAGAATCCGCAATCTTTTGCGCCGTCTTTTGACCGATTCCGGGAAAAGACCCGTTCGTCAAAAAGCGGACGGCTGCACGTTTCGTCATCGGGACGACACGACGAATCCAATCCGCTTTCATCTGTTTCCCAAATCGAGGATGGTCAACGAGACGACCGTGCGCCTTATACGTCTCGCCTTTTTCGATGCCGACTCCGACGCCAGCGATGACCATCTCGGTCTCATCCGTCTCAAAATTCTTTTCTTTAATACGTACGAGCGCAATCGTATGCGCCTCTTCTTCTGATTGAAACAGGACTCGAATGACTTTTCCAGTCAACTCATAAGGTGCTGCCATCATATCCGACACCTCCAGCTATTTTTCCATCATCCATTATAGCCCGAGATGAATCGATTGAACAAATGCCCTAATTGAACAGGTTTAAGATTTGCTCGATTCGGTCGAGATCGACGACTTCCAAAATACGTATCAACTGTTCGATATCGACTCGGTCCAAAATGCGCTCAACCTGATCCAAGTCCACTTCTTCAATTAATCTCTGAATCCTGTCCAAGTCACCAGATGCCTGATATGCCTCGAGTTTTGTGAAGAGCTCGGTCTTCTCGATTCGAATCGAGTCCTCAAGCATCCCTCTCGCCCCAAATAGGACGAGACCGATGACAGCCAACTGAATCAACCAGTTCGTCACGACTTTCCAGAATGGAACGGTCTGATGGATGAACGGAATGAGCGGAATGAACGTTACTTGAAGGAGTATGATCCCGACTTGAACATACACGTTTGGAATAAGAAATCCGAGTAATGCCAGAATCAATGGAACGAGCCACCCCACACCGACATGTTCAGATGTATGTTGCCAAGACTTTTGCTCACTGTACACATAGTGAACTGTCCATCCGACGAGAAGGAGCGCTATGAATAAAAGAAGGATTAACGTTAAGAGTCCACGTGGTTCAACGACCACTTGATACAAAATCGTATTCGTCCATTTTCCGTCTGCCAATCGTTCATTTACCGATTCAAATAATTGATTCAACCACACATACTCGACAATGAAAAACAAAATGACGCTGACCATGCTGAATTTTCGCAAGCCACTCGACCTCCTTCTATAGGTTGTCATTCCCCCACTTCAATACTGCTAGTCGCGTTTTTGATTCAAAGAAACGGGGAACTGTTCGAATGACACATTGAAGGAGGAATCATCTATGGGCAAACGAATTCCAGTAAGCGGATTATGCGAACTCGTGTTAGAAGTGACAGACATGAACGAAGCTGTAGCTTTTTGGCATGAAAAATTAGGTCTTCCTGTCGTCGAACAATGGGTCGGAGACGATGCGGAGCCGAGTGAATCACAAGAGCAGGCGAACGAGCCGTGGGCAACATGGCTTTATATCGGTGGGAACACACGGTTAGGTCTTTGGTTGAAGCGCGACTTTACGGAAGAAGAGGATGCGAACCGTAAACAGGACGTGACGGAATGGGACACACTCTATGATGAAGGTGGCGTCCACGTCCACTGTGCGTTCTTCGTTCCGATGGAGTCGTTTGAACAGGCTCTCGAAATCTTAGATGAGACCGATGTCCCTGTTAAACTTCGGACGTGGGACGAAGATGAGACGAAGAATGGGAAAGAACGCTCGGCGTACTTCAAAGACCCGAGCCATAACATCATCGAACTGTATACGAAAAATATGGACGAAGCATACGGCAAGTTTGCCGGAGAACCCGTCAAAATCACAACGAAGCAACTTTGATTGCGATAACTAAAGAAAGTGCCATCGCTCAATCGCGATGGCACTTTCTTGTTCATACGTTTCAGTTTCCAAGCAGCGCATCCATCTTCGTGATGGCGTCACGCGCAAGTTCATGATCCGGTTGCATCTCCAAGACGCGTTGAAGCTCAGCGTACGTTCGTTCCTGGTCACCCAAGAACGCATATGCGATTGCCAAGTTGTAACGGGCATCCGTATGGCTCGCATCGAGATCGAGCGTCTCTTCTAGCGCAACGACCGCCTCTTCGAGCTGTTCACTCTGTGCGAGTGCAAGTCCGTATTGGAACGTGATCTCCACGTCTTCTGGCGATTGTTTTTTCGCTTCACGCAAGCGTGGCATCGCTCGAACGAAATCACCCATCGCCTTATACGTCAACCCGAGCATGAAATGAAGATCAGCATCATCCATGCCAGAAAGGAGCGCTTGGCGAAGCGACGCCTCCGCTGACTCCAATTGCTCGAGTTCATAGGCAAGTGCACCTTTCGCGTAGTGAGCGGCACCGAACGAACCATCGAGCTCGATCGCCTTATCATAGAAGATGACGGCACGATCGTAATCGTTGATCGCCTGGAGCAATGTCCCCATGTTGACGAAACCAGTCGGGTCCGTCGGGTTCGCTTCGATGGCCTCATTGAAATGTTTGGCCGCCTGTTCGAATTCACCTTGCTGCATCGCTTGGATGCCTTGTTCGTTTGCGTTCATATCAATCACCTCATCCGATATAGTCGAGTCGTTTTCCGTTTCGATACGCTTCGTCAATCGTTGCCCCACCGAGACAGATGTCGCCATCATAGAAGACGACCGCTTGTCCTGGCGTGATGGCACGTTGTGGTTCATCGAACTTGACGAGGACCTCGCCATTTTCGAGCGGAGCGATCGTGACCGGGACATCTTGTTGGCGATAACGGAACTTCGCCGTCGCCCGGAACTCTCCTGATGAAGCAGCTCCCGTCCATGATAGTTTCGAAGCGAGCAGCGCATCTGAGTAGAGCGCGTCGTGATGGAACCCTTGTCCGACGAACAAGACGTTGTTCTCAACATCTTTCCCGACGACGAACCAAGGATCACCGTCGCCACCGATTCCGAGACCGTGACGTTGTCCGAGTGTATAATACATCAACCCGTCGTGACGTCCTTTGACGACGCCATCGAGCGTCCGCATTTCACCAGGCTGTGATGGAAGGTATTCCGACAAGAATTCTTTAAAGTTCCGTTCACCGATAAAGCAGATTCCCGTCGAATCTTTCTTCTTCGCCGTCGCGAGTCCTGCCTCTTCGGCAATCGCACGTACATCTTTCTTGTCCATATGACCAATCGGGAACATCGTCCGCGCGAGCTGGTCTTGTGACAATTGGTTCAAGAAATACGTTTGGTCTTTGTTATCGTCTTTTCCTCGTAACAAACGATGCTCACCATCAACATATTTCACTTGCGCATAGTGTCCGGTCGCTACAAAATCGGCACCGAGTCGAAGCGCATGGTCGAGGAATGCTTTGAATTTGATTTCTTTGTTACACATGACGTCCGGGTTCGGCGTCCGACCGAGACGATATTCCGCTAAGAAATATTCAAAGACGCGGTCCCAATATTCTTTTTCAAAGTTGACCGCATAGTAAGGAATCCCGATTTGGTTCGCCACGGCGATGACGTCTTCATAGTCCTCTGTCGCCGTACACACACCGTTCTCGTCCGTGTCATCCCAGTTTTTCATAAAAATTCCGATGACGTTATACCCTTGTTCTTTTAACACATGGGCCGTCACCGATGAATCGACGCCACCTGACATCCCAACGACGACCGTCGTCTCTTCAGGGGCTTTCGTGCGTAAATTCATCTATCTCACTCCGTTCATAAATGTCGAGACGACTTCTTCTAGTCGCTCCGCGAGCCGTTTCGCGTCCTCGACCGAGTTACCGTGGCCAAAACTGATTCGAACAGACTGACGCGTCCGCTCTGAATCCCCGTACATCGCCGACAATACATGGGACGGTTCGACCGACCCCGCCGTGCAGGCGCTCCCGCTCGAAATCGCCATGCCCCGCATATCCATCATGATGAGGAAAGGTTCAAGGTCAATTCCAGGGAGGTATAGGTTCACGATGTGAGGTAAACGATTCGACCCGTTCACCTCATAAGTTACGCCTAGTTCGTCAAGACGTTGACGCAGTGCCAAATCGAGCGAAGCATAGAGAGTCACTCGGTCCTCACGCTCTGCCATGACGAGTTCAGCTGCTTTTTGGAATCCGACGGCACCCGGAACATTTTCCGTGCCGGCTCGACGTTTACGTTCTTGTTGTCCACCAAAAGAACGTGACGCTAATTTTACACCTGTTTTCATGAAAAGAAAACCGATACCTTTTGGTCCATTCACTTTATGTGCGGACGCCGACAATAAATCGACATGAATACGTTTCACATCAATTTCTTCTGTACCGAGCGCTTGTACCGCATCCGTATGGAAGAGAGCCTGATGGTCTTGTAACAACTCCCCGATTTCTTGAATCGGTTGGCGCGTTCCGACCTCGTTGTTGCCGTACATAACCGATACGAGAATCGTATCCTCACGTAACGCTGATCGGAACGTTTCTATATCTACAGCTCCCGACTCATCAACATCGAGATACGTGACGTCGAAGCCCTCGCGCTCAAGTTGCTCCATCGCGTGAAGAACGGCGTGATGTTCGACTTTTGTCGTGATGATATGTTTGCCTTTTTCTTGATGGGCATACGCCGCACCGAACAAAGCATAATTATCCGACTCCGTCCCACCTGACGTAAAGACGATCTCGTTCGGTGAAGCACCGATCCACTTCGCGAGGACGCGACGTGACGAATCGAGCGCCGCCCGGGCGTTACGTCCAATCCCATGGATGCTCGACGCATTCCCGTACGTCTCTAAAAAGTAGGGTGTCATCGCTTCGAGGACTTCTGGTCGCATCGGTGTCGTCGCAGCGTGATCAAAATAGTTCATCTAAGGTCACCTCATTATTAAATATAAAACATGTAGCCGTCTGACTCTTCCTCAGCGAGGTCAGCGAGTGTCGTTTCATCAAGGACGGTATCAATCGCTTCTTTGATTTTATCCCAAAGCTTCCGTTTCACCGCATCATCTGCTTCAGATTCTTCGACGATGGCCAGCGGTCCTTCAAGCAAGCGAATGATTTCACCCGCTGTCACTTCTTCTGGCGGTTTGACGAGCTGATAGCCGCCATACGCACCACGCACGCTCTTGACGAGTCCACCGTTACGGAGTGGGCCGATTAATTGCTCTAAGTAATGCTCTGGCAATTCATGTCGTGCCGCAATCTTTTTTTAAACTGAGCGGTTTGTTATCAGTCTCTCGTGCCAACGCAATCATAATCGTCAAGCCATAACGGCCTTTAGTAGATATTTTCATCTTCAAGTCTCCTTCTGTTATACTAATCGAACAAACGTTTGTCGAAAGGAATGGTTACGTATGCCTGATTTATTTCATCAATCGAATGGCGGACCGCTCGCCAATCGGATGCGCCCCGAAACATTAGATGACGTTATCGGACAGCGCCATATCATCGGCGAGGGCAAGCTACTTCGTCGTGCCATCGAAGCCGATCGACTCGGTACGATTATCCTATATGGTCCACCTGGCACCGGTAAGACGACACTTGCCCGTGTTATTTCGAATTACACGAAAGCGACATTCGTCCAATTGAACGCCGTCACAGCAAAACTCGATGAATTGCGGAACGTCATTCGTGAAGCGGAGTCCCGCTTCGACTATGAAGACGAACGGACGATTCTCTTTTTAGATGAGATCCACCGGTTCAATAAGCTCCAACAAGACGCGCTCCTTCCTGCCCTTGAGTCTGGAAAGCTCGTCCTCATCGGAGCGACGACCGAAAACCCGAGTTTTGAAGTAAACGCCGCACTCCTGTCACGCGCGACCGTATTTCGACTCGAGCCACCTGGTGCTGAAGAGTTACGTGCCGTCCTTGAGCGGGCGCTACACGATTCACGTGGTCTCGGAAATTATCCGGTCAAAATGGATGAAGCTGCTGCAGACCATTATATCAAAATGGCGGATGGTGACTACCGTGTCCTATTGAACGCACTCGAACTCGCCGTCTTGACAACGCCTGAGGTGGACGGAGAGATTCATATCACGCTAGAGGTCGCGGAAGAGTCGATTCAACAGAAGTCGATCAAATACGATAAGACGGGCGACCGACATTACGATGTCATTTCGGCGTTTATCAAATCGATTCGGGGGTCTGACCCGGATGCCGCGCTATACTGGCTAGCCGTCATGATTGAGGCTGGCGAATCTCCGCGATTCATCATGCGTCGTTTATACGTCCATGCCGCCGAAGATATCGGAATGAGCGACCCGAACGCACTTCTCATCGTCGATGCAGCAGCACGAGCGAGCGAGTACATCGGTTTTCCGGAAGCTCGCATCCCAATCGCAGAAGCCGTTCTCTATTTGGCAACCGCTCCAAAATCAAATGCGGTCATCACCGCCATCGACAAGGCGCTTCACCACGTCCGGACAGTCGAGGGAGGCCCTGTGCCCGTACATCTCCGGGATGCCCATAGTCCAGGAGCACGTGAACTCGGGAACGGGGTCGGATACAAGTATCCACATGACGAAAAAGACGGGTTCGTCCCTCAAAACTATTGGCCAGAAAACTTGGCTAGAAAACGACCAAATTACTATAAACCGACGCCACGTGGATTCGAGCAACAAATTCAAAAACGGCTCGATTATTGGGAAAAACGACGCGACTCGAAATGAGCCAGCGTCGTTTTATTTTTGGATGCGGTTGATTTCGACGCCCGCTTGTTCGAGCAAGTCATTGATGACGTATCCCGCAGCGACAAGTCCTGCAACCGATGGGACGAACGCGTTCGAGCTCGGTGGCATCTTCGCTTTACGGATCGGGGCGTCTTTCTTCCCGACGACCTCGTTCACGTCCTCGCGTGTCACGATTGGAGATTCGTCCGAGAAGACGACCGGGACGCCTTTGTAGATTTTCTCTTTACGTAGACGAGTACGGACCATCTTCGCAATCGGGTCATATGACGTATCTTTAATGTCGACGACCTTGATGCGCGTCGGGTCCATCTTATTCGCCATCCCCATGCTTGAGATGACCGGGATGCCGCGACGCTTACATTCTACGATTAAATGAATCTTATAGATGATCGTGTCTGACGCATCGATAACGTAGTCGATGTTTTGAGCGAAGAACTCTTCATATGTCTCTTCTGTATAGAACATCTTCAATTGGACGAGGTCTAAGTCCGGGTTGATGTCGAGGAGACGTTTCCCCATCGCTTCGACTTTCGGTTGACCGACCGTCGACAACAGTGCGTGGATTTGTCGGTTGACGTTCGTGATATCGATATCATCTTTATCGACGAGGACGATGCGTCCGACGCCACTGCGCGCAAGTGCCTCTGCCGCAAATGAGCCGACACCGCCGACGCCTAAAATCGCGACCGTTTTATTCTTTAAAGCATCAAGGCCTTCAGAGCCGATGGCCAATTCATTTCGTGAAAACTGGTGTAGCATATTTCTTCCTCCAACTAATTCTATTTTCTCATACTATTTTACTCGGAATTATATTCAAAAAAAAGACGTCTCGCGACGTATTTACAAAAAAATCGATGGGGCCCGGAGTGCCGTGACGATGCCTTGCTTTTGAACCTGCGTATGCAGGTGGGTGACCTAGCGTTTCCTTCACAAGTCCTCCTGCACGTGATGAGGCAGTTGATCTGGTTAGCAGTTCGGTCTCCCGTATTCAAAGTGTTGGCTCAAAATAACGAAGGCGGCTCTCGTACACCTCAGGTATCCCATCTGTTGATTTAACTATAGCGCTTCTGTAAAAAGAAGTCAATGAGAAACGCCGACTTCACGTGACACTTTGGTCACAACCATTTGTTACGAAACGCACGGTCCGGATCATACGTGAACTGTTGACGCTCGATGTTGAAACGGCGGTCGCGCGAGTCGTTCCCAACACCCGCCTGGTACGCCCAATTCCCCCAATTGCTCGCCACGTCGTAATCGATTAGTTTCGATTCAAAGTAGGAAGCCCCGTAACGCCAATCTTGTTTTAACTCTTTTGAAAAATAATTCGCCACGATTTGTCGCCCCCGATTGGACATCCATCCCGTCGCATTCAGTTCGCGCATAAACGCATCTACGAAATCAACACCCATCTCTCCCTTTCGCCATTTTTCAATGACATCCGCCTCGACTCGCCAGTCTTTCCGTTTCGACCGGATGCCTTGTGATCGAAATAATTTTTTCCCTTGCTCGAGTGCGACCCATTGAAAGAACTCACGCCATAATAGTTCAAAGTACAGCCAGTACGTTGATTCATTTACCCCATGCGTTCGTTCATGTGCCTCGAGTTCAAAGAATACCCGTCGAGGTGATAACGAGCCGTTCGCTAAATAAGAAGATAGCTTCGTCGAGTCATCGACACCAAAACCATTTCTCGTTTCTTTGTACGTTCGAATCGGCACGGACAAATAGTCATTCAATCGACGCTTCGCTGCCAATTCGCCACCTTTGAACGGAAACGCCGTCCTCGGGTCTTGCTTTACTTCTTGAATCGAAAATGGGAACGTCACCTCGCGTGTGGCAGCCGTCGCCTTACGGGAAATCAGTTCTCGGGGACGTACATCATATTCGACCGCTTTTCGAAACTCCGTGAAGAGAAACGGCATTTTCTCAAACGGGATATCGCCCTCTTCAAATAACGTGAATCCACCGAACGTCTCGTACTCCCCTTTCCATTTTTTAATCACTTCATTTTCACGTCGGCGCTCATTGTATCCGACTGCCCGCTGAAACAAGAGACGGTCGGACGGGTCGAGCGTTTCGAGCGGATGACCGACGTGCACGTGAAATGGGATACCAAGTGCGTCGAGTGAACCGGCCACATCCTCTAATGACTCCTTCAAGAAATGAAGTCGCTCCTTCCCAAGTGGAATGACGCCATAACGATTTTCAACGAACTGATTCGGATTGATAAAAAAATGACCTTCGATCGGATCGTCATGGCGAAGTGCCTCTTCAAGCGGTAAATGATCATCAACACGTAAATCATTTTGGTACCATATGATTGTTTTCATCAATAGACCTCCTCCACCCTATAGTATGATGGGTTATAATCTTTGTCATGAAGATGGAATGTGCTCGAGATATGTTTTCAAAATCAAATTGTGTGGAATATATTCTTCTAGAAGAGAAAGGGGTGCAGCATAATGGCTAAGAAAGGCAAAATGGGAACATTGATTAAAATCGCGACGGCGGTCGCACCGTTCGTCTACGATTACTATAAAAAGAACAAAGCAAAGAAAACACCGAAGAAATAACACTCACGTCTCAGCCAATAAGCTGAGACGTTTTTTTTTATGTTTTTCAATCGCCTGTGCTAAGATAAATCAATCATTCTATTGAAACGAGGCGATGTTCGTGCACGTCCGACCTATCCACCTTTTACGCATTCTCTTCAAATGGGGTCTCTTCATGACCGGGTTGTTCTTACTCGCGCTCGGTTCATCCATCATGATCATGGCAAATCTCGGGGTTTCCACGTGGGACGTCCTTCATATCGGTATCGCTCACCATCTTCCGATTTCAATCGGGACGGTGATTTTATGCGTCGGTCTTTTACTCGTTCTATTTAAATACATACTCGACCGCATCCGTCCTCAGTTCGGAACTCTAGTTAACGCGGTGTTCGTCGGGGTGTTCATGAACGTGATATTAAATGAGCAATGGCTCCCTGTTTTCGAAGGGATGATTGTGAATATTGTTTGGCTCACATTCGGCATATTTGTGATGGGCATGGGAGCTGGTCTCTATGTCGCCGTCGGGTACGGTGCAGGTCCACGCGATGGATTGACACTTGCCTTAGCAGACCGTTTCCAAACGTCCGTCCGTGCCATGAGGACTTGGATGGAACTGACCGCTTGTCTCATCGGTTGGGCACTCGGCGGGCCACTTTTCTTCGGGACCGTCTTATCGATTTTCCTCATCGGTCCGTTCTTCCAGTTTTGGCTAGAACGGTTCCGCCTGTTCATCGCCTATGTCGATCGTCTCAAAGTAAAATTCGCATAAAAAGAGAGGAGATCTCCTCTCTTTTTATGTGTTCGGAATGAGCACAATCTTTCCGAACTTACCCGATTGTTTAAAATACGCCTGTGCCTCACGTGCCTCTTCAAGCGGGAACGTCCGGTCAATGACCGGTTTTAGCTTCCCTTCGGCAATCGAGCGCAACATCTCCGCGAATTCATATCGTGTCCCGAGAACAGACCCGTACATCGCGATATGTTTCAAGTACAGCGTCCGGAAGTCGAGATGGGTCGTCTGTCCTCCCGCCGAACCAGAGATACAGAACTTCCCACCTTTTTTCAAGACTTGAAGAGACACATCAAATAACGCATCCCCGACGACGTCAAGCACGGCATCGACCGGGCCACCGTTCGCAGCGATGATATCATCGGCGAGCGACTCAGAACGATAGGAAAACACTTCGGTCGCCCCAAGCGCTTTTAACTCTTGCTCGTTTTTCAAATCACCGACGATAGCGAACACATTCGCCCCGAATACGTTCGCCGCAATTTGGATGTTGAGTGAGCCGACCCCGCCACTTGCCCCTGTGACGACAATCGTCTCACCGGAACGGATGTGTAACTGCTCGTTCATATGCCAAGCCGTGAGACCACTTACGGAAAAGACTGCACTTTCGACGAAATCATCAAGCGGCATGTCAAAACAAAGGTCAGCCGGCCATGATACATACTCCGCATAGCCCCCGTCATACTCTGATCCAATAAAGGACATATCGTCCGACAAGTGTTCCTTTCGCTCAGGTCCGCTCGAGGTGAACGGGAATAAGACGACGTGTCGACCCATCATCCCTTGGTCGACCCCATCTCCGAGCTCGACGACTTCACCAGTGATGTCTGAACCGGGAATGCGTGGGAACTGGACTCCTTCCGGGCGCCATCCTGACTTCTCCCCAGTTCCATAAGCCCCTTCTCGCATCCAGATTTCCGTATTGTTAATCGCGCAGGCGCGTACCTTGATCAGCACTTCTCCCGCTTTCGGAGACGGTTTCGGGATATCAACCACTTGGAGTTGGTCAACGTCCCCATATCCTACGACTTGTACAGCTTTCATGGTATTTTGCCTCCTTCGCTTTCGTTCATCCATAAGTATTTACCCACGAAATACTGTTATCACGCCAAAAAGGGCCGCCCTTTATCAGGCAGCCCTCGATTTATAGTTGTTGACGTTGTAACAGGTTCGTGAAGACGCCACCTTTTTGACTGAGTTCTTCGTGCGTTCCATCTTCTACGATTCCTTCTGCCGTCACGACAAGAATCCGGTCGGCATTCCTTACAGTCGCTAAACGGTGCGCGATGATGAGCGTCGTTCGATTTGCTGCCAGTTCATTTAATGAATCCTGAATGATGGCCTCGGTCTCCGTATCGAGCGCCGAGGTCGCCTCATCGAGTATTAAAATCGGCGGATTTTTCAAAAACATACGCGCAATGGCGATGCGTTGTTTCTGACCTCCGGAGAGTTTTAGTCCACGCTCTCCGATTTGTGTATCAAGACCGTGCTCGAGCTCTTCGACGAGCGTGCCGAGATGTGCTTTTTCCACCGCATGCATGATCTCTGCATCGGTCGCATCCAGTTTCCCGTAAGCAATGTTCTCCCGTAGCGTACCCGCAAATAAGAAGACGTCTTGTTGCACAATTCCGATTTGACGACGTAAACTTTCTTTCGTCATGTCCCGGATATCCATGCCGTCAATCGAGATGGCACCCTTTGTGACGTCATAAAAACGTGGAATGAGTGAACAGATGGTTGTCTTTCCAGCCCCGCTCGTCCCGACTAAGGCCACAGTCGTCCCTGCCTCGATCGACAAATCAATATCTGTCAACACTTGACGGTAGTCTGAATAGCCGAATGAGACGTCGTCGAAGACGACATCACCTGTCAACGTTTCGACCTCGGTCGCATCCGCTCGGTTCTCAATGTCCGGCTCTTCATCAAGCAACTGCGTGAATCGTTTGAACCCTGCCATCCCTTTCGGATACATCTCGAGGAGCGCCGTGATCTTTTCAATCGGCTTAATGAGTAAATTCATGTACAAGATGAAGCCGACGAGTTGTCCGTACGATAACTGTCCTTCATACGTCAAGTACGCCCCGTATACAAGGACGAGCAACGTCATAAGACGCGTCGTGATATAAATACCTGCGAGTGACGTACTCATGACGCGATACGCTTCAATCTTCGAGCCGCGATAGAAGTTGTTGTCTTTTTGGAAACGCCCGATTTCGAACGCCTCGTTCGTAAACGATTGGACGACGCGTGCCCCGGACACACTGTCCTCGACGCGCGCGTTCACTTCCCCGATATTCGTGTACATCTTTTGCCACGCCTTGTTCATGTTCTTATTCGCATACGTGATCATGATGATGAGGAACGGTACTGCGACAACGGTGACGAGTGCGAGTTCAGGGTCGATCGAGAACATGATCCCGAACGCACCGAGTAACGTCATGATGGCGATAAAGAAGTCTTCCGGTCCATGGTGCGCCACTTCCCCGATATCGAACAAGTCGTTCGTGACCCTGCTCATCAAATGGCCGGTCTTATGATTGTCAAAGAAGCGGAAGGACTGTTTATGGATATGCGTGAACAACTCTTCTCGCATGTCCGTCTCGATGTTGATGCCGAGCTTATGTCCCCAGTAGTTGACGACGTACTGCATCATCATGGCCAATATGTATAGAATCAACAGACCGATGCTGACGATGATAATCCAGTTCCATTCCCCACCCGGCAACAAGTCGTCGATGAACCATTGAACGGCAAGCGGAAATCCAAGTTCAAGCAGTCCGACGAGAATTGCGAATGAAAAATCGAGTAGGAATAACTTTTTATGTGGTCGATAATAACTAAAAAAACGTGAAATCATTCTCTCTTCCCCCTTCTCTTCATTAAGTGTACGCTTTTTTCCGAAAGGTGGAAAACAGGATGCATCCCTTTTTCATTCTTTTTTCAAACGGCGTATAATAAAAGTAAGGAGTGATACACATGCATGTACACATTACAGATCGTGCCCTCGAACGAATCGAGTCATTGAAAGGCGAACGCGAAGGACAGATGCACCTCTTTTACGAGACAGAAGGTTGTGGTTGTGGGAACAGCGGAATCTTTGAGATTCGATACGTAACCGAGACGACTCCGGAAGACGTTGAAATCGAATCAAACATCGGACCAATCTTAATCAAAAACTGGACAAAAGTGTTTTTAGATGAACAGATGAAAATCGATTTCCTCGAAGACCGTCGTACGCTCGTCTTGAAGAGTGACGGCCAAGTGTTCAATTCGAATCTACTCGTGACGGACGGCACAGGATGTCAGTTGAACGTTCCGAGCCGATGAAACAGACACTGAAACAACATCCGAGACTTTTCATTCTCTTTTTCGTGAGTTTCGGGCTCGGGCTACTTGGAATCTATCTGGCGTTTATCGATTCGGTCTATACGACGTCCGCCGTCATCGCCTCGCTGTTTGCCTTTGGTTTCGCGTTGCAGCGAACAGCGAAATATATGCAGCGAGAAGAGGATAAACGTTAACAAGAGGATGTGTTCCAATTAAATATCTACCATCTCGTGTTGAATCCAAAATCCGTTTCACACATACAAAAAACGAGGATTGCCATGGCAACCCTCGTTTTTTATGCTTATTTTTTCTCTTTTATTGCCGTACGAATCGATAACTCTTCGAGTTGCGCGTCCGCGACAGGGCTCGGTGCTTGCGTCAAGAGACAGCTTGCCGAAGCCGTTTTCGGGAAGGCGATTGTGTCGCGAAGGTTCGAACGACCTGCAAGAATCATGACGAGACGGTCGAGACCGAGTGCGATTCCCGCATGTGGCGGTGTACCGTATTCGAACGCTTCAAGCAAGAAGCCGAACTGTTCAACCGCTTCTTCTTGTGTGAAACCAAGCAATTTGAACATGCGCTCTTGAATGTCACGCTCATAAATACGCTGTGAACCGCCACCGAGTTCGTAACCGTTCAAGACGAGGTCATACGCAACCGCGCGTACACTTGCCGGATCTGTCTCGAGAAGATGGAGGTCTTCACGGTTTGGCATCGTGAACGGATGGTGGTTCGCATAGAAGCGACCGTCTTCTTCTTCAAACGTTACGAGTGGGAAGTCCGTTACCCAAAGGAAGTTGAACTTCGACTCGTCGATGAGACCAAGTTCGTGACCGAGCTTGACGCGGAGTGCGCCAAGGCTGTCTGCAACGACAGTTGGTTTCGATGCGACGAAGAGAAGAAGGTCACCTGCTTCTGCATCTGTGGCTTCAATTAGCTTCTGTGCGTATGTCTCATCAAAGAACTTCGCGATTGGACCGTTCAAGCCTTCCGCTGTCACTTTGAGCCATGCGAGACCTTTCGCACCGTACACCGCCGTGAACTCTTGAAGCTTGTCGATGTCTTTACGTGAGAAGTTGTCCGCCTCACCTTTGACGTTGATCGCCTTGACTTGCCCGTTTGATTCGAGTGCTGCATCGAACACTTTAAAGCCAGCACCTTTCACAGCGTCTGCCACGTCGATGAGTTCGAGACCGAAGCGCGTGTCCGGCTTATCCGAACCAAAACGACGCATCGCTTCCGCGTGTGTCATCCGCTCGAACTTCGCTGGTGTGTCCGTACGACCGAGCGTCGATTCCATGACTTGTCCCATCATCGATTCCATCATCGCCATCAAGTCTTCGATGTCCATGAAGCTCGTTTCGATGTCGACTTGTGTGAATTCAGGTTGACGGTCTGCACGAAGGTCCTCGTCACGGAAGCAGCGTGCGATTTGGAAGTAACGGTCAAATCCTGCGACCATGAGCAACTGTTTGAAGAGCTGTGGTGATTGTGGAAGTGCATAGAACTCACCACCGTGGACACGGCTCGGTACGAGATAGTCACGTGCGCCTTCTGGCGTCGACTTCGTCAAAATCGGTGTTTCGACTTCAAGGAACTCTTGCTCCGTCAAGAAGTTACGAATCGTGTTCGACGTTTTCGAGCGGAGACGGAACGTCTCTTGGAGCGCCGGACGACGAAGGTCGAGGTAACGGTATTTGAGACGCAGGTCTTCTGAAACGTTTTCCGCTTCGTCACCGATTGGGATTGGTGTCATCTTCGCAGCGTTTAAGATGTTGATCTCTGAAGCGATGACTTCGATATTTCCTGTCGGCAAGTTCGGGTTCTTGTTCTCACGCTCGAGAACCGTCCCTTTCACGTCGAGGACGAACTCACTACGAATCGTCTCCGCGAGTTGGTGGACCGCTTCGTTCTCTGGGCGAACGACGACTTGGACGATCCCTGTGCGGTCACGAAGATCGATGAAGATGAGACCTCCGAGGTCACGACGTTTTTGTACCCATCCTTTTAATTGTACTTCCTGGCCGATGAGTGACTCTGTCACGCGGCCGTTCATATGTGTGCGTCCGATCATTGTCCTGCTCCTTCCGATAGTTCACGAATTTTGTCTGCGACGGCCGAGAGTGGCACGTCGACTTGTTCACCAGTCGTCATATCTTTCAAGGCGGCTGACCCTCGTTCGACTTCGTCATCCCCTAAGATGACTGTGAACTTGGCTTTCAGACGGTCCGCCTGTTTGAATTGTCCTTTGAACTTGCGTCCTTGGTAATCACGGTCTGCTTTGAACCCTTCCATGCGGAGGAGTTGTAGGAGGCGTGTCGCCGTCAATTCGACTTCTTTTCCGCCTTGGGCGACGATGAAGACATCAAGTCCTGTCTCGAGTTCAGGTAGGACTCCTTCATTCTCTAATGCGAGGATGAGACGCTCCAACCCGATTCCAAAACCGATTCCCGGCATGTCCGGTCCGCCGATATCTTGTACGAGACCGTTATAGCGTCCGCCGCCACAAAGCGTCGTGATGGCTCCGAATCCTTCTGCCTCAGACATGATTTCAAACGCAGTGTGCGTGTAGTAATCGAGTCCACGGACGAGCGTCGGGTCGACTTCATAGGCGACACCAAGTGCATCGAGTTGTGCGAGCACTTGGTCGAAATAGGCCTTCGACTCTTCGTTCAAATATTCAAGAATCGACGGTGCCGTCTTCATCGACGGGTGATCGCGGTCGACCTTACAATCCAAGATGCGAAGCGGATTCTTATACAAGCGTGACTGACAGTCTTGGCAAAGTTCGCCTGCCACCGGCTCAAAGTGACGGATGAGCGCATCGCGGTGGGCGTTGCGGCTTTCCGCGTCCCCAAGCGAGTTGACGACGACTTTGATTTTCTGAAGTCCGAACGACTTGTAAATCGAATAGGCGAGGCTGATGACCTCAGCGTCAACGGCCGGGTCGCTACTGCCGATCGCTTCGACACCGTATTGGTGAAGCTGACGGAAGCGACCTTTCTGCGGACGCTCATAGCGGAACATCGGTCCCATGTAGTAGAGCTTCGTCGGTTGATCCGGATTTCCGAACAGTTTGTTCGTCACGAACGCACGAACGACAGATGCCGTCCCTTCTGGGCGAAGCGTGTACTCGTCTTTTCCTTTCTTCACGAGCGTGAACATCTCTTTTTGGACGATGTCCGTCGTTTCCCCGACACTGCGTGTGAACAGGTTCGTTGTTTCAAAGATTGGTGTGCGGATCTCTTTATAGTTATAACGGGCGCTCATGTCGCGAAGCTTTTCTTCGACATATTGCCACGTCTCGACCGTGCCCGGAAGCAGGTCTTGTGTACCGCGTGGTGCTTTCATCATCACATTTCCCTCCTTAAAAATACAAAAAGGCCCTCGTCCGCAAAGGGACGAGAGCCTGTGTCAGTTTCCCGTGGTACCACCCTCGTTGCAGAGCCATCACTTGAAACTCTGCCACTCGAAATCGGTTAACGCCCGATGAAACGGCTCCCCCTACTCGCTTTCAAGGGAGCACCTCCAAAGTGTCGTTCGGGTCATCATCCAGTCGATGCTTTCAGCCAAGGCATCGCTCTCTTTGCTGGTGGGTTGACCGTACTCTTCTTTATCTTAGGTGTTTGACTATATGCTTCATGATGCCGAATCAAGCCGGCATCTGTCAAGCGTTTTTTTCGAGCATGAGTGTGACCGGTCCGTCATTGACGAGGGCGACGTCCATCATCGCTCCGAAGCGTCCCGTCTCTACGACGAGCCCATTCGACCGGAGTCGCTCATTGAATTTTTCATAAAGCGTCTCGGCCATATCCGGTTTTGCGGCCTTTGTAAAAGCAGGTCGCCGCCCTTTCATCGTGTCTCCATATAAAGTGAACTGAGAGACAGATAAAATTTGTCCGGACACGTCTTGAATCGATAAGTTCATCTTTTCTTGATCGTCCTCGAAGACGCGAAGTCCGGTCACCTTGTCGGCGAGCCAGTTCACTTCCTCTTCTGTATCTTCATGTGTCACACCGACGAGAAGCAAGTACCCGGCGTTGATTGCTCCGACGACTTCTTCCTCGACTGTGACTGATGCTTCTTTCACTCGTTGCAATAATACACGCACGTTCCTCTTCCTTTCGTCACGTCATCATGACTCGGCTGACCGAATACACGTCTGAGATTTGTTTGATGCGCTCGACGACTTTCTGCAAATGGTTCACGTTCGGAATCGAGATGGTCATCGAGATGCGGGCCTGTTTGTTTTGGTCGCCCCGACCACTGACGGCCACGATATTCGTATTCGTCGCCGATACTGCTTGAAGGACGTCGTTTAAGAGACCTGAGCGATCATATCCTGTGATTTCGATGTCGACGTTATAGTTCTTCTCTTTCGCTTGTCCGACTTCCCATTCGACGTCAAGGAGACGCTCTGGGTGTTGTTCGTTGACAATGTTCAAGCAGTCTTTCCGGTGAATTGAGACACCGCGTCCACGGGTGATGTATCCGACGATTTCATCCCCCGGTACCGGGTTACAACAACGGCTCATGCGAACGAGCATGTTGTCGATGCCTTTGACCGTCACGCCCGCTTCCGTCGTTTTCTTCTTCGGTGCCTGACTGACTTTCAATTCGCTGATGGCTTCCGACAGTTCGAGTTTCGGTTCTTTCCGCTGCTTCTCCGTCAACTTATGTGCGACTTGTGCTGCAGTGATGCCTTGATAACCGACAGCGGCGTACATCTCTTCCTCGTTCCCGAAGTTGAACTTCTCGACGACGATACTGAGTGCAGGTTCATCGATAATCTCTTTCGGTTCAAAACCAAGTTTCTTAATTTCTGCTTCGACGAGATCTTTCCCTTTCTCGACGTTTTCTTCACGTTGCTGACGTTTGAACCATTGACGAATCTTGTTCTTCGCCTGGCTTGAAACAGCGAGCTTCAACCAATCCTTACTCGGTCCGTAACTATGCTTCGACGTGATGATTTCGATGATGTCTCCAGTCTCGAGTTTGTAGTCGAGCGGTACCATCCGGCCGTTCACTTTCGCACCCGTCATCCGGTGCCCGATCTCCGTATGAATCCGGTACGCATAGTCAATCGGGACTGAGCCCTTCGGCAACTCGAATACGTCTCCTTTTGGTGTGAAGACGTACAGCATGTCGCTAAAGAAATCGACTTTGAGGGATTCCATGAATTCCTCGGCATCCGTCGTATCCTTTTGAAGTTCAAGAATCTCACGAAGATGGGCGATCTTCTCGTCGAATCCGTTCGTCGAGACGTTTTTCCCTTCTTTATACGCCCAGTGTGCCGCAATCCCGAACTCAGCGATGAAATGCATGTCTTTCGTCCGAATTTGGACTTCGAGCGGCTCACCTTTCGGTCCAATCACTGTCGTATGGAGCGACTGATACATGTTCGGTTTCGGCATAGCGATATAATCTTTGAAACGTCCCGGCATCGGCTTGTACTGGGTGTGGATGATCCCGAGTACCGCATAACAATCACGAATCGAATCGACGATAATGCGGACCGCCATCAAATCGTAAATTTCATTGAACTCTTTTTTATGCTTCACCATCTTATTGTAGATGGAATAGATATGTTTCGGTCGACCGTTCACGTCGGCATCGATATGCACTTCCTCAAGAACCCCGTTCACTTCCGTGATGACAGAGGTGACGAGTGCTTCCCGTTCCGTCCGTTTCTGTTTCATCATCGAGACGATCTTATAGTATTGCTGTGGGTTGATATAACGTAACGAAATATCCTCGAGCTCCCACTTGATTGTCGAAATCCCCATCCGGTGTGCGAGAGGCGCAAAGATTTCAAGCGTCTCTTCCGCTTTTTGGACTTGTTTCTCTTTCGGCATATGCTGCAGTGTCCGCATATTGTGGAGCCGGTCCGCAAGTTTGATCAAGATCACGCGCACGTCTTCTGCCATGGCGATAATCATCTTCCGGTGGTTTTCAGCAAGTTCTTCTTTTTTCGATTTATATTTAATCTTACCAAGTTTCGTGACGCCATCGACGAGCATGGCCACGTCTGGACCAAAATCGTCCGTCAATTGCTGTAACGAAACATCCGTATCTTCGACAACATCATGCAAGAGCGCTCCAATAATCGTTGTGGCGTCTAAGCCGATATCAACGAGAATGCCGGCCACTTGGACCGGATGGAGAATATAGGGCTCGCCCGAACGTCGGAACTGACCGGTATGATGAAGTTTTGCGTATTCGTAAGCGCGTTTCACTTCGGCTATATCGTCGTCACCCATATACTCCCCGAGCGCGTCGAGAAGATCCTCAATACTTACGATTTGTTTTTTGGTCATAACATTCGACACCCTTTTTCTAACCGCTCCAATCGCCTCGGATTCGTCGCAGCATGGTAGTAGTTTGTATTCAAGATTCTGTGATTTTTATAACCATTATCGAAAAAATCTGACGACCTGTCAAAGGTTGTAGGTTATTTTCCTTAAAAACTATTCAAAAACGGGAAGCATATCGCTTCCCGTTCAAATTAGTCTTCGTAGCGGATGAGTGAGAACACGTCGTATCCTTCAAGACGCTCACGTCCACCAAGTCCGTCGAGTTCGATCAAGAACCCGATTCCTGCCACAACACCACCGAGTTGTTCAATCATTTTAATCGTTGCTTCAATCGTACCACCTGTTGCGAGCAAGTCATCCAAGATGACGACTTGTTGTCCAGGTTTGATTGAATCTTTGTGCATCGTTAAAATGTCCGTTCCATACTCAAGACCGTATGAAACTCGTACTGTCTCACGTGGTAACTTTCCTTCTTTACGTACTGGTACAAACCCGAGTTCGAGCGCATACGCTGCCGGGCAACCGACGACGAATCCGCGTGCTTCCGGACCAGCGATCAACTCCGCTCCACGTTCACGTGCATAAACGACGAGCTCATCTACTGCTTTCTTGTAGACTTCGCCATCTTGCATGAGTGACGTGATATCTTTGAAGCTGATTCCTTCCTTCGGGTAATCTGCTACTTCTTTAATATGCTGTTTGAAATCCATTTTATGTGTATGCCTCCTGCATCTTGTTCGATCGCAACGATTGTAACCGCTCTTTGAGCTCCGCCAATGACGCGTATACGAAACGCTCTTCGAGTTGTTGGCGCCCAATCCGGCGTTGATAGCACGGCGCCTCGGTCAAATCGCGTTTCGGTGCTTCTGGATTGACTCCAGGCAGTCCGTCTTCCATTGTAACAAGAAATTCGAGTTCAGAGAATACTTGATGCATAAATTGAATCGTATTTTTTGACCATTTTCGCTCTTTTGACAGACGAATCAGGTTTTCACGTAGATTTTTCCGTTCGCATGTTGCCATATGGACATAATACGTTCGGAAATCCTCACGGGACGGAAGACGTTCAAAGAACGAGTCTCCTTGACCGAAGGCACAATAAATGCGTTCAATCCCCTCATGAAGTTTTTCTGCGAGCACCTCTTCATCGTCCGGAAGATCGAGCAGAACGACGAAACGGTTGAGCGGTTCATCTCCTTCATGGAGTGGAAAATCTTCGTTCGTCCCTTGGAAAGATAAAAATGACGTCTGTTCTTTCGGCAAATCTTTCAACTCTTGCATTGATTTTTTCTTCCCACGATAGTCAAACACTTGGAAGTCATCGACCCGTAAATCTTGAATCATGAGCTGCGGTTTACGCATTCCGTTCCATTCGTTGACTTGAAGACTTCCCATCACCGAGATATGAGCCATCTTTGAAATCTCTGAAACGACGTGCCCGAATCCAAATCCGATGCCATCGAGCTCACGCTTGTCTCCGGCGAGCTGTACTTTCAAATGCGTGGCATCCCGTCCGATTTGGCGAATATCTCGCAGTTTCGCATCTGCGACGACGACACGAGGGGATGGGTTCCCCATACCAAACGGCGCGAGCTTTCCGATTTCTGAGATCAAGTCGAGCGAGACGTCGTTGACGGAGAGTTTCAAGTCGACGTTCACCCGTGGCACAAACACGTCATCAGGGATAGAATCCGCTTGACGGTTCAGCCGCTCTCGTAGTTCGGCGACATGTTCCGACTGAAGGGTCATCCCGGCGGCAGCGGGGTGCCCACCAAAGTGTGGCAAAATATCTTCATTCTTCGAAAGTTCCTTGAAGAGATCAAACCCTTCAATCGAACGACCCGATCCTTTCGCCTTACCCGTCTCAGGGTCGTGGCAAAGGAGGATGACTGGACGATAGTACGCCTCGACGAGACGAGATGCGACAATCCCGACAACTCCAGGATTCCACTTCTCACTTGCCACGACGAGTACACGGTCCTCGGTCATCGATGCTTCGACGAGTTCTTTCGCTTCAGCAGCGATTGTCTTGACGATGTCTTGACGTTCTTTGTTTTGCTTATCGAGCTGTTTTGCGAGCTCGAGCGCTTCCTCGACATGTTCAGCCAGGAGCATTTGTAATGCCGGCATCGCTGAATCGAGTCGACCTGCGGCATTGATGCGTGGACCGAACGCGAAACCGACCGACTCTTCGTTCAATACGCTGTCACCGAGACCACATACTTCACGTAATGCTAAAATACCTGGACGTTTTGAAGCCTCGAGCGCGACAATCCCCTTCTTCGCGAGCAACCGATTCTCTCCGTCGAGTGGGACGAGGTCGGCAATCGTTCCGAGGACGGCCAAATCAAGAAGTTCTTCCGGCATTCTCCCTAAAACGGCGTGCGCCACTTTGAGAGCGACTCCCGCACCGGCGAGTTTATCGTATGGATATCCCGGGTCGATATGTGGATGAATGATTGCATAGGCGTCCGGCAATGTCTCTTTCGGCTCGTGGTGGTCTGTGATGATCAAATCGACGCCAAGGTCTTTTAAGAGTGTGGCTTCTTCAATCCCGGAAATTCCACAGTCCACCGTGACGACCAAGGTGAAGCCTTCGTTCGCTGCCCATTGGAACGCTTCTTTGTTCGGTCCATAACCTTCAGTGAAACGGTTCGGGATATAACACTCGGCCATGACACCAATTTCGGTCAACGCATGCCACATGACAGATGAGGCACTGACCCCGTCGACATCATAGTCACCATAGATGAGCACCATTTCCCCGTCGTCTGCTGCCTGTTTGATGCGGGTGACGACTTTCTCCATCTGTTCAAACAAATACGGGTCATGAAAAACGAGTTCATCCTCGGCATACAAGAATGCCTTGGCCGCTTCTACGTCTTGATGACCACGCTGAACGAGCAACGTCGCCAGTTGTGCTGATATATTTAATTCGTTTTGTAAACGCGTGACGTCGTCCGGATTTGTTTCCGGATAGAGCCACTGTTTTTTCGAATGGTACATGTCCTTCACTCCAATCAATTGTAGATTATAGCAGACCGCGTGAAAGATGTGCCGTCTTGACATTTAAAAAGGTCTCCCGATTGAAGGGAGACCCACTTGTTACGCCTCTGTGACCGGCGTATCTTTTTTCTTGTTGATTGTCGTCCGTTTGATGAGGAGCCATAAATACGATGCAATGAAAATCGAAGAATACATCCCCATGAAAAGTCCGACGATGAGCGCGAGCGAGAAGCTGCGAATCGACTCGGCACCGAACGCATACAAGGCGATGGCTGTGACGAGTACCGTAATGACCGTATTCACGGACCGGACGATCGTCTCTTGAATCGACTTGTTGATGATTGACTCATAGACGTCCATCGACTTGATTTTTCGTTCCTTTTCATACGACGTGATGTTCTCACGGACCCGGTCGAACGTAACGATCGTATCGTTGACCGAGTAACCGATGATGGTCAAGATCGCGGCGATAAAGTACAAGTTGACCTCGATCCCAAATAACGAGAACGCGACAATCATGAAGAAGGCATCGTGGAGCATGGCAACCACGGTCGCGACCGCGTATGAGAATTGGAAACGGACCGTGATGTAGAGAATGATCCCGATTGAGGCGACGGCTACCGCATACAAAGCATTTTTCGCCAAGTCACGACCAACTTGAGCCGAGACGGTGCTGATATTCGGGTCGTTCCCGAACTGTTCGGTGAACGCCGTTTTGACGTTCGCGACTTCCTCTTGCCCTAATTGACCGACGAATGTGACATATGCCAAGCGACCTTCATCTGCATATTGGACGCTTGAAATCTCTTGGTCGACACCGGCATCGTTGAACGCTTGCGTGAATTCCTCTTGCGATACGCGTTCTTCCGTCAAGACTTCGACGCGTGTCCCTGAAGCAAAGTCGATTCCGAGGTTCAACCCACGGAAGAACAAGAGACCGATTCCGAGAACGACGATTGCCGTCGAAACCAAGAACATCGTGCGCATATGTTTCACGTAATTCCATTCAGTAAGCTTAAAGTTCACGGATTTCACTCTCCTTCACACCAAACCATCCTTTGCGTTTGTCGAACAGACGACTTGAGACAAGGAGGTGCATCAAATAACGTGAGATGAATACGTTCGAGATGAACGTCATCCCGATTGAGATCATGAGCATGACAGCAAATCCTTTGACCGAGCTTTGTCCGAAATAGAACAAGACCGCAGCCGAGATGAGCGTCGTCAAGTTGGCATCGATGATCGTACTGAGGGAACGACGGTTACCTGCACGGAATGCCGATAAGACCGATTTTCCAGAGCGGAGTTCGTCTTTGATTCGTTCCGCGGTAATGATGTTCGCATCGACTGCCATACCGACCCCGAGGACGAGTGCTGCAATCCCTGGAAGCGTCAATACCGCATTGATTCCGTTAAAGAACAACATGATCAAGTTGATGTACAGAACAAGCGTGATGATCGATACGAGTCCTGGGAGACGATAGAAGAACAACATGAAGAGGAATACGGCGATGATTCCGATTGTTGCGGCAAATACCGTTTCTTCTAAAGCATCTTGACCGAACTGGGCCGATACGGATGTCGAGTAAATCTCATCTAGTTTGACCGGGAGCGCCCCTGCGTTCAAGATGTCCGCAAGGCGTTGACCGCTTTCCGCGTCAATTCCACCACCTGAGATGATGGCTTTATCCGATAAGATTGGACTCGTTACCGAAGCATCTGACACAATTTTCGAGTTCTCTTTTTGAACTTCTTCTTCATATGTGTCGCCCTCTTCATAGTCGAGCCAGATGACCAGACGGTTCTCAGGAGCTGGACGTTGTGCAATCTCAGATGTCACTTCGCCAAACTTGTCGGCCGATTGGAGTGTCAGCTCAACGACCGGTTGTCCTTGTTGGTTGTAGCTGAGCGCTGCCCCACGCGGCGCCAAGTCTTTCCCATCGAGCAAGACGTTGTCGTTCACGTCACGGAATGTCAATTGTGCCGTTGACGAGAGAACCTCGCGCGCTTCGTTTTGGTTCGATACGCCCGCGAGCTGGACACGGATGCGATTGTTTTCTTCGATTCGAACGTCCGGTTCGGAAACTCCGAGGACGTTGATTCGGTTATTGATGGCGCGAACGGTTGCATTCATCGCCGACTCGTCGATGACGTCGCCATCTTCGAGCGGTTGTACTTCATACAAAACTTCGAATCCACCTTTTAAGTCGAGTCCGAGGTTCGTGTTCTTGACGACCCATGGTGTCGTGAACACTGCGAGCAGGATTGTCGCAATCATGATGATCGCAAAAATCGCAATGTTGCCTTTTTTGTACATACGACTATTTCCTTTCTAAACCACTGTTCTTGATAAAAACTTCTCTCGTTAACATTACAAATTTTCTAAACATTTATCAATCATTTTCCTAAAATTGTAACGACCTTCACGGATTGTCCGACTGAGTTTGCATATAAGACTAAATGTTGCGCATGGGCAAAACTTCATGTATGATGTAGCTAACATCAAAACATCAAAGGAGTCTTTCCATATGGACAGCACAGTTATTTATGCCTTTCTCCTTACTCTATTCGCTGGTCTAGCTACCGGAATCGGTAGTATGATCGCATTCTTTGCGAAACGGACGAACACGGCATTCCTCTCCATCTCGCTTGGATTTTCCGGAGGCGTCATGATTTACGTGTCGTTCATCGAGATTTTCCCGAAAGCGCTCGAGGAACTCGTCGGCGCACACGGAGAATATACGGGTACAATCTACACCGTCCTCGCATTCTTCGGTGGGATGTTCTTGATTGGCATGATCGATAAGTTCATTCCGAAAATGGAGAATCCACACGAAGTCAAGTTTGTCGAGTCGATGCAGAATGACCCGACAACACATGAACTCGCAACGACGACGACAAATGAAGCGGCTCCAATCAATCATCCAGAGGTACAAAATCGACTTAAAAAAATGGGGATTTTCATGGCACTCGCCATCGGGATTCACAACTTCCCAGAAGGACTTGCGACGTTCGTCTCGGCATTAGATGACCCGGCCGTCGGCTTAGCTATCGCCATCGCCATCGCCCTACACAACATTCCGGAAGGGATTGCCGTCTCCGTCCCGATTTATTATGCGACGGGCTCACGGAAGAAGGCGTTCAAGCTTTCGATGTTGTCAGGGCTTGCCGAGCCAGCTGGAGCGGCCATCGGATTCTTGTTACTCATGCCGTTCTTGAGCGACACCGTCTTCGGACTCTTGTTCGCGGCGGTCGGTGGCATCATGGTCTTCATCTCGCTTGACGAATTGCTCCCTGCCGCCCGTGAATACGGACACGCCCATCATTCAATGTATGGAATGGTTGCTGGTATGATCGTCATGGCGACAAGTCTAATCCTATTAATGTAACGAACAATGCCCTGACGCGCGCGTCAGGGCATTTGTTATGTCGTTTTAAACACATGGACGACATCTTTTAATTCAGACGACATGTGACTCATCGTTTCAGCGATGCCGTTGATTTCTTGAATGGCGGCAAGCTGTTCTTCGACGTTCGCACCGGCTTCTTCGACGCTTCGCTGTGTCGAGACGGCGTTTGTCGACATATCTTCAACAGAGACGGCAACTTCAGTCGTATTGGCGCTCACTTCTTCTGTTGCTGCCGCAATCTCACTCATTTGACGGGACGTCTCTTCGATGACCGATACGATCTCACGGAACGCCTCGGCCACTTCTCCCATTTGCGATACCCCATTCTCCACATGTACGCTCGATTCTTCGAACGCCGATTCGACTTGCTCCGTGTCACGTTGAATGTCGCGGACGACGGTCTGGATTTGAATGGCGGATTGTTTCGATTCCTCGGCGAGTTTCCGGACTTCAGCCGCGACGACGGCAAACCCTTTTCCGTGCTCACCCGCACGTGCTGCTTCAATCGCCGCGTTTAAGGCAAGTAAGTTCGTCTGTTCCGTGATCGCCGTGATCGAACGGGTGATTTTCTCGATTTCAAGCGATTGGTTCGATAGACGGTTCACCATCTGTTGAGTGAGCTCGTTGGCACGGCGAATTTCTTGCATCCGTTTCTCTGCCAATTGAACGGTCTCAAGTCCACCGTTCGCCGCCTCAAGTGTATGTATCGTCTGCTCATTCACACCTTGTGAGGCCGCAGCGATTTGATTCAATCCATCCACCGCTTGATTGACGCCAATCGTCCCTTCTTCTGCTCGCTTCGAGGATCCTTGCGCAGCCACGTTCATCTCTTCGAACAACCGGGACACGCCTTGGGTCGTTGTCGCGACATGGTCTGTGCTTGCGTAAAGTTCTTCAGAATATGCAGTCACTTTGTCCGACGCTTCACCAACCCGACGAATCAAGCCGACCAGATTATGCTTCATTTCATTGAACGCCGTAACCAGGTCTCCTAGTTCATCGTTTGAGGCGACCTCGATATCTTCTCCAGTCAAATCCCCTTCTGCCATGATGCGTGCTTGACGACCGAGTCGATTGATCGGTTTTAGGAAAAGCCGTTGTAGCGCAAGTAAGGAAAGAATCCCGATCACGACACCACCAACACTGATGATGAGCATCCAAAGGATTGAACTTTCTGCATCTGCTTGTACCGCTTTCGTCTCAGACTCGAGGAGCTCCCCTTTGTATTCGACAAGGTCGGTCACGGTCATGCGTACCCGATCCGTCGTCGGTGTCACACTCGTGTTGAGAACGGTTTTGAAGCCGATTTCGTCTTGTTGTTGACGAAGTTCGACGGCACGATTCATCTCACGGTCTAATAGCTCGTTAAATTTCTCCAAATCTCCCAACCAAGACAATATCTTCTCATCTGAAGAAGATGCCTTGAGTGAAGCCATCAATTCGTCTCGTTGTTCTTGAACTCCCTGGAGACTGATGAGCGTCTTCGGATTGGCTACAAGCATATAGTAGTTCAAGTAGCGTTCGGCATCCGTCACCGCTAATGATAGATTCTCTGCAAGCAGCATTTCCTGCGTGCCTTCACTGAGGACCCGGTCATAGGCGGCAGTCGATTGTCTCAATTGATAAGATCCGAGCGCGCCGACAATGACGAGCGCAATGATCGTCGGAATGAGCGCGATGGACATACGTCGTCTCAGCGATGAGCGTCCTCTCTGTTTCGTACCACTTCGTTTTATGCTCCATCCTTTCCACTTCTTCATCTGGTTAAGCAATCGTTTCACGTCCATGTCATTCGTTCTCCTTCATCTCGGATTTCTTCTCAACTTGAGATTAGTGCAAACGTTTTCATTAATCAAATCGATTTTTCGAAATGAGGTGGATAAATTTTGAATCGGATTCGTTTTGACAAAAAGAAGTCATCTTTGTATACTTTAAATCGTAATAATTACGTTTTGAAAGGATTCTCTATGATTGTGGAAAATACGAAGTTATTAATCATTGGTGCTGGTGTACACGGAATGACCCTCGCCATCTCATATATGGAACAAGGCGGGTGCTTGGAGGATTTGATTATTGTCGACCGTCTCACTGACCCGTTATCGAACTGGAAACAACAAACTTCATCCATCTCTATGTCGCACCTACGTTCGACCCGAGTGCATCACGTTTCTTCGAATCCCCATGCGTTGAAACAGTTCGCCTCGCGCTATGCCTATCGTTCCAATCATTTCAAAGATACGTTCGGACGTCCATCGCTCGAACTGTTCAACGACCATGCCGAATCGTCATGGAACGTATATCGCCTTGATGAGCGGTTCCTCGGAAATGAACAGGTGATGACGCTCCGCAAAGATGGCGCACACTATCATGCCCGAACAAATCATCGCCTCATTATCGCGAACTCGGTCATTGTCGCGATCGGTCAATCGGAAAATGTCGTGTTACCTGAATGGGCTGACAAACAATGTCGACACGTGTTCGAAAAAGATCAATCGGATGAATCGGATCAAGTGACTGTCGTCGGCGGTGGCATCACAGCACTTCACTATGTCGTGAAGCGTGCCAATCAAGGTCACCGTGTCACCCTTGTGACGAGACGTCCGCTCGAAGTGAGTCAATTTGACGCCGATCGACAGTTCATGGGACCGAAAGGATTAGATGACTTCCATCGTCTAAAACAAGACTGGACGACAAAACGATCATTCATCGCCCGTGAACGAAAACCGGGATCTGCTCCGAACGATCTCGTCTTAAAAGTGAAGCGCCTCATACAGATGAACGCTGTGACGCACATCATCGGAGAAGTCGAGCGGGACAGTGGTTCGCTATTTGTGAACGGTGAACAACTTGCCGGAAAAGAAGTCGTCTGTTGTACGGGAATCAGACCTCATCCTGTGAAAGAGACATTTCTTCAGCCCTTGATCGAACAATTCAACCTACCTCTCACCCCATGTGGCACCCCTGTCCTGAATGAGCATCTTGAATGGACGCCTGGACTTTACTTGACCGGTCCTTACGCCGATTTGATCATCGGCCCGTTCTCAAGAGCCATCTATGGTGGACAAGAGGCCGCTCGTAGAATTCTCCCCCAACTTCTAGCCACACAAAAAAGCGTCTGACCATGATGGTCAGACGCTTACTTGCTTATTCCTCAAATGAGGCATTCGCTTTTTTCACGACTTCCGCAACTGCGCTTCGGTTGAAACGGAGAAGCGATTGATCGCATTTCAAAACGACATGTGTGTCTTCGATTTGATGAACGACGCCGTGTAAACCGCCGATTGTGACAACGCTGTCGCCACGCTCGAGGGCGTTTTGCATCGATTGTACTTCTTTTTGGCGTTTCGTCTGTGGACGAATCAAAAGGAAGTAAAATACGACGAAAATCAAGATCATTGGTAATAACGCAACGAGTGTTTCCATGAGTAACATTCACCCTTTCCTTCAATATCAGGTTCATTATACCGTGAAACTGAAGCATTGTCACACAATGTCCGACACGTTTCTTTAGAAATTCTTCGCATTCGGCTTGTTGTAGCCGTATTCTTCGAAGAACTCTTCTTTGAAATCGAGCAAGCGGTCTTCGCGAATCGCTTGACGAACCTGCTCCATCAACTTCACGAGGAAGTGAAGATTATGTGTCGTACACAAGTGAAGACCAAACATCTCATCCGCACGAATCAAGTGGTGGACGTACGCACGCGAGTAGTTCTTACACGTATTGCAGTCACACTTCTCATCGATTGGACCAAAGTCCGTCTTATATTTCGCTTGTTTGATCGTGACGCGACCTTTCGACGTCATGAGCGTTCCGTTTCGTGCGATGCGAGTCGGCAGAACGCAGTCGAACATGTCGATTCCGCGAATCGACCCTTCAATCAACGCATCCGGTGAGCCAACACCCATCAAATAACGTGGTTTGTTCTCTGGCATGAGCGGCGTCGTGAATTCGAGGGCACGATACATGACATCTTTTGGTTCACCGACCGAGAGACCACCGACCGCATATCCTGGGAAATCAAGAGAGACGAGGTCTTGGGCGCTTTGACGACGAAGGTCCTCATATTCTCCACCTTGGATGATGCCGAAGAGCGCTTGGTCTTCTGGACGTTCGTGTGCCTCGAGGCAACGTTCCGCCCAACGGCTCGTCCGCTCGACCGACTTCTTCATGTATTCATGCGTCGCCGGATAAGGCGGACACTCATCGAATGCCATCATGATGTCCGACCCGAGCGCGTTTTGAATCTCCATCGCCTTTTCCGGTGACAAGAACAACTTGTCGCCGTTCAAATGGTTACGGAAATGAACGCCTTCCTCTTGGATATTTCGGAGGTCGGCAAGTGAGAACACTTGGAATCCACCCGAGTCTGTGAGGATTGCCCCGTCCCAGTTCATGAACTTATGAAGTCCACCGGCTTGTTTGATGACCTCATGTCCTGGACGAACCCAAAGGTGATACGTGTTCGACAAGATGATGTTCGCACCCATCGCCTTGACCTGTTCAGGTGCCATCGTTTTGACGCTCGCTTGCGTCCCGACCGGCATGAAGACCGGTGTCTCGAACGACCCGTGCGGCGTATGGACGATTCCGTGCCGCGCTCCGGTCTGTTTGCATGTGTGGATGTGTTCGTATGTGACTGCATGTTTTGTCATTTTGTTACTTCCTTCCTCGTGATGAGCATCGCGTCTCCAAAGCTGAAGAAGCGGTATCGTTCTGCGACCGCAGTCCGATAAGCGTGTAAGATGATGTCGCGCGTCGCGAATGCCGAGACGAGCATGACGAGCGTTGATTTAGGGAGATGGAAGTTCGTGATCAATCCATCGATTGCCTTTAACTCAACACCAGGGTAAATAAAGATATCCGTCCAGCCCGATGACTCGACGAAGTCCCCGTGATCTCGCATGATCGTCTCAAGCGTGCGCGTCGATGTCGTCCCGACCGCAAAGATGCGACCGCCATTCGCTCGAATCTCTCGAAGCGCAGCTGCCGATTCAGCCGACAACTCGAAATATTCACTATGCATCGTATGTTCCTCGATAGAATCAGCCGTCACCGGACGGAACGTCCCGAGGCCGACGTGAAGTGTGAGCGGGATCAACCGGACACCTTTCGCTTTGGCCGCTTCAAGCAGTTCCTCAGTGAAATGAAGACCGGCTGTCGGAGCGGCCGCACTGCCTCGTTCACGGGCATAGACCGTCTGATAACGGTCTTGGTCATCGAGTTGTTCGCGAATATACGGCGGGAGCGGCATCGTTCCAAGCTCGTCTAAAATCTCATAGAAGATGCCGTCGTAGTCAAACTTGAAACGACGTCCACCTTCTGGGAGCTCCTCGACGCATTCTGCGCGGAGAAGGCCGTCCCCGAACTCAACGATGGAGCCGACACGAACTTTTTTCGCCGGTTTGACGAGTGCTTCCCATACATCATCTTCCGTCTGCTTCAACAAGAGCAGTTCGACTTTCCCGCCTGTTTCTTGCTTTGCCCCAAAAAGGCGTGCCGGTAAGACGCGCGAATCGTTGACGACGAGCGCATCCCCCTCGTTCAAATAATCGAGCACGTCACGAAAATGGCGATGCTCGATGTCCCCTGTCTCGCGGTCTAATACGAGCAAGCGTGAGCTTGTCCGATCAAGCAATGGGACTTGCGCAATCAACTCTTCTGGCAATTCAAAATCATAATCGTTTACGTTCAATTGAATGTCTTGCATACCTTACTCCTCTTCCTCTTCATAACCAAAATGCGACTTGGCAAACTGTGTGATCATCCGTCCTCGCGGCGTGCGCTGCAAGAATCCTTGTTGCAATAAATAGGGCTCGTAGACATCCTCAATCGTCTGAGCGTCCTCACCGATGGTCGCAGCGAGCGTCTCAAGCCCGACCGGTCCACCTCCGAACCGCTCCACCATGGCTCTCAGTAACCGATGATCGACTTCATCGAGTCCGAGCGCATCGACGTGTAGCCGGTCGAGCGCATCAGATGCGAGCACTGGATCGATTTCTTTCGTACCAGCCACTTGTGCGAAATCACGGACACGACGCAAGAGACGGTTTGCAACTCGTGGCGTCCCTCGTGAGCGTTTCGCAATCGCACCGCTCGCCTCCGGTGAAATCGAGAGACGGAACAACTGGGCCGTCCGGCTGACGATGGCCGCTAACTCATGTGTTTCGTAATATTCGAGCTTCAACGTGACGCCGAAACGGTCACGTAAAGGCGCCGACAACATCCCGGCCCGTGTCGTCGCCCCGACAAGCGTAAACGGTGGTAGGTCGATGCGGACGCTACGAGCCATCTCCCCTTGCCCATAGACGATGTCGAGACAGTAATCTTCCATCGCCGGATAGAGGATCTCTTCAATCGTCCGGCTCAAACGATGAATCTCGTCGATGAACAAGACGTCTCCCGGCTCGAGTGTCGAAAGGATTGCGGCCAAATCACCCGGTCGTTCAATTGCCGGTCCTGCTGTCGTCTTAATTCCGACGCCCATCTCGTTGGCGATGATTTGGGCGAGCGTCGTCTTCCCGAGTCCCGGGGGACCGTATAAGAGCACGTGGTCGAGCGTCTCACTACGAAGTTTAGCGGCCTGAATGAAGACCGACAAATTGCCTTTCGCCTTTTCTTGCCCGATATATTGCTCGAAGCGCTGCGGACGTAAGCTCCACTCTTCAGAGTCTTCATATTGCTGATGAGATTGTGACAACAATCGTTCGTCCATAGCTTCCTCCTTATTTCAGTAACAGCTGTAGCGCGCGTTTTATGTACGCGTCGGTCGTCAATATTTCTCCGCTCAATGCTTTGCGGACTTTTAGGATTTCCCGTTCAGAGTAGCCGAGCGCGACGAGCGCCTCACACGCCTCATCGAGTTCAGATGCACCTTGGGCAAACAACCCTTCGTTCGGCACATAATCCGGTGCGAGCTCGGATAACTTCCCTTTCAAGTCGAGCGCCATCTGTTTGGCCGTCTTCTTGCCGACTCCCGGGAACTTCGTCAAATACTTCTCGTTCTCAGTTTCAATCGCATCGATCAACGCGTCGATATCGCCGGACGCGACGATGGCAAGCGCACCCTTTGGTCCGATCCCGCTCACGCTGAGGAGTTTATTGAACAGCTCACGCTCACGACGTGACCGGAAACCGTATAACGTCTGTTGGTCTTCACGCACATAATGATGCGTAAACACGATTACATGTTCGTCTTGTTCACGATAAAAAAACGGGTTAGGCACATGTACTTTGTAGCCGACGCCCGAGACATCTAACGTTATATATTCCGCACACACATAGGCGACGGGTCCTTTTACGAATTCAATCACGATGTACTCTCCTTTTTGGTCGGAAAAACTGCATTTATTGTACCATAATGGGCGACACGAAAAAAGGACAGGCGTTTACCTGTCCTGAAGCGATTACCGTGCAAGCATTCGTTCAAGTGCACGTTTCGACCACTCTGTCGTCTCATGATCGACGCGAATGACGTTCACCGGGTCCGTCTCGAGTGACTCGAGCGCCCAGAGAAGATGTGGCATGTCGATTCGATTCATCGTGAGGCACGGACACATGAATGGGTTCAACGAGACGATATCAAGATGTGGGTACGTTGCCGCCAACCGGTTGACGAGGTTCATCTCCGTTCCGACCGCCCACTTCGTCCCAGGTGCACTCGCATCAATCTTGTCGATGATATATGACGTCGATCCCGCCTCGTCTGCCGCTTGGACGACGTCAAACGTACACTCCGGATGGACGATGATGCGACGATCCGGCTCACGGTCACGGAACGCCTGAATTTGCGATACCGTGAACTTCTCATGGACAGAACAGTGTCCTTTCCATAAGATGACTTTCACTTGATCGTCATCGCCTTCTGAGACCAATTCTTCACGGAGCGGATCCCAAACAGCCATCGCCTCGAGCGGAATGCCGAGGTCGAACGCCGTGTTCCGCCCGAGATGCTGATCGGGTAGGAACAAGATGCGTTCACCTGCCTCAAGCGCCCACCGGACGATTTCATGGGCGTTCGACGATGTGACGGTCGCCCCACCGTGACGACCAACGAACGCTTTGATGGCCGCTGTTGAATTGACGTATGTAATCGGGATGATGTCCTCTCCAAATCGTTCCGTCAGTTCTTCCCAAGCAATCTCCGTCTGATCGATATCGGCCATGTCTGCCATCGAACAGCCGGCACGCATATCAGGTAAGACGACAATCTGGTCGTCCCGTGTCAACATGTCTGCCGTCTCTGCCATGAAGTGGACACCACAAAAGACGATGAATTCGGCTTCGCTCATCTGTTCTGCGAGTCGTGCGAGCTGGAGCGAATCTCCTGTCGCGTCCGCGAATTGAACGACCTCGTCTTTTTGATAATGATGGGCCGGTAAAAAGAGACGAGTCCCGAGCCGATCTTTGACCGCCTGAATCCGAGTCTCCATCTCCTCCACTGACAGGTTAGCGTACGTCGGTGGGAGTGTTCCGAGTAGTTGCATCTTTCATTCCTCCTTGTAAATTCAAACTGCAATCAAGCGCGCGGACCGAATGAGTCAATTGACCGAGCGAGATGACATCGATGCGAATGCCTCGATAATCGTCAATCGTGTCGAGCGTGATTCCACCAGACACTTCAATTTTGATGTGCGTCGGTATATGACGGACCCAGTCCCTCAATTCATCTGGCGTCCGATTATCAAGCATCACGATGTCCGGATCGGCTTGAACCGCCTCCATCAGATGTTCGAACGACTCGATTTCGATTTCAATCGGGGTCGTATGACCGACACGCTCACGCGCGACTTGAATCGCGTTCGTTACACCACCCAGTGCGACGATATGATTGTCTTTGATCATGACGGCGTCATCGAGTCTTAAACGGTGATTGTATCCCCCACCGACACGTACGGCGTACTTCTCAATCATCCGAAGTCCCGGAGTCGTCTTCCGTGTATCGGTCACGTGTATCGAGTCATCATCTAGCGCATCGATGCACTGCTTTGTCATCGTCGCGACTCCACTCGCATGTTGGATTACATTCAACAGCACACGCTCCGTCTCTAAAATTGCGCGTGTCTTTCCTCTCAAGACGACGAGCTCGTCTCCAGGGACAACCGCTCTCCCGTCTTCTTGGCAAAAGACCAATTCAAGCCGCTGCATAGTTGCCAGCTCTTCTACGATTGGCTTCCCACAGAAAATGCCCTGTTCTTTGGCAACAATCGTTGCGACCGACTCGTCCTGTGCATCAATCAGCGCACTCGATAAGTCCCCATAACCGATATCTTCAATCAAGAACTGACGTAGCTGTTCGCGTAGGTATATCGTGTTCATCATACCGCTCCATTTCGAGGATGCTTTGCGCGAGAAGACGCGCCGCATCGAGTTGTAAAGTTTGTTCACTTAATTGTCTTGTCACGTGTTTCGTCATGGTCAACGTTTGGGTATTTTGTAAGAAACCTTTCAATTCATCAAGACTTGGTGAAATCGTCAACCATCTTCCAATTTGAGCACGGAACGCTTGAAACACCAAAGGTGAGATGTCGTACACCAGCGTCTCCTTCGTCACCATGGCCGTCCTATTCAAACGCACCGCCCGCGCGACTCGTTTTCCAAATACCCAACATTCCAAAAGTGAGTTCGAGGCTAAACGATTCGTTCCATGTATGCCCGCATCCGCCACTTCACCGACGGCATATAATCCGTCAACGCCTGTCCGTCCCATATCATCCACTTCGATTCCACCCATATGAAAATGGAGACCTGGACGTACTGGAATGCGGCGAGGATCAATCCTAAGTTTGTCACATGTCAAAGCAAGTTTTGGAAACCGTTCACGAAGACGTGTCACGTTTGTCGTATCGAGATAGACCGTTCCCATCCGTTCCGTCAGTACCCGTGCCACGTCATCTCGAGGCGCGAGACTCCCGAGCGGATGATGCGCCATCACGTGATTCCCTTCGTCATCAACGAGCGTCGCTCCGGCTCCCCGGAGCGCTTCGGTCACGAGGTGAGGCGTTTCGGTCGCCAGTAAGGTGGGGTGAAATTGGATCCGCTGTAAATGTGTCAGCTTGGCCCCACATCGATTTGCCAGAACGAGACCATCACCGGTCACGGTACGCGCGTTTGAAGTCCAATTGATCAGCCCACCGATGCCACCTGTCGCCAATACGACAGCGCCGGCTTCAATTCGAATGGGCACTTCATCACGAAACGCCATCGCGCCGACGACTTTCCCGTCTTTCGTAATGAGATCGTGCACGAGCACCCGTTCCAATACGTTCACGTTATCAGGCATCGACTGACGCAATTGCCTCATGACATGACGTCCCGTCTCGTCGCCACCGACATGAAAGATCCGATTCAATCGGTGTGCGCCTTCTCGTCCGAGGGCATAGCCGCCCTCTTCATGATCGAACCGGACACCGAATCGTTCCATTTCTTCAATCGCTTGACGCCCTTCTTCTACGAGAATGTCGACGCGCTCAGCGCACGATGTGTTTTTAGAAGCGAACATTGTGTCTTCTTTATGGGCCGTACTCGATTTCTCAAGATACGCGCTCGCAATCCCGCCTTGTGCCAAATCGGAGTTGCTCTCTGTCATCTCACCTTTTGAGACGAGAAGAATGGAGAATGATTTTGATAGATGCAAAGCCGTTGCGACGGCGGCAAGTCCCGTTCCGATAATCAAAATGTCAGTTTTCTCTATGTGTAAAGACACTTGTACATCACCTGTTTTTCATATGTAATGTTGACTTGTAAACTAGTTTCGCATAATTTTGTGTAGAAGACAACATGAGAAAAGGGGAGTCCATGATGAACCGCTACTTCGACTACGCCGCTACACACCCGATGACGCATGCAGCATTAGACCATTACGTGGCGATGGCCAAAAACGTTTATGGGAACCCATCATCACTCCATACCCAAGGTTATATGGCAGAAGATTATTTGACAGAAGCAAGACGCTTGATCAAACAGGCGCTCGGTCTTGATATGTTACGAGGAAAATTATTATTCACTGGGAGTGGATCGGAGAGCAATTACATCGCACTGACAAGTTTACGTAAACGGATGAAGGGCAAAGAGGTGATCACGTCTTGGCATGAACATGATTCGGTCGCCCTCTTACTTGAAGAGTGGGAACGGGAAGGAATAATCGTTCATCGGTTGAAACTGAAGGATGGGAAGTTTGATTTAGATGCATTCACACACCTACTCGACCGTGACATCGGGCTCGTCACGCTCCAGCATGTCAATTCCGACACAGGCTGGGTGTTACCGCTCCACCACATCCAATGCCTCTTGAAATATAAGAAAATCCTCTTCCATGTGGACGGGATCCAGGCACTCGGGAAAATCCCGATTTCTGTCGAAGGCATCGATGCCTATTCGTTCAGTGCCCACAAAGTAGGTGGACCGAAAGGAGTCGGCGCCCTCTACATGGAACGTCTGATTCCTCCCCCATACTATCCGGGGCATCATCAATACGGGATTCGTCCCGGAACGATTGACGTTCCTGGAATCAGTGCCTTTGCAAAAGCACTCGGAGAACGTCAGGAACAATTGACACGTTTTCAGAGAAATTTCATGGCGTTTCGTGCTATCTTGAAAGAGAAGACGTCAGCGCATGTCCATTGGCTCGAGTTTGATGAACAAAGTCCCGCCATTTTCTCCTTCGTCTCCCATCAACGCGACGGACAATGGTGGATGACCGAGCTCGACGATCTCGGGTTCCAAGTATCGGCTGGGTCGGCATGTCGAGCAGGTCAAAATGGACCAAATCGCATGCTCGAAGCACTCGGATATGAGACGAGCGCCTGTCATGGACTCGTCCGCATTTCCTTCGGCGCGCAAACGACCGCCGAAGACACATCGGCCCTCGCCGATGCCATCGTCATTTTAGCAAGGAGAGTCGAACATCATGAACAAACGTTTAGCCGGTGAAGAACGCCGTCGCACACTATTACAATTGATTGAATCGAGCAATGAGCCAATCACAGGATCTGAACTGGCAAGACATGTATCCGTCAGTCGTCAGGTCATCGTCCAAGACCTATCGTTGCTAAAAGCGAAAGGCCATCAAATCGTCGCGACCGCTCGTGGGTATGTCTACTTGCATGGAGACCTCACCCCCTCCACCTATTCGAAAAAGGTAGCCTGTCGTCATACGGCAGAAGAGATGGAGACGGAGATGAACGCCATCGTCGATGAAGGGGTCACCATCAAAGACGTCATCATCGACCATCCTGTATACGGGTCTATCACGGGACAACTCATGGTGAAGAGTCGCCGCGACGTCCGCGCCTTCCTCGAACGAGTGAAGACGCATGGGGCTTCCCCGCTCTCCCAGTTGACGGGTGGCTTCCATATCCATACGCTCGAATCAGACCATAAAGAGGCAATCGATGCTGCGGTGAAAGAATTGGACCGCCTCGGGATTCTCGTATCCGAATTAGATTGAAGAGACGTCACGAATATGTGACATCTCTTCTTTTTCTTTTCAGTCATGTCCGTTATACTGATGGATGGAACATCTTTCCTGAAATCATTTGAAAGGAGGGCTACGTCTTGAACGTCCTCGAGCATCTACTCGCCGTCTGTGGGGTCTTCAGCATTCCCATCGGTATCTTGGTTCAATTCATCCCGAACGAACTCGTTCTCGCATACGGAGGCTTCCTCGTCGACTCGCATGACGCGCCCTTCTTCCTGACGTTCCTACTGGCGTGGGTCTCCTTCACGCTCAGCCAAATCGGTCTGTACTGGATCGGTCGATATGGTGGGCGTCCCGTCGCGCTCAAACTGTATCGGTATTTTCGAATTCGGCAAGACAAGCAACTCCGGGCCGAGCGCTGGTTTGAGAAATACGGTGCATGGATCGTCTGTCTCAGCCTGTTTTGGCGTCAATTATTCGCCGTGAGCGCCGGGGTGATGCGTCTATCGTTCCGTAAGTTTTTGTCGGTGACGACCTTGATTTTCGCCGTCTGGTCATTCATCTTCATCCATGTCGGGATGATGCTTGGTAGCAACTGGCGCATGATCGGCCACTTCATGGACGATGTCATCCCCTTCTTGGCTCTTGCTGTCGGGATTATCCTCGTCGTTCGACATGTTCGTCAGCAACCAAAACGTGTGAAAGAATCAGCTTAACTGAAGCTGATTCTTTTTTGTTGGAAAGGGAAACGCTAATATCTGTCGAATAAGAACCATGTAAGCGAATCGCGGTCATATATATAGGACACCGCACAACGAAAAAGGAGGAATCATCATGTTCCATCGCCGTAAAACGTATACGATTCGACCTGAACGCCTGCAAGAATTCACCGACTTTTTCCATACATACATTTATCCGATCCAGGCGTCGCATGGCGCCCGCCTCGTCGGACGCTGGGTGACCGAAGACAAGTCCGAGGTCATGGCATTATGGGAATACCGGGACCGTGAACATTATGAGCAAGTCGAACGGGACTATCGGGGCAGCGCCTTACGACGGGAAGCGATGAAGAAGCGGGCCCGACTAGGCAAAGATTTGTATATCAAGTCGAGTGAAGAATTCATGATGCCAACCGGTCACTATACGCCACCCCGCACCATCGTTTCTGTGACGGCGTACATTACGAACGAAGCAGGCGAAGTTCTCCTCGTCAAAAATATGCATCGGAACGATTCGTTTGAAATGCCTGGCGGACAAGTGGAAGAACATGAGTCCATCGTGGATGCCATCCATCGTGAAGTACGCGAAGAAACCGGTGCGGAAATCAAAGTAGAAGGGGTCACCGGGATTTATCAAAACGTGTCGTCCCGCGTCCTCTGTGTCACCTTTCGCGCCACTTATGTATCAGGTGACCTCAAACCGCAGGCTGGCGAGACACAGGAAGTTGGATTCTATAAAGTTGACGCAAGCAACGTCGGCGACTACATCAAACGAGAGCATTTCCAGATGCGCTTCCTCGATGCGATCGACCCGACCTACATGCCTTACGCCATTTATAAAGTACGACCATATGAACTGATTGAGCGCATTGAACGCCAATCCGTATGACGCAAACAGGGATGATCCGCTATGTGCGAATCATCCCTGTTCTTTATGCTTCTTGCATGTCTTCTTGTTGAGATTGTCCAGTCTCCACTAACAGTTTCCGGACACGGCGTTTCTCCACATGGAGAACGGTGAACGTCATGTCTTGATACGTGACTTGTGCACCTTTCTCCGGGATGTCACCGAGCAATTCAACGAACCAACCGCCCATCGTGTTGGAATCGACGTCTGGTTCTGCAATCCCCATCTCTTCCGCGAATTCATCAACGTTCATGTCAGCCATACACTCATAGACCCCTTCACGGAGACGTCTGAGATAGATGACGGATTCGTCGTGCTCATCCCAGATGTCGCCGACGAGTTCTTCAAGCATGTCTTCTAACGTGATGAGACCCGCCGTGCCCCCGAATTCATCGAGGACGACAGCCATGTGAGATTGTTTTTGCTGGAGAATCGGAAGTAGTTCAATCAATTTCGTCTGCGGTGACACGTACGTGAGCGGTCGGATGAGCGAACGGACATCCGTCACTTCATCCTTCATCATCGAACGCAAGAAGTCACGTTCCGACAAGACACCGATGACGTTGTCGATCGAGTCTTTGTAGACCGGTAAACGCGAATGTCCACCACTGAAAATCGTGTCTTTGATTTCATCGAGCGAATCGTCGATGTCGACGGCCAGAATATCGATTCGTGGCGTCAGCACATCATCGACCGTAATATCGTTGAAGGCAAAGGCGCTATGGACGAGCTCTGCTTCCGTCTCTCCGAGCACACCTTCCTCTTCTCCCATATCGACGAGCACTTTCAACTCTTCTTCGGTGACGGATGGCTCCTTGTCTTTCATCCCGATCATCCGCAGCGTCAACTTCTTCAAGCCGGTGAAAATCATCGTCACCGGTTTGAGGACTTTAACGAGGAACACAAGGATTCCACTGATGAGAAGCGAATACTTCTCCGCAAACTCTTTCGCGAGCGATTTCGGTAAAATCTCACCGAAAATCAAGATGATGACCGTCGTCGCGAACGTTGACACGAGAAGACCGGTTCCCCCACTGAAAATAGATGTGGCGATGGCGGTCGACACCGTCGCCGAACCGATGTTGACGATGTTGTTCCCGACGAGAATCGTCGAGAGGGTATCATCAAAACGGTCGACGAGACTGAGGACACGTTTCGCGGCTTTGTCACCATCTTCCGCCATCCGAATCATCCGGACCCGGTTCACACTCGAGAGCGCCGTTTCTGCTGATGAGAAAAACGCTGACAACATGACGAGAACTACATATAGAATTAAACTTGACGAGGGCACAGGGTCCACGTTAGCTTCACACTCCGTTTCTTCTTAACAAATAATTTTTTTATTCCACAAACTCGAATTCGAAGTCGAGGATTGCCACGACACTACCGTCCTCGGCACCCAACTTACGAAGATCGTCATCGACGCCCATTTGACGCATTTGACGAGCAAATCGTTTGATCGACTCATCATGGTCAAAGTTCGTCATCTTGAAGAGCTTCTCGATACGAGGGCCCGTGATCACGAAGCGATCGTATTCATCGATGTGGATTTGATAGCCTTTCTCTTCCTTCTCATAACGATACACGACACGAGGCGTCGCTGTCTTCTCTTCGAGCTCATCGAGTGGGAATTCTGGTGTCGTATCGACAAAGTTCGCCACTTCGATCAACAAGTTGCGAAGACCGTCTTGAGCGAGTGCTGAGATCGGGAAGACTTTGACATCGTCCCCTACCTTCTTCTTGAACTCTTCAAGATGTTCCGCTGCGTCCGGCATATCCATTTTGTTCGCCACGACGACTTGTGGACGCTCGAGGAGACGTAAGTTGTACGACTCGAGCTCACGGTTGATCGTCGTGTAGTCTTCGAACGGGTCGCGCCCTTCCATACCACTCATATCGATCATGTGAACGATAACTTTCGTCCGTTCGATATGGCGAAGGAACTGGTGACCGAGACCGACGCCTTGGCTCGCCCCTTCGATGAGACCTGGAAGGTCGGCCATGACGAAACTACGGTCGTCCGCTGTCTTGACGACACCGAGGTTCGGTGTGATCGTCGTGAAGTGGTACGCACCGATTTTCGGGCGTGCCGACGAGACGACAGAGAGAAGCGTTGACTTCCCGACAGACGGGAATCCGACGAGACCGACGTCTGCGAGGAGTTTCAACTCGAGACGCAACTCACGTTCTTGACCTGGTTCCCCGTTCTCCGCAATTTCCGGAGCCGGGTTGGCAGGCGTCGCAAAACGACAGTTCCCGCGACCACCACGACCGCCTTTGGCGATCGTCGCTTGTTGGCCGTGCTCGGTCAAGTCTGCGATGACGGTATCCGTCTCGGCATCGAACACGATCGTGCCAGGTGGGACTTTGACGATGAGCGGTTTCGCTTTACGTCCGTGCATCCCTTTTGACATCCCTTTTTCGCCATCGTGGGCGATAAACTTCTTCGAATAGCGGAAATCAACGAGCGTCCGCAATCCTTCCTCTACTTCAAAGATGACGTCCCCACCGTGACCACCGTCACCACCTGCAGGACCACCGTCTGGAACGTATTTCTCGCGACGGAAAGCGACCATCCCTTTTCCGCCGTCTCCAGCTTTTACAAAAATATTAACCTGATCGACAAACATTTATTTCCCCTCCTTTATGTGAAACGTAGTGGTATCTACGTTCTGTTCGTACACATCGGCTGATGCCTTCACATCGTCCGGGACAGCGCCCGTGACGCGAACCATCAGTCCGTCCGTGAACGTCACATGAATCGGCCCATCCGTGTTGTCTAACAAGCGGACAAGCATCTCTGCCACTCGCGCGTCATCGATGGCGAGTTGGTCGGTTGAAATCGTATACGTCATCCGTCCCTCCCAATTCGCTTGAATCACGACTAGGCTCGTCTGTGGCACGTTCAAACGAACGAGCGCACTCTCTTCGTCGGCCTGTTTCCGATAGCGTTCGTAAAGTTCCTCGAGCTTAGTCGGATCGAGAGCCACATAGAGCGAGATCAATTGAAGCCGATTCATCCATTCGTGACGGACGGTCGATAAGAGCTCGAGTGTCTGTTCTGAATCCATTTGATCCTCTCCTAGAAAAAAAGACTCTAACCAAATAAGTGGCTAGAGTCTTCTGCGTCGTTCAACTTACGCGACTGGGTAAACGCTCACTTGTTTCTTGTCGCGACCAAGACGCTCATAGCGTACTACGCCGTCAACTTTCGCAAACAAAGTGTCGTCGCCACCACGGCCAACGTTTTCACCTGGGTGAATCTTTGTACCGCGTTGGCGGTAAAGGATTGATCCAGCTGAAACTGTTTGTCCGTCAGCGCGTTTTGCACCGAGACGTTTCGAAATTGAGTCACGACCGTTTTTAGTCGAACCAACTCCCTTTTTCGAAGCGAAGAACTGAAGGTTCAATTGTAACATGAGGTCCACCTCCTATTGTTCAATTTGGATATATTCACCGTAGCTTTGGGCGATCGTGTCTAACTGCACGAGCATCCCTTCTAATAACAGTTGGGTGCGTTCCATATCCTGCGGTGATAAGTCAGGATACGTCTCGACATAAAAGTAACCACCCTCTGTTTGATCTGCCATTTCTACAAGAAGCGATTGACCCGCAAGCGTTTCGACGGCGTTATAGGCACCAAAGATGATGGCTGAAACACCGGCGCACACCAAGTCAGAACCAGGTTCTGCAAAATTGGCATGACCAGTCACTTCGACGGAGCGAATCGACTTCGCCTCGTCTCGTCTTACCTTGACCCGAATCATAGCTTACGCTTCGATTTTCTCGATGCGAACTTTCGTGTAAGGCTGACGGTGACCTTGCTTACGACGGTAGTTTTTCTTAGCTTTCATTTTGAAGACAGTGATCTTCTTAGCGCGGCCGTGTTTTACCACAGTACCGACAACTTTAGCGCCTTCTACGAGTGGAGCGCCGACTTTAACATCGTCACCACCAACGAAAAGAACCTCACCGAATTCTACAGTACCTTCGACATCAGCATCGAGTTTTTCGATGTAGATCTCTTGACCTGCTTCAACTTTGATTTGCTTACCACCTGTTTTGATGATTGCGTACATATACGTGCACCTCCTTGTTAAACTCAGACTCGCCATCCTGGGCAGGGCAAAAACCTTTAAAAACCCGTTCTGTGCGGTTGTAGCCATTTGGGTGCTTCCAAACGAACTAACGTTATAGATAATACCATTCTCAATTAATCATTGTCAACGACGAGATAAGAAATTCTGACATTCTTCGGACGTCCCATAAAAGACGAACTCCGGCTCCCCTTCGACGAGGTGCACCTCAATGTCAAATCCGTGCCAAGAAGCGTCATGCCACTTATTAGGGAGTGAGAGCACGACCGCTTCGTATTGATCATTCAAATCAAGGAGCGACCGTTCAAACTGTGAGAAGATGGCCAATTTTGAAGGCTTACCGGCATGAAACATCCGGTCTTGAATCGAGCGCCCGGTCCGTTCCCGCGACAGCTCGAACAGCCCCATCCGTGTGAAGCCGTACACTTCGACACGTCGTGGGTCACGCGCCCCGAGTTCTTTCATCTTTTTAAGGAGACGGGTCTGCCCTTCCTTTGAACCACGTAAGAAATCGATGATGACCATGCCGCCGATATTTCGCAGACGCAACTGCTCCATGATCGAATAGAGCGCGGCTTCATTGATGGTATCGGCCGCACGCCCCTTGTCTTTGACGGCGACATTTTTGCCACTATTCACGTCGATGACGGTCATCGTCTCGACTTGTTCGATCAAGACGAACGCCCCACCATCCAACCAGACGGCACGACTCTCCAGTTTCTCGATGGCTCCATCGAGACGTTTCGCTTCAGGCATCCGCCCTTTTCCGATATGACGTTTCACCGGGACATCCAATCGTTCGAGTCGCGTTTGCCCTTCTTTGTCATTCAACAGCACGGACTCGACTGCATGACGTCTCACGAATTGTTCGCATAGTAGCTCGTCTTGCCCGAACCTTTGCTCGATCACTATGGTCGAACGGTTACGCAATCGATTCAGTTCTTCCTGTAACGCTTCCGGGGCCACTTGTCCGGCTTCCGTCCGAAATAAGACCCCTTCCTCTTCCGTTAAGTCGAGCGCCTTTGAGAGGCGGTCCTGCGTGACGAGGTCGAGTTTCCGGCTGAACAGTTGACGACGTCCAAATGGGAAATACACAAGATATCGCCCACCGAATCGAATGTTCTCTGTCACTTTATGATGCTTGCCGTTGATTCCTTCTTTTGTCACTTGGACGAGTCGCTTTTCTCCGACGACTGCCGCTTGCCCGATGGCGGGCACTTCCGGATACGAGGCGAGCGCACGGAGCGTCTCTGCGATCGGGAGAAAGTATGTCGTCTCCCCATCCGTCAAAAAGGCTGCCCCGAGTGACGGGTGGATCCTTTCAATTGCGGCTTCGACGATGGTCCCGACAGACAGTTGGTCGACAAACCGTTCCTCGACTTCGAGTAATCGTTCGCCGTCCACGAGCATCGCCCGTTCGATGGAAGGTGTTCGTTCGTAGATTAGCTTCATCTGCATCACTCCTTTCGACAGAAAAAGGCAACTTCCGTTGCCTTTACGCTTTTTTCATTCCAAATTTCATCATGAGTCGTGCCCAGAAGCCGACCGGTGCCGTCTCCGTCTGAATCGACATGAGCGGGACCGATTCGCCAAGAATACGGCGCGTGATGTTCCGGTACGCCTGCCCGGCATAGTTATCCGGATTCATCGTGACCGGGACACCGCGGTTCGCGGCTGCGATGACTTCCTCATCGTCGATGACGACACCGAGTAAGTCGATCGACAGGATGCGCATGATGTCATCGATGTCGAGCATGTCGCCCGATTCGACGAGATGATTCTTGACTCGGTTGACAATCAGTTTAGGCGCATCGATATGTTCCGCTTGTTCGAGCATCCCGATGATTCGGTCTGCATCTTGAACCGCCGCCTTTTCAGGTGTCGTGACGACAATCGCCTCATCCGCACCGGCAATCGCGTTCATGAACCCTTGCTCGATTCCAGCAGGACAGTCAATCAAGACGAAATCGTATTCCGTCTTCAACTGGTCAACGATTTCCTTCACTTGTTCAGGATTCACTGACGTCTTGTCTTTCGACTGTGCGGCCGGGAGTAAATACATCTCCTCGAAGCGTTTATCGCGGACGAGCGCCTGATTCAACTTACATTGACCCGTGATGACATCGACAAGGTTATAAATGCTCCGGTTGTCGAGACCGAGAATGATATCGAGGTTACGCAATCCGATATCTGTATCGACGAGACAGACCGAGTGTCCAGACAAGGCGAGCCCCGTCCCGATGTTGGCGGTCGTCGTTGTCTTCCCGACGCCCCCTTTTCCTGATGTCACGACGATGGCTCTGCCGTTTTTAACTTCTTTTTCTGTATGTACAGGCTCCACTACTTGCTCCATTCCACTCACCCTCTCTGTAATTCCATTGCATATGCGTCTTTCAGACCTGTCATGACGTGGCGGAGACGTGTCATCTCAATCCCATCACTCGTCTGATACGCACAACCCATCTCAATCTCAGGAAGTTCTTCCTCGTCATCGGCTGTGAGTACATGTTCGCCGATTGCTAAAAACTTCGGATGGAGCAGGCTCGCGGTGATGACCGCTTCTTCCCATCCTTCGACACCGGCGCGTACATTTCCTCGTATCGTCCCTAAACAATAAATACTTCCTGTCGCCCGGACCTCTGACCCGGGATTGATATCCCCGATCACGAGCACCGAACCGTCAAACGTCAAGACTTGCCCACTCCGAATCGTCCCGCTGTGATAGTGGAATGTCTTTCTGCCGTACGTCGCTTTCGCTTCTTCTGTCAACATGACATCGCTCGACAAGTCTTCAATATAAAAAACGCCATGACGAGCGACGACCTCACGAATTTGACGTGACAGCTCCTCGTCAATATAACGAGTACCCGCGTGCAACTTCAGGGCAATCTTTCCGGACGGCGGCTCCATTTCTTGTAATGTCGCTTCTAAGTCCGTAAGCACCTCGTCGATGCCACTCTTCGGATTGAAGTGAATGGCAATGCCGTTGCGATGTCCTTTAATCGTAATGTGTCGTTTACGCTCCATCATGGCTACCCTCTTTTCGCAACAGGGCGTGTCGTCACATAACGCGTCATCGGATAATAAAGAATCACGATGGCGATGGCATTGACGAGCATCGTCCCTGGAATCTGTTCAACCAATAGTGTTTGAATCGTCATCAACGTCCCACCAATCGCCGCCATGATCCCGTAAATCGCAAAGGTGAAAACGAGAATCATAAACGTGAACGTAATGGTGACGGAGAAGAAGTTCTCACCTATATATTTTAACACGAAGCTGGCTAAGAGAGGAATGAGTGAAAAAGTAAATACATAGATTCCAATCAGGTCGGTGTAGACGATATCATACAGCAGTCCGAATACAAGCCCAAACCCGAGTGCCGTCTCCCATCGACCGTACAGACTGACAAACATCAACCCGATCAGCGTCAACAAAAGAAACGGCGTGGCGTAGTGCCAAGAAAAAATCGATGCCCATGTTCCTTCAATAAGAAAAAGGAGGAACAGGGCGATGAACACTTTCATGTTACTCACCCGCTGCTCCTCCTTCCTCGGGACCCGTTAAAAACGGTTCGTCTAGTGTCCGATCAATCACGTACATTTGTGAGAACTCATTGAAGTCAGCCTCCGGTTTAATCCGGGCGACTTGTGAGACGCCATATTCATCCGTCTCGATCGATTCGATCGTACCGATGACGAGTCCGGCCGGATAACGTCCACCGAGTCCGGACGTCGATACGATTTCTCCTTCTTTCAGCTTGACGCTATTCGATACTTTCGTGAAGAACAATTCATTCGTCTCCGTGTCGAATCCGTCTACCGTCCCATACGTCGGTTTGCCGTCCGCATCTTTGACCACAGCCGAGACGTTGTTCGTCCGGTTGTTGTCGCTGAGCAGTTGAACTTGCGACGTATAAGCACTCGTCTGAATGACACGACCGACCATCCCGCTCGCTGCGGTCACGGCCATGCCCTTTTCAACGCCGCGTTCTGAACCGACGTTGATGGTGACGTAGCGTTGCCAATCGTTCGGTGTCCGACCGATGACCTCCGCCGGAATGAGGTCGAAGTCACGTAACGACTCGTCTCTTGCTTCGACCATCTTTCGAAGCTCCTCATTCTCACGGCGCAAATCATCCGCTTCAACCGATACCTCGGCGTACTTCGCCAAATGTTCTTTCAGCTGGCGGTTCTCTTCGTAGATATCGCGGACATCTGAGATGGACGAGACTGTTGAGTCCATCCACCCGATTGGTACCGCGAACACTCGCTGGAACGTGCCGACCACATCACGCGTGACATCTTGGTACCAGGCTGATTCCGATCGTCCTCGAATCGAAACACCTAAAATGACGAAAAACAAGATCAGTACAATTAGCGTGATGATGAGCTTTTTATTACGTACGAATCGGCTCATCGTGTCTCACCTCTCATCGACGTGACGAGATGCCTGATTTCGAACGGAGGACGTCCATCATTTCAAGAGATTTTCCAGTCCCGACCGCTACGCAGTCGAGTGGCTCATCCGCAACGAGTGTCGGGATGTGTGTCTCGTCTGAGATCACGTCGTCCAAGTTTTTGAGGAGGGCGCCGCCGCCAGTCAAGACGATTCCGCGGTCCATAACGTCAGCCGCAAGTTCTGGAGGAGTTTGCTCAAGCGTTTGCTTGACCCCTGCTAAAATCGCTTCGACTGTATCAGAAAGAGCTTCACACACTTCTGCAGACGTGACTTCGATTTGTTTTGGAAGTCCTGTTACGAGGTCGCGACCACGGATTTCCATCTTCTCCGCTTCGTTCGATGCATCGATGCGCGCCGAACCGACTTCCATTTTGAGCGTCTCAGATGTACGCTCCCCGATCATGAGGTTGTACTTGTTCTTGATGTAACGAATAATGGCATCATCCATTTCGTCACCACCGACACGAATCGATTGGCTTGTCACGATGCCGCCGAGTGAGATCACTGCGACTTCGGTCGTACCGCCACCGATATCGACGACCATCGAGCCAGTCGGTTCCCAAACTGGGAGGCCTGCTCCGATTGCTGCCGCGAACGGTTCTTCGATTGTGTATGCTTCACGAGCGCCTGCTTGTTTCGCAGCGTCTTCCACGGCACGTTTTTCAACAGACGTGATACCGCTTGGGACACAAATCATGACGTTCGTCTTCGATGAGAACAAACCGCCTTTTGATTTTTGAGCTTGCTCCATGAAGTATTTGATCATCGTCGCTGTCGTTTCGAAGTCAGCGATGACGCCGTCTTTCATCGGACGACGTGCAGAGACGTTCCCCGGAGTACGTCCAATCATATCTTTGGCCTGGTTCCCAACGGCCTCAATTCTACCTGTATCTGTGCGGAACGCCACGACGGACGGTTCACGAACAACAATTCCTTGACCCTTTACATAAACGAGCGTGTTAGCCGTTCCAAGGTCGATTCCGATCTCTCGGTTAAAACTACGAAACATAGGTGTTGCTCCTCTCTTCATTACACTATTTTTTATTATAACGGAAAAATCATGTTTGAAAACGTTCATTCGATTACAGGTTATTTACAATAACCGCATCTCAGTCCTGTCTCACCGTCTATTAGTTTGCCTTCTTTTCGGCAAAAAGGCAAATCAAAAAAGCAGACGCAAGTGAGCGTCTGCCTAAGGAGAGAGCGGTTACAATCCCGGTTGGAGCGGAAGCAGTAACATCGCTCCGTAAAAGAATACCGAGAAAATCAACACCGGTCGAAAGAAGCGGGATGGCTTGAGTCGGGTCGCTCCTGCCAAAAAGCTCGATGTCGTCACGACGAAAAGGTAGATCCCAATGTACATGAGCAGGAGGCGGACGAGTACCGTCCAGATGCCGAGTTGATTGAGTTCATTGAAAGAGAGCACGATCATACCGAGATAAGCGATGAGCGATAGAACTCCTACGCCAACACCGACGAGCGGCGAGACGCGGTCGAGCCAGTGGTCCTGATCGAACCGCATAAATAGCGCTGTGCTCACAAATAAAAACAGGATGAACACAACGATAGAGAAGATGGTTGGTTCTAGATGTATATAACTCACAAAAAGCGATAATCCGACCATCAGTATCCAAATTATTTTTTCCATAAAAACACCTCATTTGTTTTCTAATCAACATCTTGATTCGATTAGAGAAAACTACTTTAATTGATCACATCACAACTTTTTCAGTGTGGCGAGAATAGATTGTTGTAACACGTCATGACGATGCTCTTCATTAAAACGCACATAAAGACTCTTCAAGAATGTTTTGACGTTGTGGACGACGTACCAATATTTTTCCTCGCCAAGATGTTGCTTACGTTTCTCCAAGAGGTGTGGAAGCTGTTCTACATGGCGATGAATGACTTCAGAATCCATCCCTCGTTCGAGTAAACGTAGGAGTGGATTGATGAGACGTTCGTCTTCATTATGCGCCAATACGTCGTTACGCATGATTTGAATGATAATGACATCGAAGAGTTGTGGAAATGATGCTGGATCCAGTTTCGGATTTGCGATCAGTGCGTCCACCGCATCTGCCGCGTGGGCAATCGAATGGGCCCATCCCTTGCCATTCACATAACCTCTTGTATCTCTCTCGAGCTGAAGATATCGAATCAAACCTTCTGCTGCCTTCCGGAATTGGTCTTCTGTCAAAAAGTCCTCTTCAACGTCTCGATGCAGAATCAAAGCCATCAATAGAGTCGTGAAAGCTCTCGTGAAGACAGCGTCCGACTGCGTTTCCTCAATTCTATGAAACAAAAGAGCATGCAAGGACGTCTCAAGGAGTTCACTCATCTTGTCGAAATCGATGTCTTTTTGTTCGATGATGAAGCGAAAGAACATCGTGTATATGAGTCGATCACGGAGTTCGCCGTCCGGTGACCCGATATGCTGAACCATGCTGGTGAGAATGGCTTCTTTGTTTTTTTCGTAATACGTCAAATCCCCATCTTTCATCATCTGAAGGGCTTCTTTTAATTCGTTTTCCGACAGTACATTCATATGCGTACACCGCTCTTCTCAATTTGATTCATCATCTACTCTTTGGCCAAAAGACAGTTTAAATAGCACTGTTCATTCAGATCTTTCATTCGGATGTTGTGATGACTCTTCTTCTCCGGAATAGATCATCCACAAACTCAACATCAAACAAATCAATCCGCCTAGACCAGTCGTGATCAAGGACAATTGCTCACTAAAAAAGGATTTACTGACTGCTAAGAAAAGAAGAAATCCCCATCCGATCACATTCCATATCGTGATTCGCGACATTCGGTAACCTCCTATGTACAAACTTATGCATCATTATTTCTACGCTCTTCAAATTCTACACTTCCATTCATCATTTTCCAACTATATCCAAAATTTAATGAGGTTATACGCATTATCCGAAATCAGTACAATTGAATAGTGAAGGAAGATGACTGACTTGTTTTTAGTCTATTTGAAACTTAACTGTAGATGAATAACCCTGAGCAATAAAGAATCGCTAATAATGATGATTAACACTTTTTACGAAGGAGGATTTATAGTGAAAAAGAGAATTTACACGACTTTAACTATATTTGTCATCATAATCATTGGAGGGTGGTTCCTCTATGTTGATTCGAAGAAGGAACAGTTAGAAGAAATGGTGTACGAACATTTAGTGGAAGATAAGCAAGTCCCTAAAAATGAAATCGTGAGTGTTACCGCGTTTAATGCAAACCTTCCAAAAGATAAAAATTACTTAGTAAGTGTCAAATTAATGAATGACCCTAACACCTATTATTACTACCGAGTATCGAACGGCTCCATAGCTCTAGAATCTTACACGGACGAGAACAGAGAAGAACATGTATCACCTTAGTCCATCAGTTTTTTCTATCCATTGTATTCTAGACTTCTATGAAAATGTGAATGAAATCAATTAAAAAAGCAGACATTGCGATGCCGATGATATTTCCTTTTTCTATAAATTTCTGAAACACTTCGACGTCTTCCCGACTCGGTCTCGCGCCTCACTAAGATGGAGATACTCAAGTTCGAATATGCTAAATTCTAATAAGAGTAAGTAAATATTGTTAGAATCTAGCAAACAAAACCACCTATAACAGGTGGTTTTGTCGTTGAGAAGATTAATTCAACTGTCGACTTTACAATCTTTGTGTTTATCATTAATTCCATAAAAAACTAATGACAAACCAATAATCATGGAAATTAGACCGCCAAGTCCAGTTGTTATTATTGAAGACTAATCAGGATAAAATTCTTTACTTAGAGTCAGGAACATTAAAAATATCCATCCTACAAAATTAATCTTATGTTTTTTTGACAACTATACTCCTCCCTACAACTTATCAGTTTTTACCTTCTTAAATGATTAACACCTTACAAGTAGCAAATGTTCCTATATAAAAACCTGAGCCCGCTGGAAACATGGACTCAGGTTAGAAAGGTCGCCTAACTATACTATTTAGTGTCTAACTGTCTACTTCCTCACTTTTTTATTTAAATTAGTGAAGGAAAGAGGAACGCGAGATAAACCTTAGAGCGAATGGCCTAAATGAACAGCCTCGCACATATATATCAACTAAAATAGATATATTAAATTCATTTCTCAAGATTTTCGATGGTCTTAAAAACTCTCGTATACATTTCATTGACATTACTTTCATTCTCTACACCATCAATAAGATCAAATCCCCAATACAGATGTCCATCTTGCGACTTTTGCAAATATCCTGCAATATACGAATCATATATATCAGGAGCATCTTCATACGATAAGTCTTCTAAAACAAAAGGTAAATATCCTTTAGTAGATTGTACAAAAAATGTTGGTACCGACAATTTTCTATATACATCCAAATATTTTTCTTCATCAGCCTGCTTTAAATAATCATGCATAATAAATATTGCGTCAAAACTCTCTGAGGTTGATTTAGTATCTTCAAGTTCTTCGAAAGATATAGCAGTAAATTCAACATTCTCTTCTTTAATCTCTGGATTACTTCCTATAACACCAATAACTAAGTTTCTACCTTCATAAACTGTAGGTTTCACTTCCGATGAAGGCTGAGATGTACACCCAGACAAAGCCATCACAGTTAAAAGAAAAATATAAAATATTTTTTTCATGAACAGACTCCTTTTCACCTTCAAACTAAATCATACCATTTTTCTAAATTAATATATTGCAGTTCGAATAGATACCGCTAATTAATAGTCATATTTTTACATATAAAACGTCAACTAAAAATCAAAAAAATCTATAAAAGACATATTTAAGATGGTGAATCATTCAAGAAATTCGATATGATCTCATTCGATACGAGCATCGATAAACCTAATCTTAGAAAAGACTCCATCTTCCTCATTTCTCACGAGTAAAAGCGTGTTATTTTTATACCATAATTGTCATTACCATTTTTTTCAACCTGTCAATTCTTATTACGGGGCTATTCTATCCTTGTCATAAATTTCTTAAGGCTAATGAACTGAATCATCTTTATAATTATTAAATAAGTTCAAACAAAAACCACCCGCTGAACTACCTTTGAGATTGAACATACTGGTCCAACTGTTTGCGGCGGTTCTTTGAGGTGGTTATTACAATCAATTTATGCTCTTTCTGATAAATATCTGTTCATAATCTCTAAATGATGCATGCTCGATAGCTTCTTGACTATACCAAATCCTGAATATCTAGATGCGTTATATAGTTCAATAAAGTTGTTTAGCCCTGATGACTGGTTTTTATTCTCTAATCCTCTTTCCCAAAGAACTAATTTATGTATGGCCACTGAGAACTTACCTGCTGGGTTAGAAATATCATTATTCGCGTCTGAGACAAAATGCTTTATTCTAAGTTTGTCTTCATTGTCAAAATAGATAATGTGAATAGCTACTGCTCGAGGCGCAAAGCCGCCATCCTGATATTCAGCAGACAGTGTTGGATAGTCTGAGAAAGCTATATAACCTTCCTCACTGTAGTACAAATAATCTTCCGATAAAAACACGTCTTCATTTCCCCCGTAATCAGAGTTTCTATCTTGTCTTACAAAACAGTCTCTCAACAATCAGATTTGTTCATTTGGGTCGATAACTCGACTATGTCTAAGCGAGTGATTTACGAGATGGAGATTTCGATTCAAATTATGACTACTAAACGCCGAATATGAGTTTAAGTCTTCTGTTCTATTGTAAATTTAGTCCGTAAAACTAATAGCACATAAGGTGAAAGAGTGTTACAGCTTCCATCAACTACTGATGTATGTGTAATATACGTCCTTCAAGCTGCGAAGATCATATAATTGGCAGATTTCATCTTTCCTAGACTAATTTCAAAAACATAATTCATTATGGTGGATATAAAATTGAACGATGAAGTCTAAAAGGTGCTCAAGAATGAATTTTGACCAAAACAGATTTTGCACAACTACAAAACAGCAACTTCGGGGAAAACAAATTGTAAACCGTACAAATTAAAAAGCAGACATCACGATGCCTGCTCTCTACTTCTTACCCATTCATATATCCCCGCTGCTTCATGCTGACGTAATGGTCTTCCCCGATGATGACGTGGTCGAGACAGGCGATGCCGACGATATTGCCCGCCTCGACCAACCGTTCAGACACCTCGATGTCTTCCCGACTTGGGGTCGCGTCCCCGCTCGGATGATTGTGCACGGCGATAAAGCACGCCGCCGACAACTTGAGCGCCTCACGAAACACATCGCGTGGGTGGACGATTGACGAGTTGAGCCCTCCGACGAAGAGCGTCTTCCGCGCAATCAGTTGGTTCTTCGTATTCAAATACAAACAGACGAAATGCTCCTGATTCAACAATCTCAATTCATCTCGCAACAACTCATAGGCGTCTTGCGGCGAACGAATCGTCGGCATACTCGCTTTCGGTTCCTCGACGTATCGAATCCCGATTGTGAATGCGGCGAGGAGTTGCTCTGCCTTCTTCTTCGTCATCCCTTCGATTTTGCATAAGTCGTGGACGGACGCTTGTGACAACGCCCGTAACGTCGGGTAGACGTCCGAGATACGACGAGCCGTCTCCATCGGGTCAGGTCCCCGTCCTCCGATTTGAAGCAATCTGGCGATGGCGGTCTCTACACTACGGTCAAGCACCATGGTCATTCCTTCACCTACTTTCAAGTTCACAGGAAGCGAGGCGTCACCCCATGCCGGTCGAGCGTCTTGACGAGCGGATGAATCGGCAATCCAACGACATTATAAAAATCCCCTTCGATTCCTTCGACGAAGAGACCACCCGATCCTTGAATCCCATACGCACCCGCCTTATCGTAGGGTTCTGTCGAATCTAGATAATCCGCTAGCCAGGTTTCAGGAATCTCAGCGAACGTCACACGCGTCGACGTGACGAACAAATCTTGGGTCACACCGATGATACTCACACCCGTCAGCACTTCATGGGTCGAACCGGATAATCGTTCAAGCATCCGTTTCGCATCCTCCCGGTCTGTCGGTTTCTCTAAGATGACCCCATTCAAGACGACGACCGTGTCCGCGCCGATGACGATGGCATCACGGTGTTGCCTTGCCACATCCATCGCTTTCTCCCGGGCCAGACGAGCGACATAATCACTCGGTGTCTCCCGACCGTCTGTCCCTTCCGTCACGGTCGATGGGATGACCTCATGCTTGATTCCAGCTTTCGTCAATAGCTCGGTACGTCGCGGTGACATCGAGGCGAGAATGACACGCTTCTGTGTTGAATTCATTGTATCGACTCCTTCTCTTCTTCCAAAACGGCGTTCCTTCCCGTTTCGGTCTTCACTGTTGATTGTAGGCAACGTGCCTCCTAAACACAATTACCCGCGACGAAAAACACGTCCCTTCAATTGCGAAGGGACGTGCCGACTTATGGTGTCGTATAGTCGTATACCGGGATATCCTTTTGCTCAAACGCCGGTTCCGGAATGTATCGGTCTGGAACGAGTTGGTCGAGGTCCGGACGATAGAAGGCATCGAGCTCGACTGTAAACTCGAGGGACTGCACTTCTTCGACCGTATTCGGTCCCGTCTCGGCAGGTCCGGTAAATTGAACCGTCCGTAACACGTGAATCCGATTCATCGACTCGATCGACTCCAAGAAGGAGACGAGCGCTTCATACGTCTCTGCTTGCAAGTTGACCGTTGAACGGACCGTTGAAGCGTTGACAGGTGCAACGTCCGTTGGTTCAGCCGGTTCATTCGTCGCACTCACATCAGCCGGATTGAACGGCTCGACCGTTTCCGGTACTTCTGACTCAGCCACAACGCCATCCGCAAATGCGATACTTGTCACATTGACACCCGCAAGAAGACTTGCCTGCGACAACGCCTCAACGACCGTGTCGAGGGCAGGAACTGTTGGAACCCGTGTCTGAAGAGTCTGAGAGTCCGCTACATCAACGGCTTTTCCTTCTTGGCGCAATAACTCCAGTTTTGTTTGTTCGAGCGAGAGGTCGCGTTCAAGCGCTTCGACCTCTCCTTGTTTGACGTAATACGTATAGCCAAAGTAAGCCGGTGCGACGATTGCGGCAAGGAGGCAAATCGCAAATAACGCGTAGATTGTCGAACGTTTCATTGACTCACCACCTCCTCATCCGTGTCCTCTTCCTCTGTCAACTCGTCTTCCACGTCTTGGAACATGAACGTAAACTCTCCGATATAGCGTGGGAGCGGATCTTCTTCTAATGAGTTTTCCTCTTCTTCTGCATCCACATCCGCTTTCAACTCCGTCGTCACACCGAGGAGTTTGACGTCGAGGAACCGCTCATCTGTCATGAGCGAGCGCTGGAATGCGTTCAAGTCTTCTAACGTCTCGAATTGGGTTCGGACGCTCATGATGGAACCATCCGCGTAGTTATACGTCAAGACGTAGCCAGTAGGCGGCAACTGCTCAGTCAACGCGCGCAGCGCTGGGACCGCATCCTTTTCCATGTCGGTCAACGCCGTCACGGTTTGGTCGAGCGAGAGCACTTGTTGCGCTTTCGAATTCACTTGTTCCGTTTGATAAATTTGAACGAGCTGTAACTCTTCTTCGATTCGCGTCTGTTCTGCTTTTAGTTGGTCGACCTCATAGTACAAGTATCCGGCCGCCCCTCCTCCGAGAAGAAGGGCGACGAGACCTGTCACGATCGGCCAACGGAGTGTCACGTCCGTCGAATTGATGAAGTTCGTGTCCCGATCGCGCTGAAGCGTCGCCATCCCAAGGAGTGGCAACATTTGATGCGATAGCGGTGTCCCGTGAGCGATGGCGAGCGGTTGCTCGACACGCGTCACCGAGACAAGGGACTCAGCCTGAATCATACGGACAAGATCATCGACTTCCGGAACAGTTCCAGAGACGTATAACTCATCGATGGCCCGACCATCCGTCCGCAGCGAGTAACGATAGAAATCGAGGAAGCGAGCGAGTTCGTTCAACCAGTCATCCAACTGATTAGCCTTCATCTCACCGGTCCCATCATATGTATAGGTCACGACACCATCTTTCGTCCCGACTTGGTACGGGAGGTCCAGTTCAATCGAGCGGATGAAACGGATCTGCCCTTCCTCAAGGACGAGCAATTGATGTGAAAACGGCGTGATATGCCAGAGTAATGTCGATTGAAGCGGATCAATCTCCGATAAACGTATGACCCCATTGGCGACCGCGACAGAACGTGGCGTAATCTTCTTCAACGCTAGACCACGCTTTTTCATGTACGCACGGAGCGACTTCGTCAATTCAATCGAAACGGCATGCAACATAACGTCCGTCTTGACCCCGTCTTCTCCTAACACTTCGTAGTCGAACGACACGTCATCGAACGGCAAGATGATTGAGCTCCCGATTTCCATGAAGAGATAGCCACGAATCTCGTCCTTCGGAATCGAAGAAGGAATCTCGACTTTCCGTGACAACACTTCGGTCTCGTCCAATGCCACGGCACACGTCATCCCGCGTCGCACTTTCAACTTGCGACAGAGTTCATCGAAAGCGAGACTGAACGCCGTCTCATCGAGAATCTTCCCTTCTCCATACGCATCTTTTGCTAACTGAACCGAGGCGCTTCGTTTGAACACCCCTTGTTTGATGACGGCCCCGTGGATGCTGAGCGCATCAAACGAAAAATACGTGACCGTCCCTTTCTCTATCCCACGACTCATGATCGTTTCCCCCTACATCAACTCAAAATACCAATCAAAAAAACTTTCACTAAACCAAAACGTCAACATCGTCCCGAGCGCAATCGACGGGACGAACGGAATCGGTTGCTTTCGCCCGATTTTTTTTGTGATCATCAACCCGATCCCGACAATTGCCCCAATCAAACTCGATAGAAACAAGGCAACTAGCACGTCACGCGGACCGAGCACAAGACCAATCATAGTAAACAATTTGACGTCCCCTGCCCCAAGTCCCCCTTTTGACACGAAAAAGACGGTCGCTAGGAGCGAAAATCCGAGCAACGCCCCCACAAGTGGCGTCCACCAAGATGCCCCTGTCAGATAGGTGAGGAGGAGTAATACCGGTGCCGTGAATTGCAAGATGACATTCGGCACGAGCATCGTCGATAAATCAGACATCGCCAAAGCGAGTAAGGTCGACAAGAAAGCGAACGCGAGAAGCGTCGTCACACTGAATCCGTAGAGTGAAAAGCTATAGCCATATCCAATGGCTCCAAGTAATTCAAAGATCGGATACGTCGGCGCGATCCGCTCGCCACACCCGTGACATCTGCCTCTTAAGGCGAGATAGCCGAAAATCGGGATGAGTTCCCACGGTGACAATTCGTGACCGCAAGACGGACAATGTGACCGCGGCGTCACGATCGATTGCTGACGTGGCACGCGGAGCCCGACGACGTTGGTGAACGATGTGATGACCGCCCCGAGGACGATGCTATATAGGAATCCAATCGATTCAATCAAGGAAGGATCCTCCTTTTGTCAGTATATGCCAAAAATAGAAAACCGGCTAGGCTGAGCTAGTGCCCAGCGCCAGCCGGAGTGAAAACTAAATTAGTCAACTGAGTCTTTATTTAAAGCACTCGCATCATCAGGTGCAGCAGAAGTCCCGATGTCTTTTGCTCCATCCAACCAAACCGTATATGTGTATTTAGCACCTGTTTTTGTAACATAAACAACACCATTATTATAGTTCGAACCGAACGGATCCTTCATAGTATCAATCATATTTGAAGCATCTACTTCCGTAGTACCTTTTGTTCCTACGAAACGAATTGCAGTTCCCGTAGCAACGTCATTCGAAGCAACATACAACTTCGCCGCACTGACCATTTGCTTCGCATCGGCGACCATTGCATCTTTCTTCGAGTTTTCGATGATCCCACCAATCGCAACGACTGCGATGGCTGCGATAATTCCTAAAATAACGACGACGACGAGTAACTCGACGAGTGTGAGCCCACGCTCATCTTTTAACTGTTTGGCATCTTGCCAAATCATTTTCAACTTCTCTACCATGATTCATTCTCCCCTTTTGCGTAATGTGCTGTGTGTAAACTAGATAAATTACTTTAGACCTAATATAGAAGTAGAACAATTTTACTATACCTTCTAAATATAGTATTGAAAAGGTATATTTTCAAAAGCTTGCATATTGCTTTACTGATTCTGAATATCACCATAGATTTGGAACATAGGGACGACGATCGAGATGACGATGACCCCGACGACACTTGCCAATACGACGATGAGAAGCGGCTCGATAATCGACTTCAAGCGGTCGGTTGTCGTCTCGACCTCCGTCTCATAAAACTCAGCGACTTCGTTCAACATTGAATCCAAATCTCCGCTTTCTTCCCCGACGGCGATCATCTGAGTCATGAGTGCCGGGAAGTTCGCATTTCGCATGAGCGGCTCGTGAAGCGGGACCCCTTGCGCCATCATGTCACGTGCCTCCGTCAGCCCTTTCCGGATGACGCGGTTCGATACGATACGTTCGGTGATTTCAATCGCCGTCAAAATCGGGACGGCCGCTTGTAGAAGGACCGCTAAACTTCGCGTTAGCAATGCAATCTGAGATTTCATCACAATCGTTCCGAAAATCGGCATCTTCAATAGCAAGCCATCGATGACGAACCGTTCCCGGTCCCGCTTCAACATCCAGGTGAAGGTGAGAACTCCAAGAATTGCGAGTCCGAGTAACAACCACCAGAAGGCCGCAATGAAATCGGAGACCGCGACGACAATGCGCGTGATGAGCGGAAGCTCACCGCCGAGTTGACCAAAGATGCTCGCGAAGGTCGGGACGACGTTCACCATTAAAAAGGCGACCACGCCGATGGCGACGATGGAGACGACCAACGGATACGTGAGGGCAGAAATGACCTTCCGCTTCACATCATATTGTTTTTGAAGTTGGAGCCCGATTTGATCGAGCGCCTCCTCCAAGTTCCCGCTCGTCTCACCGGCAAGTGCCATCGAACTAAAGAAGTTCGAAAAGACGCGTGGGTGCTTTTTGATCGCCTCGGAATAGGCAATCCCTTCCTTCAAATCATCCTCGACTTGACTCAGTGCTTTCTTCAATACGTTCGACTCGGTCTGTACCCGTAAGATTGAAGTCGCACGAACAATCGGGACACCCGCCCGGATGAGCGTCGCGAACTGACGGACGTACATGATCAAGTGTTCGATTTTGACTCGTTCTGGCAGCAAGTTGACCTCTTTGTTCAGTCCAGTCGATTCGAGCTCGGCCAAGTCCGTTACGAGAATAGATTCTTGACGCAACTTTTCTTTCGCTTCCCGAAGCGAGACGGCCGTGACGCGACCTTTCTTACGCTTCCCGTTCAGGAGCTTTCCTTCATACTGAAATATCGCCATCACTCATCACCTCATCTCTTCTGTCGGGACGGCGTTCGGATTGATGATCCCTTGCCGAACAAGTTGTTCGATGGCAGCATCCATCGACTGCATCCCGTGCTGGCGACTCGTCTGGATGACGGTCGGCAACTGGAACTCTTTTTCATTTCGAATCAAGTTGGCAACAGCCGGATTCCCTAACATGATTTCCATGGCGGCGACGCGTCCTTTCGGCACATCAATCCGTGGAAATAACCGTTGACTCACGACACCGAGTAAGACGTTCGCGAGTTGTGTCCGGATTTGGTCCTGTTGCTCAGCTGGGAACGCGTCGATGATTCGACTCACCGTCGACATCGCACTCGATGTATGGAGCGTTGCCATGACGAGGTGCCCCGTCTCTGCGGCGGTCATCGCCGTCGAGATGGTCTCCAAGTCACGCATCTCCCCGAGCAGAATGACGTCAGGGTCTTGCCGTAAGGCGGCCCTTAGACCACTCACAAATTTCATGACGTCAGAGCCGATTTCCCGTTGGTCGACAATACTTTGGTCATGGGAATGTAAATACTCGATCGGATCTTCTAGCGTGATGATTCGTTTTCGCTGCGTCCGATTGATTTCATGAATCATCGCCGCGAGCGTCGTCGATTTCCCTGAACCCGTCGGACCCGTGACCAAGATAAGACCATGTGGTTTCTCAATCAGACGCTTCAGTACCGTCGGCAGATTGAGTTCGTTCAAAGTCGGGATTTCCCCGGAAATGGACCGGAACGCGATGGCAATCGTGCCTCGTTGATAATAGGCGTTGACCCGAAAACGGGAGACACGTGGAACGCCGAACGAGAAATCAAGATCTCGTTCATGCTCGAGACGTTCGCGCATATCGTCGGTCATGATTTCTTTTAAATATCCTTCGAGATGGTGCGGCAACACCTTCTCCTCGCCCATCGTAATAAGACTCCCGTCTACTCGAATGATCGGAGGAGAACCGGCTGTCAGATGAATATCCGAGGCGCGTTTCTCGACCGCATTCGTCAAGATGGTTTCGATCGATTGATTAATCATAAGCATTCTCCGTAATGACCGTTCGTAATATTTCCTCAGTCGTCGTCAAACCGGCGGCGACTTTTTCTAATCCGTCCTCAAGCAGGAATGTCGCTCCTTGTGACTTGGCATAGTCGACCATCTCAGACTCGGTAGCCTGGTTCATGATCATCCGGCGCAAGCCTTCATCAATCGGGATGACTTCGTGAATGGCGAGGCGCCCACGGTACCCTGTGAAGTTGCATGACGCACAGCCTTTACCCCGAATAATCTGGTCGATGTGAACACCTTCAGCGTCGAACAGGCTACGTTCACTCTTCGATACCGGTTCGACTTGACCACAATCACGACAGACGCGTCGAACGAGTCGTTGTGCCACGAGTCCCGTCGTCGAAGCGGCGACGAGGAACGGCTCAACCCCCATATCGACGAGACGGGTGATGGAGCTGATTGCTGAATTCGTATGTAGCGTTGACAATACAAGGTGACCGGTGAGCGAGGCACGAATGGCAATCTCAGCCGTCTCCGTGTCTCGAATCTCTCCGACCATGACGATGTTCGGGTCTTGACGTAAAATCGAACGAAGCCCTGACGCGAACGTCAAGCCGACTTTCGAGTTGACTTGAACCTGGTTGATGCCGTCAAGTTGATACTCGACCGGGTCTTCTACCGTAATAATGTTTTTCGTCTCATCATTCAGTTCTTTTAACGAAGCATACAATGTCGAGGATTTCCCTGAACCGGTCGGACCGGTGATCAAGATAATTCCATTCGGACGTTTCAGCATGTCACGGTACGCCTGTTCGTTTCGTTCGCCAAATCCGAGTTTCGTCAAATCGGTCAGTCCTTGAGATGAGTCGAGGACCCGAATAACGATTTTCTCTCCATACATCGTCGGGAGCGTCGAGACGCGGAAATCATAGGCGCGATTGCGTAGCGTGTACTTGATCCGTCCATCTTGTGGCAGACGACTTTCTGTGATGTCGAGGTTACTCATGACTTTGAGACGCGTCAGCATGACGCTCTGAATCTTTTTCGGATAGACCGTCTCGGTACGCAAGTCCCCATCAATTCGAAAACGGACGTGGAGTTGCTTCTCATGTGGATCGAAATGGATGTCCGATGCACGTTGGTCGATTGCGCTTAAGAACAATTGGTTCACGAGGCGGATAATCGGTGCATCGTCTCGACTAATTGTTTCTTGTCGTTCGATTTCGGGAGCATCTTCTTTCAAAATTTCGACGAGGGAGTGGTCCATCTCGTAGTAACGACTGATCGTCTTTCGAATCTGCTCTCTCGTGGCGATGCCGATCTCGATGTTCATCCCGGTCTGAAGACGGACGTCATCAATGGCAATGAGATCGAGTGGGTCGGCCGTCGCGACATGAAGCGTATTCCCGTTCAATTCAAATGGCATGATATCGTGCTTTTGTGCCAACGCTTTCGGTACGAGCTTCGTGACCGTCACATTGATGTCGTAGGAGTACAACTCAATGATCGGCACATGCAGCTGTTCATGAATCATTTGAATCAACTGCGTCTCGGTAATATGGTTTAGTCGAATTAAGGCATCCCCTAGTTTTTCTCCGGGACGCTTCTGTGCAAGCGCCTCATCGAGCTGACTCGTCGTAATGAGCGCAGCCTCGATGAGCATCTCACCTAATCTTCGTTTCGTTCGTCTCACGTTACTTCACCATCCTTTGAGGAGCCTCCTCCTGCTCGGTCTTGTCGTTCCGTTCTTCGACAAAGACGCTCGCAGCCACCCCTCCAATCAATGCAACGATAAGAATCACCCATGCCCACCATGTTTGAACGAGTGATTCTTCTACCATCAAATAGACGCCAGCAGACAGAAGGGCAGTCCACAGGCTGATGACAAGCTTCGTTTCACGTTTTCTCGTCATCGGAACGGATAAAGCGAACAGTGTCAATGTGGCGAGTACCCAAAAGCCGAGTAAAATCAAATAGCCGATCATCCCACTGCCTCCTCTTCTGCAGGTTCTTCTAATACGGGCGGTTCTGCCTCAAATGGGTCGTCGTTCGAATCATTCGGGAACGGGTCTTCTTCCTCGTCCTCATCCGGGAATGTCGGGATGACCGGTTCGACCGGATCCGGTGGCGGAAGCGGAACGGAACTCTTCGTCACGATTTCCGGTGTCGGTGCATAAAAATCAAACCCGAGTAATTCCAACGTCTCCCCTTCTTCAGTCACAGTGACCCGGTAGAGCTTACCTGACTGTCCATCTTGACCTGACTGGGTGACCGATGAACTGCCTGACGGGAGCGAAGATGAGAAGCGAACGACTTTTTGATGCGGTACCGTCTTCACTTCTTCAACTCTCGCTTCGAAAGCGGCGTCAAAAGGTTGACCGAGCAATTGAACCGTCACAGAACCCCCTTCATTCAAAACGAGGATGGCATATGATGTGTCTTCTCGGTTTTGAACAGCAAAGTTCGAGCGCTCATCTACTTTCGTGTCATAGCCTAGCTCTACCCCGGAAGGAAGTGTTTCGTGAGGCACACGTTCGAGAATGGCGAACGGTGTCGCCGCAAATAGGCGATAGAATGAAGACCCTAGTGTCGTGAGCGCTTCGTAATCTTCTCCGAACGATTTGAGACTAAAGATGTCTCCCGCTGCCATCTCGAATCCGTTCATTCGATCAAGGGCTGACTGCATAGCCGGTGTCGGACTCACAGTGAACGAGGCGACGACTTCATTTTCTGCCGCGACTTGCTCTAATGTCACAGATGACTCCAACATCGATGCGGCATCCATCAACGCCGGGGCAATCATCGTCAGCGTGACGGGTTGACCTTCGAGATAAGGCTCGACTTTCGTTTCATCTACGGATGTCAACAGCGGATAGTCACCTGTATCTTTAATGGAGTCTAACGTATTCGATACATCGAACGTCACGACTTCTTTTCCAATCTCCATGACCGTCCCATCCATCAAATTGATTGAAAAGGGTGTCGTATTAAAATCTTTAATCGCATTATCGAGACGAACGTCCGCTTCTTCTTTCGTCATCCCTGATACGTCGACACCTGCGACCATCGTATCTTTTTTATATGTAGCACTCGACTCAGCAGACGCATCTAAGTAATTGACGAGTCCAATCGTCGGTAATGTCACGAGTACGACGAGTCCAATCAAAATGATAAGATGCATCCCATACCGCTTCATGTAAAATCCCCCCGTGTCTAATCCGACTTCTATTCTATATATCCGTTCAGCGTATAACTTTAGTATAATATGTATTGTACAAAAAATAACATTTAATTCAGTATTGCATACGTTATTTTCCGATTGTTTTACTTTTTTTGAATAGGAGGTCAATGTCTTGTCGCATTCCGAAAAAGGTTTTACGCTCGTCGAAGTGCTCGTCTCCATCGTTGTTCTTTCAATTGTCTCATTCTCTTTACTTTCGATTTTCAGCCAAAGTTTGAAGACGACACACGACAGCCTCAATCAAACGATTGCGAACCAAGTGGCGCAAAACACATTACATACTTTAAATCGACGGGCCGCGTCCGTTGATGAACCGCTCGAACTGCGTCAATTGTTGAATCGGGACGGGATCAGCTCGACGTGCGACTTCTGCGAAGATACCCGAATCCATGGGGATACGTATATCGCAACCATTCAATCGCTGTCCACTTCACCCGGACATACAATTGAAGTTGAAATTTCGGTGACGACCGACCGTTTGCAAACGCCCGTCACCTTGAAAGGAGTCATTTCGAATGCGACATTGCGCGAACCGTTCCCTGAAACGGCTGTCCCGACAACTGACTGAGATGGAGAAACGTGAAGACGGCTTCACGCTCGTCGAGTTGCTCGTCACAGTCGTCGTCGCTTCGATTTTAAGTGGCGTCATCATTACGGCCTTTATCACTGGAACGCTCGGTTTTCAAATGACGAACGAGACGAGTGACCTTCGAAGCGAGGCCGACTATTTGATTGCCTCCGTGCTCTCTGATGTGAACCGGACCGAATTCGACGCCGTGACGGAAGTGGACGGCTCGTTTCAATTTTATCGATTGTCCGCTCCAGACATATCGGAAGCCGGAATGATTTACCGGGAGGCGGGATACGTCCCGACCGACTTGGTTCTCTCAGAGGATTCGTTTACGCCTTCTAATCCACAAATCACAGTCGAACGGATGACCATCCAGTTAAAAGATCCCGTGTTCGATCCGAGACGCCCGACTTACATGACCGGTGGACTCATCGAAATCGAGATGGATTTGACTCAATCAAACAATCCCGATTCTGTTACGACATTTGAAAGCTCCATCCCATTCTAAGAAAGGAGGCATCCTGATGCGAAAACGTGAAGACGGATATGTCCTCGTGCTTGTTCTCGTGACGATGGCGGCTCTCGCCGTCCTCTCGCTCGCCGCCATGCAAGTCAACTTGGCGTCGAATAAATTGACGGTCATCCGTACGGAAGATACTCAACTGAATGAAGATGCGAAAAGCGCACTTCGCCTCATCGCCGATGAGGTTCGGACCCAGTTCCCGCTTCACGGAGAAGCGGAAGTCCCGACTCATATGGAATCGGAAGCGGCATTCCAAAGCAAGGTTCAGTCGCTCATCGTCAGTGACGAGCCGTTTACAGATTTGACGACAGACAGCGAGGTCCGCTATTCCATCGACTTGAAGAAAGATGCGATGGATACGACGATTCAAACGGCGCCGTTCACGACGATTCTCCAAGTGAACGTTACGGCATCGCGACAAGTGAATCCGGAACAACCGGAGCTTACCGTTGAATACACACAAGATTTATATTTGACGGCTCTCCCGTCCTTTTTATACTACGTCCTCGGGTCCGACCAACAGTTAGACGTAAACGGCATGCCGACGATTCAAGGAAATATCTATTCAGGTGGTCCTCTCGCTTTCATGCGTCAAGCGAACTTCCAATTGGATGGTGTGGCGAAGCAGATTGAAAATGTCGATTCTAGTCGTCTTCACCTGAATGGCCGAATCGATTTAGTCGAATTGAGCGATTGCTTGAGTTGCCAGCAAGAGAACTACTTCACGGTAGGTACGGAACAAGCTGGCGAGAAGGCGGACGCCGGGGTGTCCCCGAGTCGCTTTTCTCCATTCCAATACGACTACTCAATCATCGAATTTTTAAATCGACGACTCGACACACCGCTCGCATACACAAATGACGTCGATTCAATAATCTTTGAAGAAGGCCTGATTCGCTCGACCAATCAAGTGTTCGAACTCGAGCGCGTGCTCTCGGAAGATGGGACATCGATTATCGAACGCCCGACTTCGTACTTACGGGCGGATGCCTACAACGCCCTCACCGACCCGACCATCGTGACATTACCGGATGCCATTTCGGATCGCGCCATGTATGTCACGGAATCCATCAACGAGTCGAATGCCCCGCTTCTTTTCGACGGGGACGTCGTCATTGAATCACTCGAGAAGCTGACGATTGCACGGCCACTGATCGTACGTGGTGACTTGACCATTAAAGGGAACGTCTCCTTCAGTTCGACAGTCTACACGCTCGGTGATACGTTCATCGACCGAGCCAATATTCTTCCGATTGATGCAGACAAAGGGAACTCACTCATCCTGTTATCCAAAGGAAAGATTCTGTTGAACCGAATCAACGAGTTTGATGACACTCCGACGACGCTCCAGGCGTTCATGTATAGTGACTCGAACGAACCGACCTATGTGTATGCGGTCGGATCTATTCTAGAAGTCAACGGAGGTCTGTACAGTAAAGGACCACTCGAAGTGAACGTCTTCCGTGGGACGTTTAACGGTGGGAATGGCTTAAGCCCAGCTGAGAACTTCGACCGTCAAGTTCCAGCTCACGAAGCCGAAAAGTCTCGATTAAAACTGACATATAACGATTCCGTGTTCAATCAATTGGAAACATTACCGGTCACGAATCAACTTCAATTCTTCGTCAGTCATCCGGTTCAATTGAAATGAATTCAAAAAATCGGCTTCCTCTCTGATTGAGAAGAAGCCGATTTTTTTAGTTCCCCATCTTTAAAATGAGGTCCGAGTTGTAGTCTCTGGCCGTCTGTTCCATTGCTTTCGTCCATTGCGCGCCGTTATCAAGAAGCAGTTGCGTCAACTCGACCTGATTGTGACGGACCGGCTGCAATAACACCGATTCGGTATCTTGAATCATATAGCCTTGTCCGAGGAGTTCTTTGACCGCATCAAGGTTCAACGAGTCGACCGCGATGCCGAGAAGTCGATCGTCTTCAACATAACGCATCGTCAACTTCCATTGATCCGGACTGCCGTTCGCACTGAACAATGGTGTGATAACGGGAATCCCTTCCACTTCCTCGAACGGGTCAATCCCTTGCTCGAAGTATGCTTCAATCACGTCTAGAGGTGCGAGCGTCACTGCTGTGGCGAATTGCTCGGCTGTCGGCACAACTTTTTGGTCCTCTAAAACAAGTCGGACGGCCTCCCATTCTTCCCTTGCCTGTAAATCTGTCAATTCTTCTTCTGTCACCGAAGAGCGTTGACTCACTTCTTTTACTAAATCGTCACCGGATAACTGCGAGAGCTCGGGTTGGGATTGACTCCAGTACAGGAGCCCTCCCAATCCGATGACGAGAATCAATCCGGTGATGCCAATCATTATTCGCTTGCGATTCATCATTCGCCAACTTTCTGCCATTCACTTAATAACGGTCATCATCCTGTCCCGAGGCATTCGTTTGGATGATGCGTACATAAAACGTATCCTTCACGGCTTCAAACGGTTTTCCAGCCGGAAGCGTCGTGTAGACTTCCACTTTCGCCACACCAGGTTTCACTGGAATCAACTCTTTACCTGATCCACTCACTTGAACATATTCTTCGCCGGATACAATCTCCATGCGATAGTCACGCCAAGTCGAAGTCGTAGGCCAGTACTCAAGGAGAGGTAGTCGTGGTGCCGTCCCTTCACCAATATTGATTGTCATGTCTTTTGACATCAATTGGTTCGGGTATTCGTTGACACGGACAATCGACGTGTTCGAACGAATGTTTCGTAACGCATTGTCATCGAATGTCGTCTGAATTGGAATGTCAGTCACGACACCATTATTTCCGTAACCATGGTTGGCACGTAATTCATATCCTGTCGCACTTTGTGTCACCGTCAAAGCAGATGGGATGGACCCGATTCGTTCAAACGGAATGGATACGGTTGGTGTTGAGGTCACTTGAATCGAGGCGACTTCGTTCACGCGTTTTTCTTCATCCAAACTATCCCATACCCAAAGGTCGAGTTGGCTCGGCGTTTGGCTCAAGGATGGTGCCTTGACTTGGATGGTAAAGACGGTGCTCGGAGTAGCGATATTCAAGCCACCGAAGAGGTCACCGACATCTACAGTCGCCTTAAACTGAGTCGTACCCGGTTTCAGTCCAATGATGTTCAAGTTGTTGCCAACTTGTTCAAACTTCACACTATCCCCAGATTCGACGACATAGCGAACCGACTTGTATTGAGCCGTTTCGGGCATGATTTTTGGTGTGACCGTAGTCGTTTGACCGACATACAACTCTTTCGACTGAATAGTAAGTTGCTCAGGCGGACTGATTACATTGACTTTCGACTCCGCTACGACAAGGGGTCTCTTATCGCCCGGATCGATTGTCAATCGCAACTTCGCAGTTCCTGTTTTCAAACCGGTCACAATCGCATTGTTCCCTTGGGTGACGAGTCTCGCGACACCGCTCGCATCGACGATTTCCCACTTCAAGCTACTCCATTTCGGGTTCGTAAAGGTGTTTCCTTTCGCATCCGTGATGGTCGGACTCACAATTTGCTGTGCCCCAATTTGTAAGGTGACGTCAGGAATCTTCGCTTCATACGCGTACGGCGCCCCGATATTGATCAGCAAGTCTGGGAACGATGATTGAACCTCTAATTCCTTATCCCAGTCGTTGAGTTTATCTAAAATGTGATCTTGCTTCTTCGAATACTCAATTAACGTCGTTAATTGGTTATCCGCTTTTTTCAACTGGATGAGTGAGGCAGAAGGCTCGATGGCTCGGACGACTACTTCAAACTTCACGGTCCGGTCTCCACTATCGTTCGGGAGGAAAATGTTCGTGTTCCCATTTCGTTCATAGTACAAGTCCGGCTTCAACTGTAACTTGATTTCATTCGGCTTCGTGACAGGATATTCATTTCCGTTCGTGTCACGAATCGCCACGACTTCGAGTTGACTTGGCAGTTTTTCTGAGAAAGAGGTTGAATCCACTCGTAAAAACTTATCGCCCAACTGATTCGGCAATCGATCGAAACGTTCCGGATATTGAACTTGATAGTGAATCGTTCCCGTTTCGTACAAGTTGATTGTCGACGGGTCAATCGAACGGGACACTTGAATCAAGTCGGAAACATTCTCCGCACGTTTGACGTTGATGGTGAACGTATCGATCACCTTCGCATTCCGTTGATCGGACGTCTCGATTTTCACTTCAATCGGCCGATCTGCGACAACATCCGCTGCCGGAATCGTAAACTCTTTAACTTCGTAGTTGCGTAAGTTATCGAATGCGACCTGTTTCCCGTTATACGTGATTGTTGAATTGAGGAACAAGTCTTGGAAGTCATAATCGCTCGGCCGCCACATCAATTTGACATCTTGTCCCGCAGTCACTTCGACAGACCCGGCTTTTAAATCAGCAGAAGTATAGGACTGGTTTGAATCACTGACGGACTCAATCACGTTGTAAGGTTTATGATTTGCTCCGATAAAGGCGCGATACATCGTATTGATGAAGATTTTCTTCTCATCTTCTACCGAAAACTTGTTTGTGTGCCCAGCACCGGAGTAGGTGAAATTGTTTTTTGTATACGTATAGTAATGATTGTTTGCATCTCCATATACACGATTTCCACCTGTTGAATACAGGTTGTACCAAGGCGTCACATCCGGATCATTCAAATCGAGTGTGAAATATTGGTTATGGGTATTTGAGATATTTTTAATCGAATCGTCGAGGCGATACGGATAAGAAGTGAAAATCCCATCCTGTACCTTGACTGCCTTATTGGTTGTTTCAGGAGCACCAAATCCCATGTTCGTGTACATTTTTTGCCCTGAGATATTCAGTGAAGGATTGGCATTCACAAATTGACGTTCCCACTCGGACGTAGGCGATGACGAACTATTCGTACGGAAAATCGTATCGTGCGTCAACATGACGCCTTGTCCTGTTTCACTGAAACGTTTGACTTTCGCAGTGGCCGCAGCATTCATGCTTCCATAAACGTTGTACGAATCTTGGAAACCAAAGATCAGCATATCGTAGTCGTTATTGAGTAATGCCTGATCATAAGTACCACCCTCAAACTGACTCGTTGTACCGTCCGTTAAATTGAATTCATAATTCCCAGACGGGTCTACTAACATATTAGATAAATAGCTTGAAATTCTTCCGTTCGTGCCGGTTCCTGCAGTGAGCTGTAAGATGTTCGCTTTCACTTTTTCATCGAGGTAAAGAATACTCCCCTTACGATAATCAGCTCGACCTGTCAACGAATCCTTGACAACGAGCATCCAGTTCTTCGGTCCGCTAAACGTTGGACGCGATAATGTGAAATTGAGCGTTCCCGATTCTTTTGCCTGTTGCTCAATGACTTTTTCATCCGCATCAAATCGATCGTTATGGTCGTAATCGATATACAATTCTACGAATGCCGAAGGAGTTGGTGGTTGCGATAAAGTATAGGCAAAGTTGATTGGATGACGGACACCATCTTTTACTTGAATCGTCTGATTGCTAATCGACTGATTGTTGTACTTCACTTCAGTTGATTGAAATCTCGGACGGGAAATGGTGAGTTGATTCAACTGCTGCGCCATCTCACGATCGACATTCTGTTGATCATTTCGATTAAAGACTTTCACGTTCGCATAATCACGTTGATAGGCTGCCAAGCGTTTTAACTGTGTATCGCCGTTCGCAGCATCCTCATGCATCAGAAGCGGCAAGCCGACACGGACAACTGTATTGAACAGTTCCGTAGCTTTCAATTCTGTCAAATCGTTCAATTGATTTGTCGTGTCATGATTTTTCGAGTTGACGACAAGCGTCCCATTTTTATATTTCTCAGTTAAAGGACTGCTCCCAATCATGACCGCATCGAATGCACCTGTCATCGGAAAACGGGATGCGTTAAATTGTTTAATTGTCATGAACTGCGCATTTACTTTTGCAGTATTTACATTCAGTGAAGCACGATACGAATTCACCGCATTATTGTATTCAGTCACTGAAAGTACTTTCGAAGCAGTAAAAGCATCACGAAGAACCAACACGTTTAAAATCGGTTGATTGGTCTCCGCAACTACTCTCTGTGGAATAATGGATATGATTAATACGAGAACCGCTATGTATTGCATGAGTTTACGCAATGAATAGTCCTCCCTATTTTTAGTCTTCACTACTAATTATCCCACCCACTTGAAAAAATATACATCTATTTCTTTGACATCAGGTAAATGTTTTAGCTTAGGAAACGTCTCACTTCACTGATGAAATAAAGAGACCCGGTCACAATCAACGTCTCGCTTGTCGGCGACTCGACCCAATTCTGTAGCCATGCTTTCCATTCGACAAAGCGCGCCCCATCTTTCTCTAGTTGTGCTTTCGTTCTAGCACGTGGAAAGTCAAATGTCGTTTCGTAAACGTCTCCAATTTCTTGAAGCGCGTGAATCATCTTGTCACGGTCTTTATCTTCTAAAATCGCCGTCAACACTGTCACGTCTGTCTCATATTTGGCTTGTAAAACCAAGGCCTCGATGCCTTCCGGATTATGTGCCCCGTCTAAAATGATACGCGGTCGTTTGGAGACGAGCTCATACCGCCCCGGATGTTGTGCTCGCTCGAGCCCTTTTTGGATGGCGTCATCGCGCCAACCGAGGTGACGCGCCACCGCCACGGCACACGCCCCGTTATACGCTTGATGATGTCCTGTCAATCCGAGCACGACAGATGGCATATTCTCATACGTCACAACTGTGTCTGCCCCGTCCACAATTTTCTTCACGAGTGGACGAACATCATGAATGGAAGAACCTACATCGTCCCCTTTTTGATGCAACAACTCAACCAATCGTTCCTCACCAATACTATGAAACATCGGGACATCGCGTTTCATGATGCCGTATTTCTCTTGTGCAATCTCTTCAAGCGTATCGCCGAGAATGCCTTGATGGTCATGTCCAATTGACGTGACAATGGTCGCAAGTGGATGCGTCAACACATTGGTCGAATCAAGTCGTCCCCCGAGACCGACTTCCCAAATGATCAAGTCAGGACGTGTGTCATCAAAATAGCACCATGCCATCATCGTCAATAGCTCAAACTCCGTCAGCGTCTCTGGCGCCTCGTCCGCACGAGCTTTGACACGGTTCGCCACGTCGATGAGCGCGTCTTCAGGAATCGGTTCCCCGTTCAACATGATCCGCTCCTCGAACTGAATGATATAAGGGGAGGTGAATGTGCCGACAGATAAGCCGTTCTCCATCGCCATCGCCCGTAAAAACGCGACGGTCGACCCTTTTCCGTTCGTCCCGGCCACATGGATGGATCGGCGTTCTTCTAACCCTAATTGCTCAATCATCCAGCTCATCCGCTCAAGACCCGGTTTGATCCCGAAGCGAAGCTGTCCACTCAACCAATCGAATACATCTTGTCTCGTCTTCATCTTCCACACTCCTACTGTTTACACTTCTGTTTCATCTTATCAAAATTCACGACAGCCGTTATGGAAAACAGTCTGTGCTATACTCGAAGCGAAGAAGGAGGCATGCGCCATGACAACTGACTGGAACTTCGAGGCGACGTACCTCGAACTACGTGACATCTTTTACGACCGCGGACCCATCCATCCGGTCGACAATCCGACACTCGTCTTGTTTAACGATGCATTAGCCGCTTCGCTCGGCCTTGATGCGCAAAGTCTCAAACAAGACATCGATTTATTTGCCGGCAATCGTCAAACAGAGACGTCTTTCTCACAAGCATACGCTGGACACCAATTCGGCAACTTGACGATGCTCGGGGACGGACGCGCCCTCATGCTCGGGGAACATGTGACTCCGAACGGGAAGCGTGTCGATGTGCAACTGAAGGGTTCTGGACCGACGGAGTATTCTAGAGGGGGCGACGGACGAGCCGCACTCGGGCCAATGGTACGCGAGTTCATCATCTGCGAGGCGATGCACGCCCTCGGCATTCCGACGAACCGGGCGCTCGCCGTCGTTCAGACAGGGGAAGCCATCATGCGTCAAGGTCCGAAGCATGGAGCGATCCTGACTCGGGTCGCCTCAAGTCATCTTCGTGTCGGAACATTCCAATTCGCAGCAGGCGCCGGCTCCATCGATGACGTCATCGCTCTTACTGAAGTAGCAATCAAACGACACGACCCAGACTTGATCGATGCACCGAATCGCTATGAACAGTTCCTCGGACGCGTCGTCGAAAGACAGGCGAGACTGATTGCCAACTGGCAACTCGTCGGGTTCATTCATGGGGTGATGAATACGGACAATATGTTCATCAGCGGTGAAGGTCTCGATTACGGACCATGCGCGTTCATGGACACGTATCATCCGGAGACGGTCTTCAGCTCGATCGACCGAGATGGACGTTACGCCTATGCGAATCAACCATATATCGGGTCTTGGAACCTCGCCCGACTGGCGGAGACGTTGCTGCCGCTCCTTGGCGAAACGAAAGAAGAAGCGGTTGATGTCGCGAACAAGCAACTCACCCGTTATACCGAGCTGTATAAAGAAGCGTATTTTACCGGACTCGCACATAAGATTGGCCTATTCGTTCGAAAAGATGGTGACGATGAGCTAGCGGATGAACTGCTCCGCTTGATGATGGAGACGGAGGCAGATTATACGAATACGTTCCGCTCGCTGACGCTTGGTGAGATGGAATCTCTCCCATTCGCAACTCGGGAAGACGGTAAGGCCTGGCTTGGTGCTTGGCGTAAACGCCTGAGTGAGCAAGGTCTCCCGGACGAGGACGTCAGTCGAATCATGCGCCAATATAACCCGGCCGTCATTCCCCGAAATCATCATGTTGAAAAAGCGATTCAAGCAGCAGAACGCGGTGACTTCGGTCCGACCGAGTCACTACTCACCATTTTGCGTGACCCATATAACTACGACAAACCGGCTGAATACTTGTCGGCAGGCCCCTCGCGGACGTATCCGTATCAGACGTTTTGTGGCACATGAACCATTTCGCTTTTTGCGAGATGGTTTTTTGAAACCAATCACATCGAGTTAGCGTAATAGAAAGTAGTTCATAAAATATTCGAGTGTATTGGAATGGAGTGAAACAATATGAAAAGACTCATCCCGTTGATGGTCCTCATCATCTCTTCTGCAGCTTATGTAGTGTATAGTCTGTTTCTAACTTTAGTCGATCAACCGATTCAGCCACATTTGACCGGTGTAGCAATCGGTACGCTCTTCATGTCTTCTTACTATATTTCAACAGGTCGCTTGCCGTTTTGGAGTGAGGAGGAAGAGGTGTGAGACTCTTCTATATCATACTTTCATCAGTGGTTGGAGCTCTATATTTTACATATATCGTCCATCTGTTTCGAATCGGTTTTACGACCCCACTCTTCACTCAAATTCCAATGCTATTGACGATTGGAGTCATCGCCTTGTGGCTTTTCAACAAACGAACCGAACGTCGCTCTTGACGCTCGGTTCTTGTTTTACTCTGTTTCATAGAAAGGGAACGATCCAGACGAAGGTTCCGGTAAAGAATCGACCATCGTCAATAACTCTTTTTCCGAGATATTTCCTGTCACGATAATCAGTCTTCCTTGTGATAAATAGTATAAACCGTTCCCATATGATTGTTTCAAAACATACGGTTCTGGCTGTTCCGACATCTCCCCTTCTACTTCAGTGAAAGAATCCGTCGCAATGATACTGATGAGGTGTGTCTCATCATATAACGTCCAAAGCTTCACCGACCAATCGCTACCTGAATAATCCGTACTGATGGCCTCCATCTCTTTATTAGGAAGATCTAATCCGTGAACGAACGCTGATGATGTTTCTGGAATCCCGAAACGTTGCATGCCACGCTGCGCCCACTCATTTCTCACATCGTAAATGAATACGCCAAACGGGTTCTCACGGTCAGGGACGGTCATCGCAACTAAACCGATTCCTCCGACCATCGTCTCCGTTAAAATGTGATCTTTCGATAAATATCTCGTCGACCCATCTTCATATTGAAGGGTCGTTTGTACCACAACGGCATCTGAAATCTGTTTCGTTCCTTCTGGCACTTCAACAATCGTCGTCCCCGTCACTTCTACGTCTGGAAATTGGGATTCATCAATCACTCTCTCCTTTTCGATTTCTTCCACATCCATCACATCCACTGTTTCGATAGATTTCGTCTCTTTTGGTGTCATACACCCCGCTAGTCCCAACACAAGAATACATATTACCCCGATTCGTCTCATCTCATATCCCCTTTTCTACGTCTATCTCTCCAAATTCTACCAAAACACAAAAAAACCTTCTTCAGAGAGTCAATCTCCAAAGAAGGTGTATATCTTACTTACGCAACTCTTCCAAACGGGCGCGGACCGCGTCACGCTTGTCGAGGTAGTCTTTTTCTTTTGCTTTCTCTTCGTCGATGACGTGAGCCGGTGCCTTGGCGATAAAGCCTTGGTTTCCGAGTTTCTTCTGCACGCGCTCGACTTCTTTTTCATACTTCGCCACTTCTTTTTCAAGACGGGCGATTTCTTCTTCGAAGTTGATGAGGTCTGCGAGTGGGATGAAGAGCTCTGCTCCCGTCATGATCGCGGACATCGACTTGTCCGGGGCCGTGAGACCACGTCCGATTTCAAGCTCTGTCGCGTTCGTGAACTTACCGATCGTCATTTCGTTCTCGCTCAAGTAACCTTGTGTCGCATCATCGCTCGTCGAAATGAAGAGCTGGATCGGTTTCGACATCGGTGCGTTCACTTCGGCACGGATGTTACGAACCGAGCGGATGACGTTCATCACAGCTTCAAACGCTGGAACCGAATCGGCGAAGTGAAGGTCATCACGACGCGTCGGGTAGCTTGCACGAACGATTGAATCGCCTTCGTGCGGCAAGTGTTGCCAAATTTCCTCTGTAAGGAACGGCATGAACGGGTGCATGAGACGCATGATCGAATCGAGCGTATGCGCGAGGACCGAACGTGTCGTGTGCTTCGCCGCTTCGTCCTCACCGTAGAGCGTGAGTTTCGCCATCTCGATGTACCAGTTACAGAACTCTTCCCAGATGAAGTTGTACAAGTAACGACCAGCTTCACCGAACTCGTACTTGTCGACGAGGCGTGTCACTTGGTCAATCGTGTCGTTCAAGCGTGTCAAAATCCACTTATCAGCAAGCGTCTTCTCGCCCGTGAGGTCGATGTCTTCGACTTTGAGTCCATCCATGTTCATGAGCGCGAAACGACTTGCGTTCCAAATCTTGTTCGAGAAGTTCCATGTCGACTCGATCTTCTCCCAATAGAAACGAAGGTCGTTCCCTGGTGTCGAACCTGTGAGGAGGAACCAACGGAGTGAATCCGCTCCGTATTGGTCGATGACTTCCATCGGGTCAACGCCGTTACCGAGAGATTTCGACATCTTGCGTCCTTCCGAGTCACGGATGAGACCGTGGATGAGGACATCGTTGAACGGTTGCTTCCCTGTGAACTCGAGTGATTGGAAGATCATACGCGATACCCAGAAGAAGATGATGTCGTATCCCGTGACGAGCGCGCTCGTCGGGAAGTAACGGTTGAAGTCCGGTGCGTCCGTATCCGGCCAGCCCATCGTTGAGAACGGCCAGAGTGCTGACGAGAACCATGTGTCAAGAACGTCTTCGTCTTGTGTCCAGTTCTCACTATCCGCTGGCGCCTCTTTCCCTACATATACTTCACCTGTCTCGTTATGGTACCAAGCCGGGATGCGGTGGCCCCACCAAAGTTGGCGGCTGATACACCAGTCGCGGATGTTCTCCATCCAACGGAGGTATGTCCCTTCGAAGCGCTCTGGGACGAAGTTGACTTTCGTGTCGTCGTTCCCTTGTGCCTCGAGTGCCGCTTTCGCGAGTGGCTCCATGTCAACGAACCATTGTTTAGAAAGGTATGGCTCGATGACCGCGCCTGAACGCTCCGAATGACCGACCGAGTGCGTGTGTGGCTCAATCTTCACGAGTGTGCCGTCCGCCTCTAGGTCTTTGACGAGTTGCTTGCGGCATTCGAAGCGGTCGAGCCCTTCGTACTTACCAGCATTCTCGTTCATCTTCCCGCCTTCATCCATGACGAGGATGCGTGGAAGCTCATGACGGTTTCCGATTTCAAAGTCGTTCGGGTCGTGTGCTGGCGTAATTTTCACGCAACCTGTACCGAACTCCATGTCGACATAGTCGTCGGCAACGATCGGGATCTCACGGTTCATGACTGGAAGCATGATCGTCTTGCCGATGAGGTGTGTGTAACGCTCATCTTTCGGGTTGACGGCAACCGCCGTATCACCGAGCATCGTCTCGGGACGTGTCGTTGCGATTTCGATATGACCTGAACCGTCAGCGAGTGGGTATTTCATGTGATAGAATGCACCCTCGACTTCTTGATAAATGACCTCGATATCTGAAACGGCCGTCTTTTGAGCCGGGTCCCAGTTGACGATATATTCGCCACGATAGATCAAGCCTTTTTCATAAAGACGGACGAATACTTCTTGAACGGCTTTTGAGAGCCCTTCGTCGAGTGTGAAGCGCTCACGCGAGTAGTCGAGACCGAGACCAAGTTTTGACCATTGGTCGCGAATCGTCTTCGCATACTCGTCTTTCCATTCCCACGTCTTCTCGAGGAACTTCTCACGTCCGAGGTCGTAACGCATGACGCCTTCTTCACGGAGTTTTTGCTCGACTTTCGCTTGTGTCGCGATTCCGGCGTGGTCCATCCCTGGGAGCCAGAGCACGTCATAGCCTTGCATACGCTTGAGGCGTGTCAACAAGTCTTGAAGCGTCGTATCCCAGGCGTGACCAAGGTGAAGTTTCCCGGTAACGTTCGGTGGTGGGATGACAATCGTGTACGGTTGTTTCGAATCGTCCTCGTCTGCTTTAAATACATCGTTCTCTAACCAGTAGTCGTACCATTTTGACTCCGTCGCACTTGGGTCGTACTTCGTCGGCATGGTGATTTCATTTGTCTCATGGGCCATGTGTAGCGCCTCCTCTATGTTATTGGTGAACACAAAAACGGCTTCTCTCGTCCTATACGCTAAGGACGAAAGAAGCCGTGATCTTCCGCGGTACCACCTTAGTTCGCCAAAAAGTGGCGCACTCAAAATCGAATAACGGTCGATGGACCGAACTTTCCTACTCCATTCAGAAAGTCAGCTCCGAGGCGACTTCCGCGTCCATCCCTCGCAACCTTTCACCAAGCGGTCGCGTCTCTAAAAGGAATGGAGTATGCGTACTACTCCTCATCAAAGCCATTCATCGTATCTGTTAAATAATTTTAGCGACAGAAACGTCAGCAGTCAAGATTAGAGTGAAAACTCTTCTTGAAGCTCCTTGAACGTCGCCTCGACCGCTGCAATCGTCTTCTCGATATCCTCGTCCGTATGAGCCGTCGATAGGAACAATCCTTCGAACTGTGACGGTGGCAAGAAGACGCCGCGCGCCGCCATCTTCTGATAGTACGAACGGAACATCTCGAGGTTTGCCGACTTCGCTTTCTCGAAGTTCGTCACTTTCTCGTTCGTGAAGAAGAAACCGAACATCGAGCCAGCACGGTTCGTGTCGTGTGGGATGTTGTATTTCTCACCGGCCTGCGTGAAGCCTTCCGCGAGACGGTCTGCTTTACGCTCGAACTCCGCGTAGTGCTCCGGTTTGAGTTGCGAGAGTGTCGTGTAACCGGCAATCATCGCAAGTGGGTTACCCGAGAGCGTCCCTGCTTGATAGATCGGACCTTGCGGTGCGATTTGTTCCATGATCTCACGTTTCCCGCCGTAAGCGCCGACCGGAAGTCCGCCGCCGATGACTTTCCCGAGACATGTGAGGTCCGGTGTGACACCGAAGTACCCTTGTGCACAGTTGTATCCGACACGGAAGCCCGTCATGACCTCATCAAAGATGAGAAGCGCGCCGTTTTGTTCCGTGATCTCACGAAGTCCTTCGAGGAACCCTGGTTGTGGTGGCACGAAGCCCATGTTTCCTGCGGCCGGTTCGACGATGACACCAGCGAGATCATCACCGTATTTTTCAAAGGCGACGCGGACTGCGTCCAAATCATTGTAAGGAACCGTGAGCGTATGGCTCGCGAGCTCTTTCGGTACACCTGGTGAGTCCGGGAGACCGAGCGTCGCGACACCAGAACCGGCTTTAATGAGAAGCGAGTCCCCGTGTCCATGGTAACATCCTTCGAATTTCAAAATCTTTGTCTTCCCGGTGTAGCCGCGAGCGAGGCGAAGTGCCGCCATCGTCGCTTCCGTACCCGAGTTGACCATACGGACCATCTCGATCGATGGGACGCGGTCGATGACGAGCTCTGCCATCTTCGTCTCAAGCTCGGTCGGCGTCCCGAACGTCCAGCCTTTTTCGGCTTGTTCTTGAATCGCTTTCGTGACGACCGGGTGACGGTGACCGAGGATGAGTGGTCCCCATGAGAGGACGTAATCGATATACTCGTTGCCGTCGATGTCATAGACGCGTGAACCTTCACCGCGTTCGGCGAAGATTGGCGTCATGCCGACCGATTTATAGGCACGGACCGGGCTGTTGACACCGCCTGGCATGAGTGGACGAGCTTGTTCGAACGCTTCCTGTGAGCGCGTTTGGTTGTATGTCATGCGTAGTCTCCTTCCAAATAGCGACAGACGTCTTTTGCGAAATACGTGACGATGAGATCGGCACCGGCACGTTTGAATCCGACCATCGTCTCCATGACGATGCGTTCTTCGTCGACCCAGTCGTTGAGTGACGCGGCTTTGATCATCGCATACTCTCCGCTCACGTTATACGCCACGATTGGCATATCGAGTGAGTCGCGCATGTCACGGATGATGTCCATGAACGCGAGAGCCGGTTTGACGATCATGAAGTCGGCACCTTGTTCGACGTCCGATTGTGACTCACGGAACGCCTCACGACGGTTCGCCGGGTCCATCTGATACCCTTTACGGTCGCCTTCACCAGGAGCCGATTGGGCTGCGTCACGGAACGGTCCGTAATACGCAGACGCATATTTGACGCCGTAGCTCATGATTGGAATGTGACTGAATCCGTTTTGGTCCAGACCTTCACGGATAGCTGCGACGAATCCATCCATCATCGAGCTCGGTGCGATGACATCGGCACCCGCTTGTGCTTGCGTAATGGCTGTCTGGACGTGAAGTGGAAGTGATGCGTCGTTATCGACGTCCCCATCTTTCACGAGACCACAATGACCTGTCGACGTGTACTCACAAAGGCACGTATCGGCGATGACCGTGAGCTGTGGCGCCCACTCCTTCACTTTACGAATCGCTTCCTGGACGATGCCGTGGTCATGATACGCTTCGCTGCCTTCCGGGTCTTTATGTTCCGGCACACCGAACAAAAGCACAGATTGGAGACCGAGGTCGACGATTTCTTTGATCTCTTCTTCGAGTCGGTCAAGTGAATAATTGAAGACGCCAGGCATCGAGCTGACTTCACGTTTAATGTTAGTCCCTTCAATGATGAAGAGCGGGTAAATCAAATCTTCTTTTCGAACATGATTTTCACGTACGAGGGCACGCATCGACTTCGATGAGCGAAGACGACGGTGACGGTCAAACTGGTTCATGAAAAATCCTCCCCTACACACTGTATTAATGCATCCATAGTATAACATTCTGGCACTCGTACCGGTAATGTCGACACTTGTCGGACGGCGCGTTCGGTCACTTCGCCAATGGCGTACCACGTCCCGTTGAAGTGGGACAAGTGTGGTGTGAGCGCATCGACGGCCGACGGACTCAAGACGAGTAACGCCTTCACCGTCTCGAGTTGTTGTTGTTGGGCCGAGGTCAATCGGATTGGAATCGTCTCATAGACGACCCAGTCATACACGCAAGGCAGCATCGACATATGCGACGTGTTCGCCAAATTGCCACGTGCAAACAAGACGACATCATCGGTCGAAACAACGTCAGATAACTGCTCAAAAAGCGCCTCACCCGTATACGTCTCCGGCATGAGCGAGACGGTAAAGCCCTCCGCTTCAAGCGCCCGCTTCGTCTTCTCTCCGACAGCGGCGACCTTGACGTCACGCGTCAGATTCCGAAGGGCTTGCACCGCGTTTTGACTCGTGACGACGAGCCAATCGAATCGTTCCACGGGTGGCGGTGTATACGTCTCTCTCGTCTGAATGAGCGGGACATGATGAACGGAAAGACCGCTCGCCTCGAGCCGTGCCCGTTGCGAAGCGGTCATTCGTTTCGTTCCCGTGTACCAAACGTCACTCATTGACCGAGGCGAGGATTTCACGCCCGCCACGACCGAGCAATTCTTCTGCGACGTCCATTCCGAGTGCGATTCCGTCCGTTGACGTTTTCGTCACGCGAAGCACTTCTTTCCCGTCCACTGACGCGATGAGACCTGTCAGTGTCACGTCGTCACCGTCGACCGTCGCATAACCACCGACCGGTACGTGACAACTTCCTTCGATTGCTTTTAAGAAGGTGCGCTCTGCTGTAGCCGCTTTCGCCGTCACATCATCATGCAACAATTGAAGCACTGCTGTCACTTCTGCATCGTCCTTGCGGCTCTCGATGGCGAGTACGCCCTGGCCGACAGCCGGTACCATGACGTCCGGGTCGAGCGCTTCAAAATCGACACGATCCGTCCATCCCATCCGCTCGAGTCCTGCTTTCGCGAGCAAGATAGCATTGTAGTTCTCGGAGTCTAACTTCTTCAGACGCGTGTCGATGTTTCCACGAATCCATTGAATCTCAAGGTCAGGACGGGCTGCCAAGATTTGAGCACCACGACGGAGTGAGCTCGTTCCGACAATCGAACCTTTTGGAAGCGTCTCGAACGTGTAGCCGTTCTCACAGATGAGGACGTCACGCGCATCGACACGTTTCGGCATGCAGCTAATATAGAGTTCTTCTGGTAGTTCGGCCGGAACGTCTTTCATGCTGTGTACGGCGAAATCGATGTCCCCATCGAGCATCTGTTGTTGAATCTCTTTGACGAACAACCCTTTCCCACCGACTTTCGACAATTGCACGTCGACGATTTGGTCACCTTTCGTCACGATTTCTTTAATCTCGAACTCGTTCTTTGCTCCAGCTTGCTTCAACTGCTCGATGACCCATTTTGTTTGAGTCATGGCGAGTTGGGAACGGCGTGAGCCGACAATGATTTTCCGCATGTTCAATCTCTCCTTCATAGAAAAAGGCGACACGCGTCGCCTTTTTGTCTTGTTAGCGCATCAATGCGCGAAGTGGTGCTTTGGCAGAAGTGGCATCTGTTTCTTCCACTTCGTCTACAGGTTGTTCCGGCAACTCGACATCAAGTCCGAACGTCTCGATGAATTGAGCGATTCGAACGTTCGCATCCGGTTGAGCCGCTGCATCTTTAATGTAGTCAATCGGGTCACGAAGCATTTGATTGATGATCGACTTCATGTGCTTCCCGATGACTTTCTTGTCTCGTGCTGACAAGTGATCGAGCTTACGCTCAAGACTCGTCATCGTGTCTTCTTGAATATCAAGGGCACGAGCACGCAACTCATTCATGATTGGCACGACACCAAGCGTGATGAGCCATGTTTGGAACTCTTGAATCGCTTCATCGATTTTCATTTCAATCTTTTCAGCCTCGACGAGACGCGCTTCAAGATTTTTGTTTACGATTCCGTTCAAATCATCGACATCGAACAAATGCACACCCGGAAGTGTCGCGACCGCTGGATCGATATCTCGCGGCACAGCGATGTCAATGAGAAGAAGCGGACGTTCGCGGCGCAACAACTGTGCAGCCGCTACATCGTCGTATCCAATGACGGCATCCTTCGCCCCGGTCGAACTAATCAAAATATCTGCATCAAGTAATCCACATGCGATCTCACGAATCGAATGGGCACGGCCTTTGAACTTATCCGCTACAGCTTTTGCTTTGCTCTCCGTCCGGTTGAAGACAGCGATTTGTTTCGCACCTGCTTCAAATAAGTTGAGTGTCGTCAATTCACCCGTCTCACCGGCTCCGACGACGACGACTTGTTTGTCTTCAAGCTGTTGATACATCTCTTGTGCGAGCGTCACGGCAGCCGAACTGACCGATACAGACATTTCCCCAATTTGCGTGTCCGTATGGGCGCGCTTCGCGAGTGTGACCGCTTCTTTGAATAATTTGTTGAAGACCGTTCCTGTCGTTCCATGCTCCTGGGCACGGAAGAAACTCGTCTTCACTTGACCTAAAATTTGTGTTTCCCCGATGATCATCGAGTCGAGGCCCGACGTGACACGGAACAAGTGGCGAATCGCCTCTTCCCCTTCTCGAATCGACAAGTATGGTGTGAACTGCTCCATCTCTAGGTTGAACCAGTTCGCCAAGAAACGTTTCGTGTAATAACGTCCAGTATGGAGTTGATCTGTCACGACGTACAGCTCCGTCCGGTTACACGTAGACAAAATAACCGACTCGAAAATGCTCTTCTCTTCGCGAAGTGCAATCATCGCATCCACGATTTCTTGCTCCCCAAACGAGAACTGCTCCCGAATCGCGACAGGGGCTGTCTTGTTATTTAGTCCAACGACGACAATATGCATGTATCTCTTCCCCTCATCTAAAATCCACCGACGGTTGTCTCTTCTTTTTTTCAATCTCTACCGTACATTATAACAGTTCTTATCTGGTAACTATAATCTTCTGTTTGATTTTCCTGAAATAAAATAAGAACTTTTTGTGACAAAAAGAAGTAGAAATGGCGAAACTCCATTCCTACCCTTTTTTCTTATGGATTTGGCGAGTTCGGGTCCGTAATAATCGGACTCTCGGGCTCCTCTTTGTCTAAATAATGCTCACGTTCTCGTAATTTATAGATACGAACGATATTCTGGACAACCGTTTTGGCGACCGCATAAAACGGTACAGCGATGAGCATTCCGATGATACCGGCCAAATTTCCTGCCACGAGCAAGACGATGATGATCGTGAGCGGGTGTACTTTTAACGACTTCCCTTGAATGAGTGGCGAGATGACGTTCGACTCAATTTGTTGCACGACGATGATGACAACGATGACCCATAATACCTTGATCGGATCTTGAATGAATGCCACGACCACTGCCGGTGCAGCCCCTAGGAACGGCCCGACGTAAGGGATGATATTTGTTACCATCATGAAGAGTGCGAGCAAGATGGCATAATCTACACCGACGATCCATAGACCGATCAGTGACGTGATTCCGACGAAGAATGCGACGAGCAACTGTGCATTGACGTAGCTCCGCACCGTCTCGTGCATGTCATGCAAGATGTGACGCGTCTCTTTCTCATAGCTCGAGGGTAAGAGTTTGACGATAGCGTCTGGTAAACGTTTCCCGTCGAGTAACATGTAAAGAAGCATGAACGGGATCACAACGATCGTGATGACCGCTGACGTCACGAATCCGACGACTTGACCGAATGACGAGGCAATGTTTCCAAATAAGTCTCCTAAGTACGACGTGATGTTCGTCGTCAAGTTACGGAACATCTCGTCATTTTCTGCCATGAAGCGTGCAAAGAACTCATTTTGTAACAACGTGTCACGGACAGCGAACGCCTGTTTCTGAAGTTCTTTTGCGATACTCGGCATAGCGTTGACGAGCGACGTGATTTGTTCGCCTAAAACCGGTCCGAGAATACTGAAGACAAGTGTAAAAATAAGCACGAGTCCGATCAGTGTGACGGCTACAGCTAGTGTTCTCTTCCCTTTTAAGCGTTTCTCTAAGAAGTCGACAATCCCGACCAGGAAATAAAAGAAGAGTCCGGCCACAATAAGCGGAACCGTGACGAGTGCCAAAATAACTTGAATCGGTTCAAACACGAATGAGATCTGTGTCCCGACCCAAATGACTAAAAAGATGGTCAACGTCCAAAAGAGGGCGCGATACCATTTGTTTTCAAACATGCGTTGCATTTCTCCACCTCGTTTACAATGATGACTATGTACTAACTATGATTATACGATAATTACCCGCTTGCGGGCTGACAAAAACAAAAAGGCGAAGGAATCCCTCCGCCTTCTCCTTATTCGCCTTCTGTGATGAGTGCGTAAATCGCTTTCCACGCCTCATCTTTTCCTTCTGCCGTCTCGGCTGAGAAGGCGACAAAACGGTCAGATGGATCGAATTGAAGCTTGCGTTTCACCGCCGCCTCATGTTTTTGACGCTGACTCTTCTTGATTTTATCGAGTTTCGTCGCCACAACGATGACCGGAATCTCATAATGTTTCAAGAAGTTGTACATCGTCACATCGTCACCCGTCGGATCATGACGGATATCGACGAGTAAGACGACGCCGCGAAGCGCCTCTTGACTCGTCAAATACTGTTCCATCATGACGCCCCACTTCTCACGTTCCGTCTTCGATACTTTCGCATATCCGTATCCCGGAACGTCAACGAACATGATCTCATCATTGATGTTGAAGAAGTTAAGGGTCTGTGTCTTCCCTGGTTTCGAAGACGTCCGTGCGAGCGCCTTCCGTTGGCAAATCTTATTGATGAACGACGATTTCCCGACGTTCGACCGCCCGGCAAGTGCCACTTCCGGCAATTCATGGACCGGGTAATGGTCTGGCGCGACGGCACTCGTCACAAACTCTGCTTTGTTGATCTTCATTTAATTTCCTCCAAATGCTACATCTAGTACTTCATCGAGTGTCGTCACGGGAACGAACGTCAATTTCTCACGAACCGTCTCTTGAATATCATCGATGTCTCGCTCATTATCTTTCGGAATGACGATGGTCGTCAACCCGGCTCGATGAGCAGCGAGCGCTTTTTCTTTCAATCCGCCGATCGGCAAGACACGTCCACGGAGTGTGATCTCACCTGTCATCCCGACATCACGATGGACTTTCTTCCCAGTCAATGCGGAAATCAAGGCCGTCGCAATCGTGATTCCTGCCGACGGTCCGTCTTTTGGCACGGCACCCTCTGGCACGTGAATGTGAATGTCTTGTCGCTCATAGAACGTCGGGTCAATCCCGAACCGCTCTGCGTTTGCACGGACATAGCTATATGCTGTTTGTGCCGACTCCTGCATCACATCACCGAGTTTCCCCGTCAACTGAAGTTTGCCTTTCCCTGGAGCGAGCGCCACTTCGATTGTGAGCGTGTCGCCACCAAACGCCGTGTAGGCAAGGCCTGTCACCGCACCGATGGAGTCCTCGGTCTCCCCTTTTCCGTAGCGATACTTCGGCTTCCCGAGATACGTGATGATCGCCTTTTTCGAAATCGTGACCCGTTTCTTCTCCCCGATGGCGATTTGTTTCGCGGCTTTTCGGCAGAGTGATCCGATGACGCGCTCTAAGTTCCGGACACCGGCTTCACGTGTGTAACGACGGACGACTTCATAGAGCGCATCTTCTTTAATCGTCAACTGACTCTTCTTCAATCCATGCTCTGTCAATTGTTTCGTCACCAAATGGCGCTTCGCAATCTCCACTTTCTCAAGCTCTGTGTACCCACCGATTTGAATCAATTCCATCCGGTCAAGAAGCGGTGCTGGGATTTGTGAGACATCGTTCGCAGTTGCGATAAAGAGAACGTTCGACAAATCGAACGGTTCTTCGATGTAGTGGTCCGAGAAGGAGACGTTTTGTTCCGGGTCGAGCACTTCTAGCATCGCGGACGCCGGGTCCCCTCTGAAGTCAGAAGCCATCTTGTCGATCTCATCGAGCAAGAAGACCGGGTTTTTGCTTTCCGCTTGCTTCAGCCCACGGATGATCCGTCCTGGCATCGCACCGATATACGTACGACGGTGCCCACGGATTTCCGCCTCATCACGCACACCACCGAGTGAGACACGAACGAAGTGACGTTCAAGTGCCGAGGCGATCGAACGGGCGAGTGACGTCTTCCCGACCCCTGGAGGTCCGGCGAGACAGAGGATTGGTCCACGAAGCGAGTTCGTCAACTGGCGGACGGCCAAATACTCGAGGATACGGTCTTTTACCGATTCTAAGCCGTAATGGTCATCATCAAGGACGTCTGCCGCATGTTTCACGTCAAGCTTATCTTCCGTCTCAATGCCCCACGGAAGAGAGGTGACCCAGTCGAGGTAGTTACGGATGACCGCATACTCCGGAGACGTCTGCGGCACGACGTTCAATCGTTCCGCTTCACGCATGACGTTCTTCCGCGTCGTCTCTGGCAAGTCGAGCGCCTCTAGCTTCTCACGAAGGCGGTTCGGTTCTGACTCTTGCGTCTGGTCACCGAGTTCTTGTTGGATCGTCTTCATCTGTTCCCGTAAGTAGTACTCGCGCTGTGACTGCTCAATTGACTTCTTCGTCCGCTCACGCATCTCTTGCTCGAGCTCAATCACTTCGACTTCATGTGCGATGATTTCAAGCAGTTCAAGTCCTCGCTTGACGGCATCTGCCTCTTCGAGCATCGCTTGGCGAAGCTCGACGTCGACATCGAGTTTTGACGTGATATAGTCCGTGAGTGATTCAAGCCGCTCATACATCTCGAAACGGCGACGCTCATCTGGCGACATACCCTTAATGTTTGCGACGAGTTTTCCGAACTGTTCTTTCAACAGACGGACGAGTGCCGTTCGTTCGACCTCTTCCCCTTCTGCGAGTTCGACCGGCTCGATATTGGCGAACCATCCTTCATCTGTCGATTCGACCGAGTCGATACGGACACGCTCTTTCCCGACGATCCGAACCCGAATCGTCTCGTTCGACAGTTCACTCATCTTCGCGATGTGGACACGCGTTCCAACCGTGTATAAGTCTTCCGGTTCCGGTGATTCGTTCCCTGTTTCTTTCTGTGTCACGACAATCAAATCTGTTTCATGCTCCTTTGCGGCAAGGAGCGCCCGAAGGGATAACGGGCGTCCGACATCGATGGTCACACCGATGAGCGGATATACGACGACTCCTCGCAAAGGAAGGATTGGTAATTTTTCCATATACAACGCCTCCTGTGCAAAAAGGCCCAAAACTCGGATATGCCGAGTGTTTGAGCCTTCTTCGTTAAAGAATTATGCTGTCTCTTTGTTGTCCCCTGTCTGTTCGACAGTACCGTCACGAAGGACGTATTTCGGACCGGCAAGACCCGTAATCGTTTCATCCGTGATGATGACTTTCTCGATATCGTCACGCGATGGGACAGTGAACATCACATCGAGCATCATTTCTTCGATAATCGAGCGGAGACCGCGCGCGCCAGTCTTACGTTTGATTGCAAGTTTGGCGATTTCAATCAATGCTTCGTCTGTGAACGTCAATTCGACATCGTCAAGCTCGAGCATTTTCTCGTACTGACGGACGAGAGCATTTTTCGGCTTCGTCAAGATTTCAACGAGCGCTTCTTCATCGAGTGTCGTGAGCGTCGCCATGACTGGCAAACGTCCGATGAACTCAGGAATCAAGCCGAATTTTTGAAGGTCTTCAGGGAGTGCGCGGGCGAGCAAGTCCTCTTGCGTCAACTCGCGATTCTCTTGGTCGTTTCCGAAACCGATGACTTTCTTCCCGATTCGGCGTTTGACGACCGATTCGATGCCGGCGAATGCGCCACCGACAATGAAGAGAATGTTTGTTGTGTCGATTTGGATAAATTCTTGATGCGGATGCTTACGTCCACCTTGTGGCGGTACGCTTGCTGTCGTGCCTTCAAGAATTTTAAGGAGCGCCTGCTGAACGCCTTCACCGGATACGTCACGCGTAATCGATGGGTTTTCAGACTTACGGGCAATCTTATCGATTTCATCGATGTAGATGATCCCTTTTTCAGCCTTCTCGACATCATAGTCAGCCGATTGAATCAATTTGAGCAAAATATTCTCAACGTCTTCCCCGACGTAACCTGCTTCCGTCAAGCTCGTCGCATCCGCGATTGCGAATGGGACGTTCAAGACGCGAGCCATCGTCTGAGCGAGAAGCGTTTTTCCGCTACCCGTTGGTCCAATCATGACGATGTTCGACTTCGCAAGTTCGACATCATCCGAACGGCCACCGGCGTTGATACGTTTATAGTGGTTATAGACAGCAACTGAAAGCGCACGTTTGGCGCGGTCTTGACCAATGACATAATCGTCTAGGATGTTACGAATCTCTTGTGGTTTTGGAATGTCTTTGAATTCAACTTCTTCCTCTACACCGAGCTCTTCCTCAACAATTTCATTGCAAAGTTCGATACATTCATCGCAAATGTATACGCCAGGACCGGCGACTAACTTACGAACTTGTTCTTGCGATTTTCCGCAAAACGAGCACTTGAGTTGCCCCTTTTCCTCGTTAAATTTGAACATTCGATACACCCCTTCTGTGGTGAAAATGGATGTAAGTGCGATAAATCGCGATTTGAATTTTCTGGTGCGATGCACCGCGAAAAGACATTTTACATCTCTGCGTTGAAATAATTGTAGCATGAACATATTGCGACTTCAAAGAATTACACATGCAATGTGCTGTGACAGAAAAAAGGACGACCGCTAGGCAGTCGTCCTTTCGAATATCAGCTTACTTCGCTTTACCGTTTTCAACGAGGATGTCGATCGCTTTACGGAATTTGAGGTCACCTTTAAGTGTCTCAAGTCCACCTTGCGGAGCGAGCATCGTACGGAGTTGGTCCGGGGCGATGTTGTAAAGTTTAGACATTTCTTCAAGCTCTTTCTCAGCATCTTCGTCAGATACTTCGATTGCTTCTTTGTCAGCGATTGCTTTCAAGACGAGACGAGCTTTTACGCGCTCTTCAGCTTGCTCTTTCATCTCTTCGCGCATTGCTTCTTCAGAAGTACCAGTGAGCTCGAAGTACATGTTAAGGTCGATTCCTTGTGAAGATACACGTGAACCGAACTCTTGTACCATGCGGTCAACTTCTTGTTCAACGAGAACTTCCGGTACGTCGATTGTCGCGTTAGCAGTTGCCTGCTCTACGAGTTGGTCGCGCATTGTACCTTCAGCTTCTTGTTTCTTACCAGCTTCTAAACGCTCACGGATGCTTGCTTTCAACTCGTCGAGTGTCGAAACAGACTCGTCGATGTCTTTTGCAAACTCGTCGTCGAGTTCAGGAACTTGTTTTGTTTTGACTTCGTGAAGTTTGACTTTGAATGTCGCTGGTTTACCCGCTAAGTTTTCAGCGTGGTACTCTTCAGGGAATGTTACTTCAACGTCTTTTTCTTCACCAGCAGTCATGCCGATCATTTGCTCTTCGAATCCTGGGATGAATTGACCAGAACCGATTTCGAGTGTGTAGTTCTCAGCTGTGCCGCCTTCGAACTGCTCACCGTCAGCGAAACCTGCGAAATCAAATACAGCTGTATCGCCGTTTTCGATTGCACCTTCTTTAACAGCTAGTTCTGCGCCTTGCTGTTGAAGTGCTTCAAGTTCTGCTGTTACTTCGTCTTCTGTTACTTCAGTTGAAACAGCTTCGTACTCGAGGCCTTTGTATTCGCCAAGCTCAGCTTCTGGCTCAACCACGAATGTCACTTTGAAAGCGACTGGTTTGCCTTTCTCGAGCGTGCCGTCTACATCGATGTTTTCGAGCGCGATTGGTTCGAAACCAGCTTCTTCAACCGCACCTTGGATTGTGTCGCGGTAGAGAATGTCGAGCGCATCTTGATAGAGTGCTTCTTCTCCGTACATTTTGTTGAACATTGGGCGTGGCAATTTACCTTTACGGAAGCCAGGCACGTTCAAGTCTTTGACGACTGTTTTAAATGCGGCGTCAACTGCTTTATCAAAAGCTTCTGCAGGAGCTTCGTACGTGAGTACGCCTTGGCTACCTGATGTTTTTTCCCATTTTGCTGTCATGCTAAGTCCCTCCAACAATTCGTTTATACCGTACAAAAATGTACAACAATCCGTATTATAGCATAAATCCTCGGTAAGCACACAAGGATTTAGTCTAATAACGCCTGTGTAAAGCGAAGATCCGCCTCTAAAATCTCCGCGGCTAAACCGTCGACCGGTTCGTCATGTAAAATCGCTTGTTTCGCCTGTACGAGCGCCTGTTCCACATCCGCTTTTTCGGCCGGCACATACGGATAATGCGTATACATGTAATTCATCAACAGCTGGGTCCCGATCTCATCGCCTTCAACTGATTTTTGAAGAGAAAAGACGGTCTTCTCCCACGTTTCAATCTGCGCTTTTGCTTCCGTTCGTGTCATCTTGTTCGAAACGTCCCCATCCGTCCATTCGATGACATCTAGTTCGGCGAACGCTTTTTCCAACACGATCAGTTTGACGAGCTTCGGACGCTCCGACACGAGCAGTTCATGTAGCACATTGTCGAGCACCGGGTCGATTTGAAAGTGAACATGTTGTAATGCTTCAATCTGTTCCCCCGTACTCCCTCGCGTCAGCGTTCGTTTCAACTTGGCAATTGCCGCCGGAAACTCCGTCATCTTCAACACTTGAAGTACCTGATGTGCCTGTGTGTTGACCGTATCCTTCTTGTCCTGCCATTCGAGATACTGGTTGATCCAGTGCGCCGCTTCAAACGGTTGGTCACGCATGATGTAATACTGCGCAATCTGCAACCCTCCTGAGGCCGGTTCTTCCGCCTCGGACATATGGATGCTGACGAGTTCCTGCAGCTTCTCGAGTGTCTCTGGGTCGTCCGGCCGTTCCATTGCACATTGGAAGATTTCCATGAAAATAAACGGGTCACCTGGAATCGTCTGATACCAATCCCATAAAATCGGTTCGATCCGCTGTCGTTCCCCAGAAGCATCTGCCTCCTGAATCATCTTATGCAGACGCGCCCAATTCCCAGGGAACGGATAGTCCTGATCCTTTTCCTTCTCCATCTTCCCTCACCCTCTCTTCCATTCCCCTTCATCTTCCGTTAGGACGCGATTCCTTGTCAATCGATTTCCCGGAAAATGAAAAAAGAGACGTTCTCCGTAGAGAGCGTCTCTATTTTAATGGAAGCGTCCCAAGAGGGATTCGAACCCCCGACCGACGGCTTAGCTTACCACCATGACTTTCGTCACCAACATCGTGTTGTTTGTAGTCTGGACTATATCTTCACCGTTTCAGGTGCGACACGTGTAGTCTCTACGGAACCTCACGAGCATGATGCTCCTCCATTGATTCTACCTCTACATGCATAGACATTCGAATCAACTCGACCCAATCGGGAATGAGTTTCCTCGGTATTACCATCAGCATCATCTGTTAAGGCTTCACCGATATAGTGTCGTCCACTTTATAGGTTTCTGTTTCCCTATAAAGGCTCCTATTTGTCTTGAAGGCCGTTGCTCTATCCTGCTGAGCTATTGGGACATTGACATGAAAACTATAATAGAAAAATGGTTTCCTGTCAATCGATTTCCCATTCGAAACTCATAGTTTTCCTGAGATGTCCAAGTCTTCGACGTGAGAACCGTCTTCTGAGCGATAGAAACGCACTGTTGCTTCCCCCGCTTCGAGATCGAGTAACGCATACGTTTTGTCCGTTCGTCCTCGCGGCATGCGAATCGAACCTGGGTTGATGTAGACAACCCCGTCCTCGATCAGCGCACCCGCCACATGCGAGTGACCGAACAAGACGACATTCGCTCCCACTTCTTCCGCTCGATACCGTAGACGGTTCAAATCGAATTTGACGTCATGATGGTGCCCGTGAACGATTAAAATCGTACCGGCATCCGTCGTCTCGATGCGTTCGAGGGGAAGATCTCCACCGAAATCACAATTCCCCCGAACCGTTCGATAAGGTAACAAATGTTCATCGACAAGGGCGAGTTGTGAATCCCCGCAATGGAAGGCGTCATCAATTTCCGCCTCGTGCCTTTCAAAAATCGTCGTCAACTCTTCGGTCAAACCATGACTATCACTCACTATTAGAAAACGCATAAGCTTCATCCTTTCATGAATGGTATGATTTCTGCCTCCAGTTTTCGTAGTGCCTGTCCACGGTGGCTGACGACCGCCTTCTCGTCACGCTCCAACTCTGCCGCTGTCTTATGAAGCGATGGGACGATAAAGAGTGGATCGTATCCGAAGCCATTTTCGCCTTGTGGGGAATAACCGATTGTCCCTTCGATCGTTCCACGAACGGTCAACGTCTCTCCGCTCGGTTTTGCGAGACAGAGCGCACAGACGAAACGAGCCGTACGATTCGTTTCTCCGTTCAATTTTTCAAGAAGAAGCGCATTGTTTGCCTCGTCTGACTTTTCTGGACCTGCAAAGCGGGCTGAATATACTCCCGGTGCCCCGTCAAGTGCGTCGACTTCAAGACCGGAGTCGTCCGCCAGAACGGCATGTCCAAAATAAGCTGCCGCCTCGGTCGCTTTTAACGCCGCGTTCTCTTCAAACGTGGTGCCGGTCTCTTCCGTCTCTGGTGCATCCGGATAGTCGAGTAGTGATTCGACCTCGAACCCGAGCGGCGTCAGCATTCCTTCGAGTTCTTTCACTTTTCCAGGATTGTGTGTCGCAATGATCAACTTCATAATGTCTCCTCCGAACGTTCTCCGACGTACCACCAAGAAGCACCGAGTGCCGCTTCCGCCGTCTTGAATAATGATTCGATGCCGTGTTGCGCGAGCGCGAGCATCTCGTTCATCTCTTGTAGCGTGAACGTCGCCTCTTCCCCTGTACCTTGTACTTCGACGAATCGTCCGCTTGCCGTCATGACGACATTCATATCGACCTCTGCCGCAGCGTCTTCTAGGTAATCCAAGTCCAAGACGAGCTCATCGGTCCGTCCGACAGAAATCGCAGCCACCCCTTCTTTAATGGGTGTGTCGCCAAGTTTCCCTTGGCGAATCAAGCGGTCGACGGCCAACACGAGCGCACAAAAGCCACCTGTGATGGAAGCCGTCCGAGTCCCGCCATCCGCTTGAATGACGTCACAGTCGATCCAAATCGTTCGTTCGCCGAGACGTTCTAAGTCCACGACCGAGCGGAGCGACCGACCAATCAGACGCTGAATCTCCATCGTTCGTCCCGACTGTTTTCCGCGTACCGCTTCTCGGACAGTACGGTCTCCCGTCGCCCGTGGTAGCATCGCATATTCTGCATTGATCCAACCTTGTTTCTTTCCACGAAGGAAATTCGGTACGCGCTCTTCCACAGTTGCGGTACAGATGACTTTCGTATCGCCGATTGAAATTAAAACGGACCCTTCCGCATGTTTGTTCACGTGCGGCACAATCTCGACTGCGCGCAGTTCATCAAATCGTCTCGTATCACGCAATGCCGGTCACCTCGACTTTCTCCGCATGAACCGGACGTCCGAGCCATTCACTCGCGAGTCGGTCAAATAGCTCGATGTCACCCGTCGCATAGAAGGCATGTGCCGGGACTGCATCCAACCCGTTTTCAAGTTCCTGATAATCGAGCATCGCAGCCACTTCAAGTGCAGTCTCGTCACCTGATGAGATGAGGTGGACGTCCGGTCCGACCACATCTTGAATGACCGGAGCAAGTAGTGGGTAATGCGTACAACCGAGAATCAACGTATCCATCTCGGATGGTTGAAGTGGACGAAGCGTCTCCTCCACCACTTGTCGCACGCGCTCTCCAGACACTTCTCCAGCCTCTACGAGCGGGACGAACGGTGGGCACGCGAGTGAATACACATCGACCTCACCTGCCACGTGACGTAACGCCTTCTCATATGAACCGCTTTCAATCGTCATCTTCGTACCAATGACACCGATATGCTTGTTGCGCGTTCCTTTGACAGCCGCGCGGGCACCCGGGTCGATGACACCGATGACCGGGATGTCGAGACGTTTGCGCGCCTCCTTCAATACGACCGCTGTCGCCGTATTACAGGCGATGACAATCATTTTAACGTCTTTCTTCAATAAAAATTCAATCAATTCCCATGTATATGCTTCAATCTCATCGTGCGGACGCGGCCCGTACGGACAGCGTTCTGTATCTCCGATATAGACGATTTCTTCTTTAGGGAGTTGGCGCATCAATTCTTTGACTACCGTCAACCCGCCGACTCCTGAATCGAGGACTCCAATCGCTCGTTTCATTTTCATCACTTCCATTCTCACCTATCTTACCAAAAAACCTCGGACGGAAAAAGAAACGTTCCCATGACAAAAAAAGACGAGGTCGCCAGTGGCGCCTCGTCCCTTACCCGAATTACTGAGCAAGACCTTCGCTAGTGAGCATGTCAGAAAGCGTGTTGATCGCTTCTTCTGCATCTTCACCTTCAGCAGTGATCTTGATTGTAGAATCTTTTGCGATACCGAGTGAAAGTACACCCATGATCGACTTCAAGTTAACTGTTTTACCATTGTACTCGAGGTTGATGTCTGATTGGAACTTAGAAGCTGTGTTAACTAACTGAGTAGCTGGACGAGCGTGAATTCCTGAATCAGCAACGACTGTGAACGTTTTTTCCATGAGATGATGGTCTCCCTTCAAAATTCAATTCTACAGGCGAACCAGCAGAATATTTTTTGTTTGTGAACTCATTATCAAATGATAGCGGATTCGCAAAAATTCTGCAAGCGGTTTTTATATTCCGGAGTCCATTCCGTAGGACGACCTTCCTTCGTTAAATGAACGAGGCTTGTCCGTCCGGCGAAAAGGAGTTGCTCTCCGTCATATGCCCCGTAATGAATATCACATGAAGTGTTTCCGACCGTCAAGATATTGGCATGCACAGTCAGCTGTTGACGTGGCATGACTTGTCGAACATAGTCACATTGCGCATCGGCGACAACGACGAATCCGTCCTTTAAAGAGAATCCTGTCGCCTCTAACAACTCGATCCGGGCATCTTCGAAATAGATGAACGGAATTGTATTGTTCATGTGACCATACGGGTCGCACTCCGAAAAGCGGACTTTCACATCGAGCGCGACCCCTGCTTTGACACGTGTTTCCCAACCTGGCTCTCGAAAGTACTTGGTCATCGGCTCGCTTACGCCTCGACCGCAGAACCGGTGCGACCTTTGTCACTACCGAAGAACTGTTTGAACGAGTGAAGCGTCGTTTGACGGTTCATCGAAGCGATCGACGTCGTGAGCGGGATGCCCTTCGGACAAACCTCGACACAGTTTTGTGCGTTTCCGCACTGCATGATGCCACCGTCTTCCATGAGTGCCTCGAGGCGGTCTTCCGCGTGGAAGGCACCTGTTGGGTGTGAGTTGAAGAGTCGGACTTGCGAAATCGCTGCTGGACCGATGAAGTCCGATTTGTCGTTCACGTTCGGACACGCTTCAAGACAAACGCCACACGTCATACATTTCGATAATTCGTACGCCCATTGACGTTTGTTCTCCGGCATACGCGGTCCTGGACCGAGGTCGTATGTGCCATCGATTGGTACCCATGCCTTCACTTTTTTCAACGCGTCGAACATGCGTTGACGGTCTACTTGAAGGTCACGGATGACCGGGAACGTCTTCATCGGTGCAAGACGAATCGGTTGCTCGAGTTTATCGACGAGTGCCGTACACGATTGGCGCGGCTTCCCGTTGATGATCATCGAACAGGCACCACATACTTCTTCAAGACAGTTCATGTCCCAGTTGATCGGTGTCGTCTTGTCCCCGTTCGCGTTGACCGGGTTACGGCGGATTTCCATCAATGCCGAGATGACGTTCATGTTTGGACGGTATGGTACCGTGAATTCTTCCGTATACGTCGCTTGATCCGGTCCATCTTGGCGTTCAATGATGAAGCGGATGTCTTTTTGTTCAGATTGCATTGGCGTCGTCATTTCGTCTTCGCCCCTTTCTTCGAGTAATCCCGTTTACGTGGCGGGATTAACGAAACATCGATGTCTTCATACGAGATATCGACTTCCCCATCTTTGTAACGTGCCATCGTCGTCTTCATGAACTGCTCATCATTACGTTCCGGGAACTCCGGTTTGTAATGGGCACCACGGCTCTCGTCTCGCTTGAGTGCGCCAAGTGTGATGACGCGTGCGAGGTCGAGCATGTGGTCGAGTTGTCGAATGAACGATGCCCCTTGGTTGCTCCAACGTGCCGTATCCGTAGCTGAAATCTTATGGAAACGTTCACGCAATTCTTGGATTTTCTTGTCGGTCGCTTCAAGTTTGTCATTGTAGCGAACAACTGTGACGTTGTCCGTCATGAGTTCACCGAGTTCACGGTGGATTTGATAAGCATTCTCTGTTCCATCCATCGCAAGGATGTTGTTGAATCGCTCGATTTCTTCACGTTCATTGAAGTTGAAGAGCGCTTCTGAAACGCTTTCTGTCGCTTGATCGAGACCACGCATGTAGTTGACTGCCGCAGGCCCTGCTTCCATTCCGCCATGTACGGCTGAAAGAAGCGAGTTCGCACCGAGACGGTTTGCGCCGTGCATCGAGTAGTCACATTCACCGGCTGCGAAGAGACCCGGAATGTTCGTCATCTGATCGTAGTCGACCCATAGTCCGCCCATCGAATAGTGGACTGCCGGGAAGATTTTCATCGGTACTTTACGCGGGTCGTCCCCTACGAATTTCTCGTAGATTTCAAGGATTCCACCAAGTTTGATGTCGAGTTCTTTCGAATCTTTATGGGACAAGTCGAGGTAAACCATGTTCTCGCCGTTGACGCCGAGTTTTTGGTTGACACATACGTCGAAGATCTCACGTGTCGCGATGTCACGCGGTACGAGGTTTCCGTAAGCTGGATATTTTTCTTCGAGGAAGTACCATGGCTTCCCGTCTTTATATGTCCAGACACGTCCACCTTCCCCACGAGCCGACTCACTCATGAGACGAAGTTTGTCGTCCCCTGGAATCGCCGTCGGGTGAATCTGGATGAACTCCCCGTTCGCGTAGACCGCGCCTTGGCGGTAAACTGCTGCCGCTGCCTGTCCTGTGTTGATGACCGAGTTAGTCGACTTACCGAAGATGACCCCTGGGCCACCTGTCGCCAAGATGACCGCATCCGATGGGAACGCTTTAATTTCCATCGAGCGCAAATCCTGACAGACCGCACCGCGGCAGATGCCTTCTTCGTCGATGACGGCACGAAGGAACTCCCAGCCCTCATACTTCTCGACGAGACCTTGCGCTTCGTAACGACGAACCTGCTCATCGAGTGCATAGAGAAGTTGCTGTCCTGTCGTCGCTCCGGCGTATGCCGTACGGTGGTGAAGCGTTCCACCGAAACGACGGAAGTCTAAGAGACCTTCTGGCGTACGGTTGAACATAACGCCCATCCGGTCGAACATGTGAATGATTTTCGGAGCATTCTCCGCCATCTTTTGGACAGGCGGTTGGTTGGCGAGGAAGTCGCCTCCGTAGACCGTGTCGTCAAAGTGTTGCCAAGGAGAGTCACCTTCCCCTTTCGTGTTGACGGCCCCGTTAATCCCACCTTGGGCACAAACTGAATGTGAACGCTTGACCGGTACAAGCGAGAATAGTTTTACCGGAACACCCATCTCTGCCGACTTGATTGTCGCCATGAGTCCAGCTAGACCGCCACCGATGACGATCAAACTTTGATTTGCCATGTAAAATTCCCCCTAATTACAAGATGCCTGCAAACGTCAAAATCGAACGGATGCCGACAAAAGATAGTGCCAAGAACACGACACCTGATACGTAGCTCATGAGACGTTGCGAACGAGGTGACTGTGTGATACCCCACGTGATCGAGAACGACCAAAGACCGTTCGCGAAGTGGAACGTAGCCGAAAGGATTCCGACTATGTAGAAGATCAACATGAGCGGGTTGTCGACGATGTTTTGCATCATCTCCGCATTGACTTCTACCCCGCGCAATTTCGCAAGACGCGTTTCCCAAACGTGCCAAGCGATGAAGATCACGAGGAAAACTCCTGTGAAGCGTTGGAAGAGATACAACCAGTTGCGCGCGTATGAATAGCGATTCGAGTTGATTGACCCGAGAAACGCGTAGTACACGCCGTACACCCCGTGGAAAATCATCGGCAATGCGATAATTGTCACTTCAAGGAAGTACAAATACGGTAAGTTCTCCATGAATTTTGCTGCTTTGTTGAATGACTCCACCCCATCGACGATGTAGTAGTTGACCGATAAATGGACGATCAAAAACAAACCGATTGGAATGACCCCAAGTAGCGAATGGACTTTACGACTGAAGTAGTCACGATGCGCTGCCATTCTAGTTCCCCCTTTTCACGAGCATTGGCTCGTATTGTCAATAAAAGCGTTTTCAAATGCAGATATAGCTTTCTGTCTCCTATTCTACTCTTGTGAAAATTGTATGACAAGACAACCTAGCCGATTTGTTCCACATTCTTTTCAAAATTACAGGATGACCAAATTCCAATTGGTCGTTATAATGATATAGAGAGATTGGAGTGATGGGATAGAATGGAAACGATGAGCCAACCAACTTTCGCGATTGAACTGCTTCGCGACTATGTGTTGACGGATTTGCTTGGCGAAGATTACGCCCAAGTCATCTATTGGTCAGGAAAACGGGTCGCCCGTAAGTTCCCGACGATGTCCGACGATGAACTGACTGCTTTCTTCGCAGAGGCAGGTTGGGGAGAGTTGACAATCAAGAAGGAACGTGGGAGCAAGTTTACTTATGAATTGATCCCACCACCTGCGACTCAGACCAAAGCGACAGGATACTATCAGCTTGAAGCTGGATTTTTAGCCGAACAGATTTCAGGTCGTTTCCAATGCGTCGCAGAAGGTTACGCCGATCCAACCCGAAAAGCTGTCCAAATCACCGTCCAACTAGACCGAAAAGACGACTACAAATAAGAGTCGATGCCAACGCATCGACTCTTATTTTTGTTTCCGCTGAAGTTGTTGACGCATGTATCGACGAAAACCATCGAGTTCGTGCCGATCAAACCTCACAGTTCCCCTTCCATATCTCTGAGTCGCCTTGCGAGCAACTTCGATAATATTTCCTGGAAAATGTCCTTACTCCAACAGCCAACCAAGTACTCCCTATGTTGGAATTTCTCATTCATCCGTCTCCTCGTGCACGTATTGAAGTACGGTCTCCGCTAATTTTTCTGGCAACCCCGCTTCCTTCAATTGTTCGAGTGATGCCAGACGAATCTGTTTCATCGACCCGAAATGGCGGATGAGCTGTTGACGACGCTTCGGACCGACACCCGGAATCTCATCGAGTATCGACTTCGTCATCTTCTTCGTCCGTAGGCTGCGGTGGAACGTGATGGCGAAACGGTGGACCTCATCTTGCATCCGCTGCAACAGATAAAAGGCGCTCGATCGTGGATGGAGCTCGACAACGCCCCCACCTTCTCCGAACAACAGTTGGCTCGTCCGATGTCGGTCATCTTTTTTGAGCGAGCCGACCGGCAAGTCGAGCCCGAACTCATTTTGAATGACGTCGAGCGCCGCATTCAATTGCCCGATCCCCCCATCAATCAGTAGGAGATCGGGTAATCGTTTGTCTTCCGTCAAGAGACGGCGGAATCGTCGACGGACGACTTCACGCATCGTCTCGTAATCGTCCGGTCCTTGGACCGTCCGAATTTTATACTTCCGATATTCTTTCTTGAGCGGCTTCCCGTCTTCAAAGACGACGAGTGCCGACACGGCGTCCGCGCCCTGAATGTTGGCGTTGTCGATGATGTCGACACGTGACAAGTTGGGAATCCCGATCGCTTCACCGAGTTCACGCATCGCAAGCAATGTCCGTTCTTCATCTCGGGCGAGCAACTCGAACTTCTCGTTCAAGGCGATTGTCGCATTCTTCGTCGCCAAATCAAGCAGCTGTTTCTTCGCCCCTCGTTTCGGCTGCATCACTTTCGTTCCGATGGCGTCATTCAGTAAATCAAGCCGGACCGTCTCTGGTACAAGAATCTCTTTCGGCACGACGTTTTGTTCATAGAACTGAACGATGAAACTTTCGAGTTCTTCCGAAGGCTCTCCATGCATCGGGAAGAGTGAGACATCGCGCTCAATCATCTTGCCGCCACGCATATAGAATACTTGAACGCACATCCAGCCTCGGTCGAGAGTATAGCCGAAGACGTCACGCGCTGTCGGGTCGGCCGTGATCATGTTCTGTTTATTCATGATCGATTCGACTGCTCGAATTTGGTCGCGCAATTCAGCCGCCCGTTCAAATTGCATGTCCTCAGAGGCACGTCCCATCTCAACGTTCAGCTTCGTGAGCGTCTCACTCGTCTCGCCGTTCAAAAAGCGCCGGATCTCATTCACGATCTCTTTTTGCGAATCCGTATCGACCGCCAGCTCGCAAGGACCTAAACATTGCCCGATGTGATAATACAGACAGAGTTTCTTCGGCATCGGCTGACATTTCCGCAGCGGATAGAGTTTATCGAGAAGACGTTTCGTCTCGTTCGCCGCATAGGCGTTCGGATATGGTCCGAAGTAATGTCCACCATCTTTCTTTAACTTACGTGTCGTCAACAGACGTGGATACGGTTCGTTCGTAATCTTGATATATGGGTACGTTTTGTCGTCCTTTAGGCGAATGTTGTACTTCGGATCGTGCTTTTTGATGAGTGTCATTTCAAGTAATAACGCCTCAAGTTCGCTCGCCGTCACAATGTACTCGAAGTCACGGATCTCTGCGACGAGGCGCATCGTCTTGATGTCGTGGGCGCCTGTGAAATAGGAACGCACACGATTCTTCAAGTTTTTCGCCTTCCCTACATAGATGACTTCGCCATATTCGTTTTTATGCAGATAACAACCCGGCTCATCCGGGAGCAGTGCTAATTTATGCTTAATGTGGTCGCTATGACTCAATTCCATTCACCTCAGTTTAGCTTCCTCCTGGACGGGAAAAAGAGTGTGATATCTCGTCAGAGGAGGATTTTATATTATGAAACGATACGATGTCATCATTATCGGTAGCGGCTCCGCCGCGAGCCAAGCCGCTTCCATTTTACGAGAAGCCGGTAAAGAGATTGCCATCATTGAGAATTGGACGTTCGGAGGAACATGTCCTCAACGCGGATGTGACCCGAAGAAAATGCTTGCTGAAGGAGCCGAACTCCTCGCCCGAGCGGAACGTATGCGTGAGCTTGGCGTCGAAGGAAGCCTGTCACTGGATTGGTCGTCCTTTAAAAAGCGGATTGATGAGTACCGCCTCTCTATCCCAACATCCAAAAAACAGCATTGGGATGAGATGAACGTTGATTTATATCAGGGAGAGCCCCACTTTGTCGACGAGGATTCCATCGTCATCGATGGTCACGAGCTCTCTGCCACTCAATTTTTAATCGCCACAGGTCAAACACCCCGCCCTCTTGACATCCCAGGTGGCGAACTGGCAATCACGAGCGATGATGTGTTCGACCTTGACACGGTTCCCCATTCGATTCACATCGTAGGCGCCGGGTATATCGCATTTGAGTTTGCCCATATCTTCCGACGATTCGGAAGCGACGTGACACTCCTCATCCGTTCACGTGCGTTGAAAGCATTCGACCCGAACGTCGTCCATCGGCTCATTGAGGAATCGAAGCGAATCGGCATCACCGTCCGACATGACGTCGAGCCAATACGAATCGATGGCAACGTCTTAACGTTATCAGATGACTCTACCCTAGAAGGAGTTGTCCTTAACGCTACAGGACGAATTCCAAGCATCGAGCGACTTCGGCTTGAAGCGGCAGGTGTCACAGCGGATCATCACGGTGTACACGTGAACGAGCATCTGCAAACAAGTAACCCAAATATATACGCCGCAGGCGACGTCGCCAAAAGTCCCAATCCTGCGCTCACTCCATTCGCCGGTCAGGAAGGGCGCCTCGCCGCACTCAATATGCTTCACGGGAATACACGGGCACTCCCTGAGCGTCCGGCCCCGACCATCGTCTATGCGACGCCACCGATTGCCAAAGTCGGTCTTACGGTCGAGGAAGCGGAAGCTGAGGGCATTGACTTCGACGTGAAAGAAACGGACATGTCGCACTTCCTCACCTATTCACGAATCAACGACGCAACCGCCTATTCAAAAGTGTTACTGAGTGCAGAAGGGCACGTCATCGGGGCTCATTTGATTGGTCACCACGCCCCTGAACTCATCAACCTGTTCTCTTTCATTATACAGAACAAACTGTCGCATCAACATGTGAAGCACTTAGAAGTCGCCTATCCGACCGCCGCCTCCGACCTGACCTATCTCATCTAAACAAAAGACGGGACTTGCCTCTTGGCAAATCCCGTCTTTTTCTTATTCGATTCCTTTGTCCTTGTCTTCTTTCAGTGCGTCTTGTAACGACTTCTCCCAGAGCGGGACCCCTTTCGCGTGCGCCGCACGCGAGATAAGGTGCCCCCCAACAGGAGCCGTCAAGAGGACGAAGAAGAGACCGAGCAAAAGTCTTGCATCAAACACCCGTTCATCGACATATACATGAAGGACGGCCGCAAAGAGGACGAACATGACACCGAGTGTCGCGCTCTTCGAGGCAGCGTGTGTTCTCGAATAAATATCAGGGAGACGGATGAGACCGATCGCGGCGACGACCGTGAAGAAGACGCCGATGATCGTGAAGATGCCGGTAATGAGATCAAAGATCATTGTCGCGGTCATGTTGGATTATCTCTCCCCTCTCTAAGAATTTCGAGAACGCCACCGTTCCGATGAAGGCCAAAATACTGAGTAGTAAGATGACTTCAAAATATAAGGTCGTATCGAGCAGAATCGACAATAACGCGACGACCGAGATGAGCGCGATCCCGATTGAGTCGAGTGCGATGACCCGGTCTGCCGTCGTCGGTCCTTTCACGACACGATACAACATCATCAACATCGCAAGCAAGAGAATGGCGAGCGAGATGTAGATGAGAATGTCTAGTAAATCCATCACTCTGTCGCCTCCTTAATGCTTGATTCAAAGTTATCATAAATGTCTTTTTGTAGCGCTTCTTTATCCGGCATGTTGAGTGCGTGGATATAGAGCACGGAATTGTCTTTTGACACCTGAACGACGAGCGTCCCTGGTGTGAGCGTGATCAGCATCGAAAGCAAGCTGACTTTCCATCCTTTGTCGAGCGACGTTTCATAGCGGAAAATCCCTGGTTGAATCTTCAACTTCGGACTAAGGACGAGGCGCAGTACCTCAAAGTTCGCGAGGAACAATTCACGGATGAAGATGAGAAGCAGTTTAAACAGACGCCAGACGCGTGTGAAGTAAAAACCGCCCCCACTAGATTTAAAGAATCGGCGCATCATGAACAAGATGAGTAAGCCGAGTAGATACCCGATGAAGAATCCGCTCGATGTGAACGACCCCGTGAGGAACATCCAGATGAACGCCAGGAAAAAGTTAATCAATAGTTGATAAGCCATCTGTCATTCACTCCTTTATCACGGCATCGATATAGATTTCTGGATTGACGAGCGGCTCAATCGCTTGCGTGATATACGGATGGATGGCTTCTGCCCCAAATCCGTATGCGACCGCAATGATGAGCAACAAGAAGACCGGTAAAATCAAACGCTTCGTATACGGTACGAGCGGGCCATCATACTCGCGCTTCGCCTCGCCCCAGAACCCGTTCAAGAAAATCTTCATGACCGAATAGAGGACGAAGAGACTCGATAAGAGGACGAGAAGTGGTCCGAACAGCTCGCCTTCGTCCATCCCACCTGAGACGATCAACAATTTCCCGAAGAATCCACTGAGTGGTGGAATCCCTGCGAGCGAGAGCGCTGCGACGAAGAACGTCCATCCGAACAACGGGAAGCGAGTGATGAGTCCACCCATATCACGGAGTTGACCGGATTTGGTGATCCCGATCATCATCCCGACGAGCATGAAGAGAACGGCCTTGATGATCATGTCGTGAATCAAGTAGTAGAGCGACCCTTCAAGGGACGTCTGCGTGTTGACCGAAATTCCGTATAAGATGACCCCGACTGCGATCATGATGTTGTAGATGATGATCAACTTCACGTCGTTATAGGCGATGGCCCCTGTCATCCCGATGAAGATGGTGAGGACAGCGAGCACCATGAGGAACGTCTGTAAAAACTCACCGTTCCCATCAAAGAGTAGCGTGTACGTCCGCAAGATCGAGTACACCCCGACTTTCGTCAAGAGAGCCCCGAACATGGCGAGAATAGGGGTCGGTGCGACCACGTACGCTCCAGGGAGCCAGTAGTGAAGTGGGACGAGTGCCCCTTTCATCCCGAAGACGATGACGAATAGCACACCGATGACGGTGATGACGTCCGGGTTATCGACAAGCGGGATCTTCATCGCCAAGTCCGCTATGTTGAGCGTGCCTGTGACACCGTAAAGCAAGGCGACTGACATGACGAAGAGCGCCGAAGCGATGATGTTCACGAGCAAGTATTTGATTGACTCACGTAACTGGACGCCACGTCCACCGAGTACAATCAATACGTATGAGGACATCAAGAAGACCTCAAAGAAGACGAACAAGTTGAAAATATCGCCTGTCGTGAAGGCACCGTTCACCCCGACGAGCAAGAAGAGCATCGAGATGTACAAGTAGTTTCCTTCATATGAGTCAGAGAAATAATGGACGGCGAACCACACGATGAAGAGCGTGAGGAGAGTCGACGTCGTCACGAGTAGGGCTGACAACATATCCGATACGAGCGTGATGCCGAATGGTGCTTGCCAATTCCCGAGGTTGAGGGTTTGAATTCCCTCCGTGGAGACCGTATGCACGAGAAAGAGTGACACGATCGCCGTAATAACTAAAGCTCCAAGAGCCATTGCGCGCTGCAGCTGGACCCGTTTTGGCATAAACATCATAAGGATGGCCGCAAGCGCAGGAATGACGATTGGAAAGACCGGTAAGTTAATCATACGATTCTGTTCCTTTCATTTCTTCCATATTGTCCGTGCTGAGCTCCTGATACGTGCGGTAGGCAAGTACGAGGAAGAACGCCGTCACCCCGAAACTGATGACGATTGCCGTCAAGACGAGCGCTTGCGGTAACGGGTCTGTGAATTCCGTCACACCGTCGACGAGAACAGGGGCAGCCCCTGTCTTCAAACCTGCCGTCGTCAAGACGAGAAGGTGTGCCGCGTGACTGAACAAGGCAGTGCCGATGATGATGCGTAACAAACTTCTTGAGAGAACAAGATAGACGGCACACATCGTCAGGACACCGATGATGATGCTAACGAAGATTTCCATTATTCACTCTCTCCAATCGTTTGTATAATCGTCAACGTGATTCCGATGACTACAAGGTAAACCCCTAAGTCGAACGCAATCGCCGTGTGAAGGGTCTGTTCACCGAGAAGTGGTAAGTCAAACTTCCCGTATGCGTGCGTCAAGAACGGACGACCCAAGAAAACCGAGTGAAGACCTGTCGCAAGGGCAATCAGTAATCCGGTCGCCGTCATGAGACGGTAGTCAATCGGGAGCACGTTCGCGAGCGTTTTCGAATCAAATGCGAGCAACAGTAAGACGAGTGCCGCGGATGTCATCAATCCACCGATGAATCCTCCACCTGGTGAATAGTGACCGGCAAAGAACAAGTCGATGGAGAAGATGACAATGATGAAGAAAATGATAATCGCGGCCGTCTGCAAAATGACGTCATTGACGCGTCTGCTGTTTTGCTTCATGTTCACCTTCTCCTTTCGTACGTCGTGTTGTTCTAAATTTAATCATCGTGTAGATCCCGAAAGCCGCAATCCCGAGAACCACGATTTCAAACAAGGTATCAAATCCACGGAAGTCGACGAGAACGACGTTAACCATGTTTTTACCTGCTGCAAGCTCATACACGTTCTCTTTGTAATACTCTGAGATCGAAGTGAGCGATTTGTTTGTGAGCGCCATGAAGCTGAGAAGCGTCACGGTCGTCCCGACGAGAACAGCCACGATGGCATTCCCGACTTTGAAACGCATCCGTACTTCCTTCTTGCTGATGTCCGGCATGTGATAGAAGACGAGCAAGAACAATGCGACCGAGACCGTCTCGATGACGAGCTGCGTGAGCGCCAAGTCCGGTGCACCGAAGAAGACGAAGAACAGTGCCACGCCGTATCCAACGACCCCAAGTAGGATGATGGACGGGAGACGCGACTTCATGAAGAGAATCGCGAGCGCCGCTAGCATGACGACGGCTCCGAGCACATATTCATAAGGTGCAATCTCAGCCAGGTTCTCAAACGAGAAGCGGTACATGTCGAACCAAAAGATGCTGAAGAGCATCATACCTGAGAGGAAGACGAAAATATAGATCAAGTACGACCGGATGAAACCAGTCATGTAGTTGTCTTTAAAGCGATATGCCGCCTTGTTCGACCAGACGAGCGTACCGTCGTACATCCCGTTGAGCGTCAAACGATGCGGGATGCGGTTGTAGATGCCCATCCATTTACCCATTTGCCAGAACAGCAATGAACCGAGAAGGATCACCCCGATTGTCATATATAGTTCAGGCGTCAAACCGTGCCAGAAGTAAATATCTACTTTAACATCTTGCCCTTGCGCGACGAGTGTCGGATAGATCGACTCGACGGCTGGCTTGATGAGCGAGTTCGACAACACGTTCGGGAAGAACCCGAGACCGACAACGAGAATCGCGAGGATGACCGGCGAAATCAACATGCCGATCGGCGCCTCATGCGGTTGTTTCGGCAATTGATCGAACTTCGCCTTGCCCATGAACGTCCGCGTGAACAGCATGATGCTGTAGATGAACGTGAACACACTTCCGACGAAGGCGATGACCGGGAGTAGAATCCCAATCGTATCGAGCGCAAAGAAGTCGGCCGAGAAGACTTTCGTCGTCGCCTTCAAGAACATCTCTTTACTCAAAAATCCGTTAAATGGCGGAAGACCAGCCATCGATAACGAACCGATGACGGCGACCGTGAATGAAATCGGCATGACGGTCATCAGACCACCGAGCTTACGAATGTCACGTGTGCCCGTCTCGTGGTCGACAATCCCGACCATCATGAAGAGCGAGCCTTTGAACGTCGCGTGGTTGATCAAATGGAAGATCGCCGCAATCGTCGCGACCATAAAGATGTTGTCATCCATGCCGTCATAGTGGAGCGCCGCCGCTCCGAGACCAAGGAGTGACATGATCAACCCGAGCTGACTGACGGTCGAGAACGCTAAGATTCCCTTCAGGTCGGTCTGCTTCACGGCATTGAATGAACCCCAGAACATCGTGAACATCCCGACTCCGGCAATCGTCCATAGCCAGACGGATGACTCTTGGAACACCGGGCTCATGCGGGCCACAAGGTAGAGACCCGCCTTGACCATCGTTGCTGAGTGGAGGTACGCACTGACCGGAGTCGGTGCTTCCATCGCGTCAGGCAACCAGATGTGGAACGGGAACTGCGCTGACTTCGTGAACGCCCCGAGCAAGATGAGAATCATCGCGACGAGGAAGAATGGACTCTCGGCGATGACGCCCGAGTTCGCGACCATATCGCGAATGCTGTACGAGCCGACCATCGATTCGAGTAAGACGATCCCCCCGAGCATCGACAATCCGCCGAACACGGTGAGAAGCATCGACTTCTGCGCTCCATAGCGGGAACGTTCTTTCTCATACCAATATCCAATCAACAGGAATGATGAAATCGATGTGAGCTCCCAGAACATATACATGACAATCATGTTATCCGAGAGAACGACCCCGAGCATCGCACTCATGAACATCAAGAGATACACGTAAAAATGCCCGAGCGACTCTTTGTCCTTATTCAAATAGTAAATCGAATAAAGAACGACCAGTGCGCCGATTCCCGTGATAAGAAGGGCGAACAAGAGACTGAGTCCATCAACGTATGCCGTGAAGTTAATCCCGAGGGACGGCATCCAAGCAATCGTCTCTGTCACGACGTCCCCTGCACTCGTGATCGGAATGAATCCGGCGAAGTAGGTGACGAGCACGACCGGAACGATCAAGACGAACCAGCCTGTATGAATTTGTTTCATCCCCCGGAACAAAAGCGGGATGAATGGTGCCGCAAGAAGCGGCAACAAAATAGCTAAATGTAACAGCGACAAGAAAATTCCTCCTTCGAACAGAGTCGTACAATAGATTGAGCCGTAAAGTAAGGTCACTTGACTCCATCATGTCTTCCTCATGAGTATAGCGTAAATTTTCAGTCTGTTTCCATGATAAAAGCTTCCAGTTCAAGCGCTCCCCCGTCAAAATTCCGAATCTGTTAAATATGAAGGAAGCCGACGGAATTTCTTCAAAAAAAATTTGAAATCAGACGTTATGTATCGGAATATGACCGGATTGAGGGTGCGTGGAATAACTCATCCTATTCCCTACTTGCCTGTCCTTTTCCTTCTTTTCTACTCAGTAAAACAAAAAAGCAGCCGATCTCAATCGGCTGCTACGCAATTATTGTGCTGTCGCGATAAACTCTTTCAATGCTTCTTTTGGTTGGAAGCCCATTGTTTTCGAAACAGGCTCGCCATCTTTGAACATCATGAGTGTCGGGATACTTTGGATTTGGAAAGCACCTGCGACTTCAGGGTTTTCGTCGACATCGAGTTTCACGATTTGGACTTGGTCACCCATTTCTTGATCGAGTTCTTCAAGAACTGGCGCGATCATGCGACATGGTCCACACCAAGTTGCCCAGAAATCTACGAGGACGACGCCCTCTTTTACATCTTGTTCAAACGATTGAGTCGTTGCGTGTTTAATAGCCATTTGTAAAAACCTCCCCAATAAGATGAGAGAGTCCTGATAGAGAACTCTCATGCAATTCATGTTCAGAGTATACCACGGAGGGTAACAACCCCAAAACGTTTTGCTTATTAGCTATTGACGAGGTGCTTACGGAACTCTTCTGTCAACATCGGGACGACATCGAACAAGTCGCCGACGATGCCATAGTCTGCCACGCTGAAGATGTTTGCCTCTGGGTCCTTGTTGATGGCGACGATGACTTTCGCGTTACTCATCCCAGCCAAGTGTTGAATCGCTCCTGAGATCCCACATGCGATGTAGAGGTCTGGTGTGACGACTTTACCCGTCTGTCCGATTTGAAGTGCGTAATCGCAGTAGTCGGCGTCACATGCTCCGCGTGAAGCACCGACCGCTCCTCCGAGAAGCTCAGCCAACTCTTCAAGCGGTTTGAATCCATCTTCGCTCTTCACGCCACGTCCACCTGCGACGATGACTTTTGCTTCCGCCAAATCTACTTTCCCAGTCGCCTTACGCACGACTTCTTTGACGATCATCGCAAGATCTTTCAATTCGACCGCCGGCGTTTCAACAGAGACGCTCGCGCCCGCTTGACGTGCGAGTGCGTCGATATTGTTTGGACGGATTGTGAAGAACATGACCGAATCTTTGAATTTCACTTTCTCGAACGCCTTCCCTGAGTAGATCGGGCGAACGAACTCTGCGTCGCGTCCTGTTCCTTCGATGGAGACAACGTCACTGATGAGTCCGGCATCGAGACGTGCCGCAAGTTTCGGTGCGATATCTTTCCCAAGAGCCGTGTGTCCGAGGACGATCATTTCCGGATTTTCTTGCTCGATTAACTGACGGAGCACTTGTCCGTAACCGTCTGGTGTATAATGCTTGAGGCGATCATCTTCGACGACGAGGACACGGCTTGCGCCATACTCCCCGAGTTCTTGTGCGAGTGATTGCACGTGATCCCCAATCACGACTGCCGTCACATCGTCTGTCAATTGCTTCGCCGCAGCGATGGCTTCGAATGATACGTTACGTAACGCGCCTTCACGCGCTTCTGCGAGTACTAAAGCTTTCATCTATGATCTCCCCCTTAAATGACTTTCGCTTCCGTGCGAAGAAGTTGTACGAGCTCGCTCACTTGTGTCGACATATCGCCTTCAAGGATGCGACCGGCTTTCTTCTCTTCTGGCAAGAATCGTTCAATCGTCTCGATTTTCGCTTCGATTTCATCTTCATCGAGATCGATGTCCATGAGTTCGAGTTCTTCGAGCGGTTTCTTCTTCGCCTTCATGATTCCTGGCAAGCTCGGGTAACGCGGCTCGTTCAACCCTTGTTGTGCCGTCACGAGAAGTGGGAGTGCGACTTCGATGACTTCCGTGTCCCCTTCGACATCACGTGTGACCGTAGCCGTCGTGCCATCGATTTCAAGAGCCGTGATCGTCGTCACGTAGTTCATGTCGAGAAGTTCTGCGACACGTGGTGCGACTTGTCCGCTACCGCCATCGATTGCCACGTTTCCTGCGAAGATGAGGTCTGCGCCCTGTTCTTTCAAGTATGTGGCGAGAACTTTTGAAATCGTGACATGGTCCGCATCCTCGACATCGTCCTCGATTGAGATGCGAACGGCTTTGTCCGCACCCATTGCGAGTGCTGTACGTAATTCTTTATCCGCATCTTCTGGTCCTACCGTGACGACCGTGACCTCTCCCCCGAGTGCGTCACGTTTTTGAATCGCTTCTTCGACCGCATATTCGTCATACGGGTTGATGATGAACTCAGCGCCGTCTTCTTGAATTTCCCCATTCTCGAGCTGAATCGCTTCCTCAGTATCAAACGTACGTTTCAGCAAAACAAAAATATTCATGGTTGATCCCCCTTTAGTCAATTCTTTCCCATCATTCATGAATCAGCATTCATTTTTTGAGCTAGTGATAGGGCTCACTGTTACGTAAGCCCTTTTTTCAACATATGGTGCACATTTGGAAGCGTCGACAACAGATCATACTTGAAGCCGCTCGCCATCCAACTCGTCACAACCTCATCAATCGTGCCGAAAATCATCTGACGGGCGAGTCGATAGTCTAAATCCTTGTCAAACTCTCCTGTCTCGATTCCGTGTTTGACGACAGAATCGATTAAGTTCAAATATGGTTTGAGCACTTCTCCGATTTTTTGGCGAAGCACCAAGTTCGACTGCCGCAATTCGATTTGTGTCACGACGGCGAGGTCGTAATCTGCCGACAGTTGCTTCAAATGTGATTCAATCAACTGATACAACTTACTCCCGGCTGACGTCTCGCTCTCGATTTGTTGTTTCGAGTAGTCGATGAACAGCCCCATCTTCGCTTGGAACAATTCGATTAAGAGATGCTCCTTGTTTTTAAAGTACAAATAGATCGTGCCGTCCGCGACACCCGCCTCTTTGGCGATGGCTGTCACCTTTGCACCGTGATAGCCATGATTGGCAATTACTTTGACCGCCGCATCAATGATTCGGTCACTTTTCGAAATATGATTTGTCATTAACCCCAAGCTCCTTACCGTTGCAGAAAAATGAATGATGGTTCATTCATTTATTATTCTATCATGCGTACGCTTGGTGTCAACTGCTTTGTTTCACTTGTTTGGCCTTCTCTTCGTCGACGAGGACACGGCGTAAAATCTTACCGACGAACGTCTTCGGCAACTCGTCGCGGAACTCATACAACTTCGGCACTTTATAGGCCGCAAGCTTCTCACGACAATGTTTGTCGAGTTCTTCTTCCGTCACACTCGAGCCATCGCGAAGGACGATAAACGCTTTGACCGTCTCACCCCGATATGGATCTGGGACACCGATACAGACCGCTTCCTTCACGGCCGGATGTTCGTAGAGGACTTCTTCGATTTCACGCGGATAGACATTAAAGCCACCTGCGATGATCATGTCCTTCTTCCGGTCGACAATATAGAAGAACCCGTCCTCGCCCATGTAGCCGAGGTCACCGGTTGCGAGCCACCCATCTTTCAAGACGGCTGCCGTTTCCTCCGGTTTCTGCCAGTAGCCTTTCATGACTTGTGGACCGCTCAGCATGATCTCCCCGATTTCACCGATGTCCGCCTCTGTTTCTCCGTCTGCTTTTACTATTTTAGCAGAAGTATCCGATAACGGGGCACCGATTGAGCCAACAATCCGTTTATCCCACAAGAAGTTCGCATGCGTGACCGGCGACGTCTCAGACAAACCGTACCCTTCGACAATGCGACCACCCGTGATCTTCTCAAACTCCTCTTGCACTTCGATCGGAAGCGGAGCCGAACCCGAGATACATGCCTCGATCGAAGACAAATCGTACTTCTTCAGTTTCGGGTCGTTCAAGATTCCGACATACATCGTTGGTGCGCCCGGGAAGAAGTGTGGCTTTTTCTTCTGAATCGTCTTCAAGACATCCGTCACTTCGAAACGTGGTACGAGGACGAGCTCATAGCCGTTCGTGACCCCGAAGTTCAGACAGCACGACATCCCATAGACGTGGAAGAACGGTACGACACACAAGACGCGTTTCTCGTCCCCACGATTATACTTATAGAATAAGTTCGTGATTTGATCCGCGTTCGCCGTCAAGTTGAAGTGGGTCAACATGACGCCTTTCGGAAGTCCCGTCGTCCCCCCAGTGTATTGAAGAACGGCGACATCTTCTTTCGGTTCGATGTCGAGTGGCGTGATAGGGTTAAAGTCTTTATAATTTTTGAACGGCGTCGATCCGGTCGTATCGATGACGATATTGTTCTCACGTTTCACTTTGATTGGATACAGTTTGTTTTTCGGGAATGGTAAGTAATCAGCGATACTCGTCGTGATCACGGTTTGAATCTCCGTCTTCTCACTGACGCGAAGCGTTTTCGGATATAACAGATCGAGGGTGATGACGATTTTGACACCTGCGTCCGTGACGAGGTTTTCTAGCTCACGTTCCGTATAGAGTGGGTTCGTCTGGACGACCGTCCCTCCTGCATAGAGTACGGCATAGAACGAGATGACGTATTGAGGACAGTTTGGAAGCATGAGGCTGACTCGGTCGCCTTTTTCAAGCCCTTTCGCTTGAAGCATCGTTCCGAGTCGACGTGCGGCATCATCGATTTCCGCGAATGTCCACTCCTTTCCGATAAAGGAGACGGCCGTACGATTTGGATAATCCTTTGCTGCGCGAGACAACGCCTCATAGAGCGGCTTTACCTCATAATCGATTGACTGGGGCATTCCTTCTGGGTAATCTTGTAACCACGGTTTGTTCATCGCTGTTCCTCCTTGGAAATGAATACTCATTCAGTTAACCCAATTATAATGCTAAGAAAACGCTTTCATCTACCCTTTACCCGATAATTTTCAGAAAATATCAAAAAAAGCGATTGGATTTGTCATCCAATCGCTGTCATACCCGCCTAAAATAGGAATCTTTCGAATCCAGTTTTTCAAGCTTCTGATTCATGAGTTGTTGCAATTCTTTTTCATGACGAATATTTGAGAAGTCAGTCCCGAACCATGCCTCCATTTCAGGTCGAGAGAAGGCATAGGTCCGGTTCGGGAAAGCAAAACGGACGATTTCGGCGTTCGGGATGAGGGTGAAATAGGCAGCCGCATTCCGAATCGCCAGATGTTCTTGTTCCGCTCGTTCCATACCCGGGTCTTCGTAACGGACGGTCAACCCATAAGGACGCTTCTTCGTCTGCAGTTCGACCGATCGATAGCATTCATGTAGCGGCAAACTTCCGGCAATGCCGACGACGGCTGCATTGTCCCCGACTTTCGCCCCTTTGTATTCAAAGGCGTCCGGTTCCGGGTTCATACATCCTGCCAGTGAGATGACGAGTACGAGCAACAGACAGAAGCGTTTCATAGGTGTCCCTCCTTACGATTTGAGTCTCAAGTTGAAGCGGTAAAGCAAACGCTTAGCGAGTAAGTGTGCTAAGAACGCTCCGATCACAAAGCCTACGATGTACAACATACTGTTCGCTTGATACGTGAATGTCGTGAACACAATTCCTGTGAACATCGCGATACATCCAACGATGATAATGTGGACGAGCCATAACCAGTTGTTGAACATGAAGAAACGACCGTTGTTTTCTTGTGGTGCACGATTGTACATCCAAGCTCCTAACCATAATGACAAGACGATAAAGACGATAGACGATGGAATGCTAATCGTGACGAACTCTTGCCAATACTGATCGGATCGAATGTATTCATATAAAGATAAATTCATCAAGTTACCGAGTGGTGAGATGGCTTGAATAAATACACTTTCATAAGCTGAATCGATTAACCAACCCAACGCATCACCTCGACCAGTCAGCGAGTAAGCTGATCCTTGAATCAATGCGAGAATTCCTAACGGGAAAATCAAGGCGACAAACGACCACACTGATTGAGAAATCGATTCCCCACCGAACGATCCCATCCATAAAGCCAACGAGAATAACGAGATCCCAATCAAGGCGACATACAGGACGATCACGATCGATTTAAATACGGTCCCTTCTAATAAGAAGGAATAACGGGAAGTGGCGACCAATGCAAACATCGCGATACTTCCTAACAGCGTGGACATGATAATCCCACTTGCCCCCAACACCCATTTTGATATGTACAGCTGGGTGCGGGTGAAGGGGAGCGACATCGAAAAGTCCGACATTTGACTGTTTCGTTCGGCACCAATGAGCGACGTGGCCATGAGCGCACTAAACACGACGAATAAGAATACAACTGGTCCTACCGGAATGACATCACCTATGTCACCAAGATAGAAAGCTAAACTCGAATCAGGGTCGAAGAAGGACTCAACCGTCAGGCGATCTCGTTCTTCAAACGGGATCCCGTAATCTACAGAATTCGCTCGTGCATCTTTAATCTGCTCATCAAACTGTTCGAATTGTGTCCAAGCCGGCACAGTGAAGGCGACGACGCCTAAGAAGACGAGCAGCATCCAAAGCAACGACACTTGTTTCCAATCTTTCTTTAACAATACTTTAGACAACATGGGCTTCTCCTCCTAACTGGACACGGAAGACGTCTTCAAGAGACATCGGAATCTCTTCGATGAGCATCGGATTATATGAATCGATGAACGTTTCGAGCTCTTCCGTCCGTTCTTTCGCCATGAATAGCACGACACGTCCCGTCACGCTGATGATTTCGATATCTTTTCGTTCGAGCAGTTCGACCGGGACATGGTCGTTGAAGACGACTTGCCACTTGATGCTGAGGGCACGTGCCTCTTCGAGTGACAAGATCGCTTTGACACGTCCATTCTCAATCATGATGATGCGGTCAGCGATGCGTTCGAGTTCATGGAGTTGGTGACTTGAGACGATGATCGAGCAGTTCCGATTCTCGACTTGGGCAATCATCAGTTTTAACACATCGGATTTGGCGACGACATCAAGTCCGTCCGTCGGTTCGTCGAGCAGGTAGTACTTCGCTTGGACGGCGAAGGCGAGTGATAACGTCACGAGTGCCTTTTGTCCTTTAGAAAGCTGGCGGATCTTTTTGTTGTCGATGTTGTATCGTGTCAATGTCTCACGGAAGACGGTACGGTTGAAGGATGGATAGATCGATTCATACAGGTCCGTCGCCTCGTTCACCGTATAATTTTTGAGCGCATCGGCTGAATCCGGTACGAAGATGACGTCACGCTTCAATCCCGCATTTTTAAAGATACTTTTCGAACCATAGAGCACGTCGCCCATATCTGGGCGAATGATGCCGACCATCGTGCGGAGAAGCGTTGTCTTACCGGCACCGTTACGTCCGACGAGCGCAATGATTTCTCCAGATTCGACCGTAAAGTCGATGCCATCGAGTATCGTTTGACGGTCAATTTTTTTACTTAACTGTTCAACTTTCAGCATTGGATTTCCCTACTTTCTCATATTCCGTTCGCAATACGTCAATGGCTTCGTCTAACGGCACGTTCGCATAGTGGCAATCGATCGCAATCTTTTTGATCGAGGCGATGACCGGCTCACGTGCCGCATCATCGTCCACCCAGTCCTCGGAGACGAACGTCCCACGTCCACGTCGCATCTCGAGCAGCCCGAGCCGTTCCAACTCCTGATACGCCTTACTGACCGTATTCGGATTGATGACGAGATCGGTGGCGAGTTCACGCACGGACATCACCTTATCTCCTGGTCGTAAAATTCCACGGATAACAAGTTCTTTCGTTTGATTGACGATTTGCTCGTATAGCGGTTCTGAACTTTTCATATCGATTTTGTATAACATGGGTCACACCCTCTCATAATCAATGTTACTCTTTAAGTGTATTATATGTATTAGTACACGCAATTACAATAGTTCTTTGAGGGCACTTTTAGTTTACAGCGAAATGGAAATGATTTGAATAAGACTTTGGACCGAGGTATTCTCCTTCAATATCAGGTAGATTGAACGAGAGGTGACGAAATGATCAGAAAACGAATCATAGCAGGTATGGCAGTCGGGCTTCTCGCTGGCGGGCTCTTCGTATATACGACGCATGAAAAGTCAGAGGCACGGGAGACATACAACGCGTATGTGAAGGAAACGTACAATGAACAACCCGACATCAAGCTATCACGCGACTGGCATATGGGAGGTTATACCGGAGAAGTGACATTGACGAAGGAACCGTTCGCTGGCACTTATTTTCTCGTGACGTACAGTGACGGCTCCATCCACGATAACGTGCTCGAGACATATTGGGAACGCGAGGCAGAGCGGACGATTCACGAACGGCTCGTGTCGGAAGGAATCCTAAAAGAGGAAGAGACTGTCCGTGCGGAGGTGCCGATTGGCGTGTCCGATGATGTGCAAGCGAACATCTCCCCGACCCCGACGTCCATTTATGAAACAAATCCGAAGACGTATCTCGACGTCTCGATCATGTTTCATGAAGACTGGAACAATACGGACGAACAGAAACAACGGATTCTCGACGTCATGCGCGAAGTGGAATCCGATGTCTATTGGATTCACTTCTCGTTCGACGGAAAGCCTGGAGGAAATGACGATTACACAGAACGGTACATGATGTTCACGCGCAAAGCGTCTGACATCGACCCATCCTTCCTCGACGTGCGGACGATTGAGGACTTGAATGCCTACGACCGAATGTATGGATTCGACGAGACGACATTCACGACAGAATATCGATTTGATGGCACCCCTATCGAAGAAGAGACGACACAATAATCCGGTGTCGTCTTTTTTGAGCGTTTGACTTTACAGGCAATCCAAAACGTTGTATCGTTTGACAAGTCAACGATTGATAAGTCAATTGAGAAAGGTGGGACGCAATGGACCTACGTGAAATCAGCCGATTACTTTACCAAATCAAGTTGGCGGAACAAAACGTCGCATCGTCGTTCGAACGGGAAACGGGCTTCAGCCTGACCCGCTACGAGATGTTACAAGTCGTCAAAGAACGAGGCGTTTGTTCGCAACGCGTGATTAAAGAAGAGATGAAAATCGACAATGCTGCCATCACCCGACATTTGAAAATCCTTGAAGAGAAAGGGTATGTCGTCAGAGAGCGGAACGCGGAGAACCATCGCGAGATGTTCGTCCGTGTGACAGAGAAAGCAGAGCAAGACCTCGGGCACTGCGAGCGAGACGAACGGGCCAACCATCTCGTCTTACAAGCCTTGTCCGCTGAAGAGATTCAACACTTATCCGGGCTGCTTCAAAAATTGAACAGTCACGCCTAAACAGAGAAAGAAGGAATTCACCAATGGCAACTACATTCGAAAACAATACATTTACAGACGTCATGTTCGGTCGTAAATCAATCCGTGTCTATGACGAGAACGTGAAAATCTCACAAGAAGAAATGCTCGAGATGATTCAAGAAGCAACGACTGCCCCATCATCGGTCAACATGCAACCATGGCGCTTCGTCGTCATCGAGAGCCCAGAAGCGAAAGAGACGCTCAAACCACTCATCCGTTTCAACACACGTCAAAACGATTCGTCTGCAGCGATGCTCCTCATCTTCGGAGACATGGAGTGCTACGAGTACGGCGAACAAATCTACGATCAAGCGGTCGCAGAAGGTAAAATGCCACAAGAAGTGCGTGATCAACAGCTCGGCGCAATCATCCCTTACTACAAAAACCTCTCGAAACAAGAGATGAACGACATCGTGAAGATCGATGCGAGTCTCGCTGCGATGCAATTCATGCTCACAGCACGTGCACACGGCTATGACACGAACCCAATCGGTGGTTTCGAGAAAGACCAACTCGCAGAAGCGTTCGGTCTCGACAAAGACCGTTATGTACCAGTCATGATCTTGTCTGTTGGGAAAGCGGCAGAAGAAGGTTACCAATCTGTACGTCTTGACGCTCAAACGGTCACATCGTTCAAATAATTCACCACACAATCGGAGGAATCAACCATGATCTTAGTCAACGCCACATTCGATATCCAAGCATCACAACGCGAGAACTTCTTGCGTGACATCCAAGTCTTGATCGACTCATCAAAACAAGAAGCGGGCTGCGTCGGATATGACCTATACGAGTCAACGTCTGTCGAGAACCGTTTCGTCATGATCGAGAACTGGGAAGACCAAGCCGCTCTCGAGCAGCACAACCAAAACCCGGTCCTCATCAACTTCGCACAAAACGTGGCGAACTACGTGTCTGCAAAACCAGTGGTACAAGTAGCAGCGGTCAACTAATATGTCGACGCTCACCCTTGTGCTCGGAACGCTTGTCGTCATCGAATTCTTCTATATCTTCTATTTAGAGACGATTGCGACGGCATCCTCGTCGACGTCACGCGTCTTCCGTATGTCGAAAGACGAGCTAACGAGAGACTCGGTGTCGGTTTTGTTCAAAAATCAAGGCGTCTATAACGGATTGATTGGGGTCGGGCTCTTGTACGGACTCTATCTTTCCCCCAACCCGGTCGAGATTGTCACCATGATTCTGCTCTATATCATTCTCGTTGCCCTATATGGCAGTATCACGAGTGACAAGAAGATTATTCTGACACAAGGTGGGCTTGCCATCTTGACGTTGGTATCGATGTTTATTTTATGATAGAAAAAGCGTTCGACCTGGTGAAAAGGTCGGACGCTTTTTGCTTGTATCCTCTATACTAAATAGTGAGGTGATGATGGTGAGATACACATGCCCATGCTGTGGCTACCAGACGTTAGAAGAGGAACCTCCAGGCACATACGACATTTGTCGAATCTGCTTTTGGGAGAATGACGGGGTTCAATTCGACGATCCCGATTATGAAGGCGGTGCGAATACGGTGTCGCTTCGACAGGCTCAACAGAATTACATCCAATTTGGTGCGAGTGAACGGCTCTTTTGTGATGATGTCAGAAAACCGAATAAACACGACAGAAAAGACCCAGACTGGAGACCCTTCTCTAGCAAGTTGACTTAATACAAGGTCACCCATATAAGAGGTGACCTTAATCATTCATCTAATCTAAAATGCTCCCACATCTCTTCATCGACGACAAAGAACGATTCATGGGAGCATACCGCGAGCACGCACGTATCCCCCACATAAAACATCAAGTCTTCGGGAAGTTCCGGATGGATCCATCCGAACAATGAGCCACCATGCTCTTTTAGAAACTGTGCTGTCAGATAATTCATATGGAACGAATATAGATACGCCGTATCTCCTGACAATCTAGTCGTCTCCCATTCACTTACGATGGTTCGTTCCCTCAAATCCCAACGAATCTCTTCAGTCAGTACATCCATATACGCTAGACGCTCCTCTTCAATTTCCATTCGGCGTCTGTCTTCCACGAACGCAAAGTGAGTGCAGTGCTCAAGCAAAACATCGATGAGCGCCTCATAGCGATCTCCCTTTACATCTTGAGTGATCATCAGCATGCTCTCAAGCCCCCTATGGTGAAGTAACAAATATGCCTGTCTCTTCCATAACCTCGAACGAATCTTGATTCCATCTCACTTCAATCGTTCCGACTCGTTCGGGTTCTTCGACACTTCGGTATAATCCCCTTACCTCCATGTTGAAAGTGAAAAAGCCACTGGATTGTTTCATATACCCCTCTTCATTCACATATATATTCGTCTGATCCCCAATCAGGTTGAACGAATCACAGCTGTCATCTTCGCATTGTACCGAATACGTTTCCTCGAACCAGTGTACAAAGTCATCCATATCTGGACTAGTCGTATACAATGGTGCAATCCAAACTCTGGTTATAATCAACCCGATAAAACCGATGAATACCCATTTTCTCATATACTCTCCCCCGCTTTCACTATCCAAAGTCTACCATATCAAAATTATCAAATAAAAAACCGCCCTGACCGAAGTCAGAGCGGAGTTCAATTATAAGGCGAAAATCGCTGCAGATACACCGACGACACCGACGAGTGCCATCGCATATACTGGCACACGTGGCATTTCGCCATTGTTGTCGAGTGCTTTCCCGAACATGTAGAAGACGATCGGGTGCACGAGGAACGGCATCGAGAAGATGAGCGGGATGAGAAGCGATGCTTCCGTCCCGAACATACCGCCTTGAACCGCTGCGAACAAGCCGAAGTGCGAGATTGCTGACGATTGTGCCATCGTCGTGTAATCAAACGCAATCGTGCTGAACGTCAAGATGACGAGACCACCGAAGACGGCCATCATCTGCCATCCGAATGAGAACTGCATAAGGGCTTTGACTTCTTTAAAGTCTTCCCCGTTCGCCGCACGCAAGTTTTTCAACGCGAGCGCCGTGAGTGCGAGACCGACCAAGACGATGATCATCGTCGGCCAGATCCAGAGCGCGCCGTTGTCGGCACTGATCGCGAGGATCGAGAAGACGAAGATATGTCCGAAGAACGGGATGTTGATCATGATTGGCGCACGTTTTGCCGCCACTTGACCGAAGTCCCCAGCCGTACAAGCACCTGTGAGACCACTGTGTGAAAGTGACCCTGCCATACCTGGCGCGAGGTTACGGATGTGACCTGTGCGAGCGAACCACATGATGAGTGCGATCCCACCGAACATCCAGAACAACTGGCCGAAGAAACCGTACACGAGAATCGAGTTCATGCCTTCGATGGCGAACGCATCACCGATTCGTGAACCACCGACCATGAAGTTGGCAGCCAAGACGACCGGAATCCCTGCGAAGAGAAGCGCGCGGACAGTCGGTCCATACGTCCAGTTATGGAAGATGGCACCGAGTGCTGACGAAATCAACATCGCAAAGAAGATTTGCGGAAGTGCGATAATCGGCTGAACTGCTGTCGCAATCAGGAACGAGACGAACAAGATGACAAGCAAGAGGACTGTCTCGATGACACCTTTTTGCATGTATACTTTCTTGTCCTGAATCTGTGCTTTATGGTCGATGAGTAAGAACGACACCGCAAGACCGAGGAGTGCGAGGATTGGGTAGTAAAGCGCAATCCCTTCTGCCGTACCTGGCTCGATCGCCATCCGGAAGAACCCTTCCAAACCGACGAGCAAGAAGAATGAACGAAGGATGAAGATGAACTGCGTACGCCCTGTCCCGAGGAACATCTCTTCTTTAGAAGGAACGACGATGTCCTCCATGTCGAGCTCTTGCTTGCTCAAGATTTTACGAAGTTCTTGTCCGCCGACGAAGAACGAAACGACTAAGGCGATGATTGTCGTCCGTGACAAGAAGTCAACGAGCGGGAATTCAGGAAGACCCGGTGTCGCGATACCGAGCTCGACCATACCGAATCCGAGACCGAGACCGAAGATGACGATGACGAGGATCGGCGAGAAGCGCGTCCCAGCCACGACCATACGAGATAAAATGACCATTGGAATGACGAAGGCCATAAGCAACCAGAATTGGTTGATCAGTTGCATTTGAGATAATTGCTGTACAAGTTCCATTGACTAACCCCTAACATAATTTTTAGCACACAATATCGAAGTGTACAGGAATGAACATTGTGTGACAATAGGGTGTGATGTTTTGTAAACATTGAAAGCGGAACCAAGTGAAATTGGTCCCGCTTCCGTTAGTTATTGGATTGTCTGATGCCCCAAATGCCTTTATTTCCTGTGGAATAAAAGAGGTCCTCTTTCCCGGTAAAGCTCGCTGAATCGCTAGAATGCGCACGAATCTGTTTATTGACGTGCCCTTTCCAATCTTTATAGCGATCGAGCTCGAGTTGATAATACGATTTTTCGACATACGCATAAATGTCTTTCAAGGACGCCGTCCCACCGTGGTGTTGGAGGGCGAATTGGATTTTGCGTAGTAACAGGCGTTTCATATTACCCCACCTTTCTACTTTTTCTGTCAATATAAATAACTGAATTGATTAATCGTATGCTCGTTGTGCTTTCCGACTGAAGTAGTAATGTAACCGAACTTCTACAATCTGGTTCACCCATTCATAAACAATCGGATTGCGGAGCGCTTCATCGAATTCGATATGTAGGCTTTCATTTTCTACATAAAACGGTCCTCTGGCAATTTTATCGAATGGCATCCGTAACAACAATTTTCCAATTCGTTGTTGATGGAAAGGTTGTTGAAAGTCTTTCGTCTTTCCATCAATCTGTTGACGATAAGGCACGCTCGTCAAGTATTCATAGAACGGATAAGCTGCATCAGATGCTTTCAAAGGAGCGTACCACATTTGTTCTCCCCGCTCTAACATGACCGATAATACAACCATCTTATAACTTGTTGTCATTCTTGTATCTTCAACTTCATACAAGAGAGGATACATATTTTCAAAAACATTTAACTCACCGTCTGTTAACTCACCAATCTTCTTTAGAAAACCGAAGAAGCCACCAAAGTGCTTCCTTTCGGATTGATAAGCTTCCAATGAATATTCGCCTCGTTGGATTAGTTCTAGGTAGGTCGGTCGTCTCCCTAGCTCTTCCTTCACCATGAAATAATTTCGTTCTAATAATTGATGGCGTGTCGAGGAACGAGTCATCATTTTCTTCAAAAGATCGACAGTCTCTAAATCAAATTCGATTTTACACGAAGTAGGTAAGTTATTTGATGTTGGAACCTTCTTCAGTGAATCTGGACCGCCTGTCGTCAATAGCGCCAGTTTCTTATCAATGTTTTTATAGTTCCCAATCAAATCGATAATCGTACAATGCGTCTTTCCTTTTGATAGACGTAGCCCTCGTCCAATTTGTTGGGTGAATACTGTCAATGATTCAGTCGGACGACAGAACAATAGCGTATCGATTTCAGGAATATCTACACCTTCATTAAATAAATTCACTGCAAAAATGATGTCCAATTGTCCTTGCTTTAATTGGGCAATTACTTCCGTTCGATCATAATCGGCCTGACTATGAAGTGCTACCGCTTGTACTCCCTGCCTCCTGAAATAATCAGCCAAATATTCAGCTTGTATAACGGAAGAACAAAAGCCGAGTGCTCTCGATTGATGATGCTCTGACCAAGCTCTATAAATCTTCTCAGCAACACTTTCTTTTAACTGTTCTGCCAATAACTCTTCTTGATCGTAACGACGTCCATTGATCAGACGAATCTGAGAGTAGTCGATTTCATCATAGATTCCAACGTAATGAAACGGGGTTAAAAACGATTCTTCAATCGCTTCCGTAAAGTGCATCTGGAAGGCGACGTTATCATCACAAAGTGCATATACGTCTCCTCCGTCTAAACGGTCAGGCGTTGCAGTCAAACCGAGTAAGAACTTCGGTTGAAAATAATCTAGCACCCGACGGTAGGAAGGAGCAGCCGAATGATGGAACTCATCCACGATTATCAAATCGAATTGCTCCGGGTCATATTGCTCCATTCTTTGTTTCGAAGCTAACGTTTGAATCGAGGCGAACACGACGTCAGCAGTATCTTGATTTCTTGATTCACCACCGAGTAGTAACCCGGTCTTCCAGTCGGTCGCCACATTGAGGAATGACTTTTCTGCTTGTAACAAAAGTTCTCTTTGATGTGCGACGAAAAGGACACGTTTGAATTGTCGTGCAAAGAATGCACTCAAATACGTTTTCCCTAATCCTGTCGCCAAGACGAGCATCGCCTTTTTCCGACCTTCCGCCATCGTTTCTCGGAGTGCCAATAACGCTGCGTCTTGGACAGACGTCGGGGTAATCGAATCATCTTCTATGTAGACGGGAGAATGTTCAGCGACCTCCAATTCTTTCATTCGATCCTTTCGCGCTTCATACTCTTCGCGATAAGGCTGTAACGAGACTGGATTCATTATTTGCGCATATTCACTATAAAATAATTCATGGAACGCAGCGACTGACTCTTCAAACACTTCCTCTGATATATTCGAAGGAATTTCAACATTCCATTCCACTCCATGATTTAGTGCACTATGCGACAAGTTCGAGGAACCGACAAAAAATGTACTACTTTCCATTGTACGGAACAAATATGCCTTTGGATGGAACGACCTTCCCTTTGAACGGTACAGCCTGAGCTCGATATTCGGGATTTTAAGCAGCATATCCAGCGCATCAGGGTTGGTGAGATATAGGTAGTCCCCAACCAAGATTCTGATCTGAGCACCGCGTTCACCCGCTTTACTTAACGAAGCGGATAATTCTTTCACTCCCGACACTTGAGCAAACGCGACGACCATATAAATTTCAGTCGCCGCGTCTATGTGTTCTTGTAAAGGGATACCAAGATTGCTCGTATGGAGTCGTAAATCACTCATGATCTAGGACCTCTTCTAAAAATAGACCCTTCTCAAAACCGCCTCGTTTTTTGCGTTTCTCTTCACGAATTTGATTCAATTCATCAAAGTCTGCCCCATGCATGTTCCCAAGTGTATAGACCAACTCCAAAATATCAGCTAACTCTTCCAGCGACTCTTCATCAATATTTGTCTCTTCATACTCTTTGATTTCTTCATAAAGTTTCAATCGTGCTTGTTCGAAGTGCTCTGCTTGGCTTAGTTGCTTTACAATCGGTATTTTTCCTGATTCATGAATGATTTCAGGGATATGATCACGGATCAACTTATTAAATCTAGTCATGTTAAATACTCCTTTCCTCCTCTAATTGCATAACTTAGGTAAAATCAAACTAAATTAATTCCATAAATAATAACTTTATAATGTCAAATTACTTCAACGTATTTATTTATCTATGATGAATTATAAAATTAAGTACAGCATCCAAATGTGAACACAAAAAACCTATGACTCTTCTCTCGTGTAGAATGAGGTCACAAAAAATACATTCAGACAGAGGTAATCTCGTGAGCTATAGCCATCTCATCACCACGAAACATGTGAAATAGAGACCTACCAGAGCTCAAGATTATCCATCCGGTCGATTGGGTTTGGGCGACAGTCCTTGACAGTCTAGCGGGAAATCAGACGGAACTCCAGATACGAGTCAGAAAGTGCACAAGAACTCTATGTGAAGATGAAGACCAACTGTGGCGCAAATACGAAGCTTGACAACGTGATGCGCCGGACAATCCTTGAAAAGTTTTGTGGGACCTGGTCCCCGGAACAGATTATCGATCGTCTCTTCGATTACAGAATTGCCATCTTGACAACCTATCACTGGATTTATATGGGACAAATCGACACGCTCGTGAACGTATTCTGCCCAGAAAGGGAGACATCAAAAAAGCTGTCGAGATGTGCTGACGTGTCAACATTAAACTCCCAATCTCGAAACGTCCTCAGAGATCAAGTGGCGTCGAACGTTCGGGCACTGAGAGTTCGACATCGTCGTCTCAGGAGGAGAGAAATCGAAGGCATGTGTCGCGACGTTCATCGAGCGAAAAATCTGGTTATATCTCTTCCTGCCGATCAAAGACCATAATTCAGCCTCAATAGTGGGGCAATCAATTCGGTGCATGGCATGGCGCCTTTCTGAATTGCTACGACGGACCGAGGCAAGGAGTTCAGAGGTCACTAACTCATTTAAGAGACGCTCGGCGTGCCGATGTATTTCGCCGACTCGTACTCATCGTGACAACGGTGAAGCAACGAGGATGCCGACAGCTCCACCGCGAGTTTTTCCTGAAAGGAACAGACTTCACGAAAGTCGGGCATGACAAGCTTATAGATACGCTCGCCAAGATTAACGGGAGGTCGAAGAAGTGTTGCGCTTCAATTATTAATTTGATTTGCTAGTCAAATCATTTCTTAAATCTTGTGCAATAATAATTTTAGGATTATAATTTAAAGACCTAATTTTAGTTAACCACTCAATAATTTCAATCTTAAAGTATATAGATTTAATTTTTGATATATCTATTGTTCCATCTTTTCGAATGATACTTTGTATTTTTGTGATAAATAACATTGATATATTACTAACATTCAAAATATTGTACTCTTCTAGCACTTTCCTATTCATGTTATAAATATCAGCACTGTGCAGTGACTGTTTAATACAATAGCGCATTTCTGTTGTATTACCAATTTTTACATGTATTAAATCTTCTTCGTCTCTATTGTATAAATCTGCAAATTCAACACTCTTGAAACTTGAATGGTCATTCTTTCTATCCAATAACTCATAACCAAATTCATGTTCTAAATAAATATTATATGGATATTCAGCATATTTTACTTGGTCATAAGTTTGCGGACTTAACTTTTGAATTTTTCTTCCTTTTTTTAATACCGATGCATTTAAATTAAATTTCTCATCGTAAATAATAAAGTCATTGACTTTTGAGATTTCTCTGTTGATAAAATCCATATATGATTTGTTAAAGCTTGCCCACTTCCCTTTATAAAGACAAAAAGTTTTTCCTCGAAAGTCGATACTATAATCAATTAATTTCATTAAAAAAACTTTCGTTGTATTTTCTGTGTTTAACCTTATCGATACTTTTGAAATATCTTCACACTCTAGTGCCTCTAAAGCAGTTGCTAAGGAATCAATTGAAAAACTCTCCAACTCATAACTTTTCTTATATACTATTTCGATGTTATCATCATTTTCTGGGTTAATGAAAACCTCACCATTATCCTCCATAAAATATGATAATGAAACATTCGTTTCTTTCTTCAAAATTGAGTTTAGTAAACGTCGATTTAAATCTGAAATTAGCGGTAAATTATCTTCATTTTCTTTAATAAGAATCATACGTGATAACCCACCTACCGCACTCTCATTCCGCAGTAAATAATCTAATTCGTGAATAATATCTAATATTTCAGTTGGTTCATATGAATTAACACTCAGTCTTACTGATGTTCCAAATTTCATGTTATCGGAATATTTAGACAGTAAAAATCTAGAGTACTTCTCCTTAAGTTTAATTTTACTTACTACTAACTCATGACTTTCCCCAACTTCAGAAGAAACGAATGAATCTGCGTGATATTGAGTAAGCGCTCTACTTTTCGATTGATTCAAAAATCTAGCTGACTTCACTTCTATTGAATTATTATCATAAACTCTTTCAGCGATATTAAAACCAAAATCTAAATCAGCCGAAGTATTGACATAACTATGTCCTCTTCCGAGAGAAATAGCATATAGATTTCCGCCTAACTCTGTAATAATAACTCCATAAGCTGATTCTACTATCTTGCTTTGTTTTGAGTTATCGCCAAAATATTCGCCCCAATACTTTGCCCACTTAATCTCCGATGACTCTTCTCTATCTAATTTAAAGAAAAAGTCAACATGTACTTTTACTGATAGTTGCTCATTTTCAATAATTATTTTGCTCGTATGAACTTGCGTTTCACCTTTTCTTACCATTCCCTTTTCTTTTAACTCTCTGATCAAACTTTCTTTAGGAATTATTTGTTTATATATACTAAAATCCATTAACAATCCCCCTTGATTTTAAGTGGAATAAAGGTATGTACGAATCAAAAGTAGAAACAATTGTAAATTTAAGATTTTCAAACTATAAAAAGGTATCATTTGCTAAAATATACAAATGGCAAATGATACCCTTTTCTAATATTCATAAAATAAATGTGAGAAATACTATTTAGTGTTCTCCTCAAAAAACCTTTGAAGAATGCTTGAAGAAGGATAGCTTGACATTGATGCTATACCATTAGCTAATTCTATCGGAAAAAGAGCGCTAGTGTATCGATGGCTAATAATTTCAGGTAAAGTTTTTAGTATTCTTTCTAATCCGATCAAATCATTTTCATTTGGGCCATTCTCATTATTGACATAATGCCCCGTAGGAATATTTAATACTATACAAGTGTTAGGATCCGTTTTTACATAGATTTTCTCTCCCCAATTGGTTCTTTTCCCATACGAATTCATTAAATCGGGAGTTCTATAAACTTCATTTCTAATATACTGATGTGTCAATACAGAATAATAAATAGAGTCTCCTCTAGACATTGGCATTAATTCTTTAGAGATTTGACCAAGGTGATCGACAAATAAACCAGACTTTTCTTGACCAATTATATGAATTGGTCTATCTTCAGACTTAGCAAACTCTAAAAAGTTGCGAATGGAAGGAACTAGCTTAGAATATTGTCCTCTTAATGTAAGTGGTCCATCTTTAATAAATAAGGTATTCGTGACCAACTTTTTATCTTTATGGCTCCACAATAAACGAATCGCTGTAAATAACATAAGGTGTTCTACAATCATCATGTATGCTGAACTTACACTTTCTGGAGCAGTGTCCTCATTCATATCTAAGTGAAAGCCAATGATATCAGTTAAATAAACCACTCCTTTACAAACTTCACATATCTTAGTATCTTCATCTGGGTTGAGACCTGTAATCTTATTTTCACAATATGGACACTGAAAATTTGGAGAAACGATAGGTTGATCTCTCCATTTCTCATAGACTAACCATTTTAAAGTTTCAAAATAAGCACCTTTTTGATCAATTTTTAGTGAGTCTCTAACAATATGTCTTATAGCATTATAATTACTACCCATCGATGATTTGATGTTTCTAAGTGGAAATACTGTAGCATGATGAACTGCACTTTTTGACAAAATGTCTTTCAATAAAATTGGGTGAGGGTGTTCTTTATCAATTTTATCAAGCTTTGACTGTTCAATTGAGATTAATCCTGCCTTTACGAAAGCAACCTCCCTAGCAGGAGTTGCGTTCGAACTAACAGTTACATATGATCCATCCACTGCCCAAAATTGTCTTAAACTACTTACTGCCTCTAATTCAGCTTCATTCCAACCCTCTTTTTCACTTTGTGAAAGTTCATAAGAGTTCGATTCAAAATCTTTAATTAAAGATTTGACCCACTCACTTTCAACGACATCTAGATGTCCCAGTTTAGATGCATATTCAAACGGAGAATTAGATGTACTATTATATGCCATTAATTTATTCACCAACCTTAACTTCAAATTTATTTGCTTGAAGGGGAACAACAAATCTATGTGACATAGTTATCATTCTCATATACCCTGGGGTTTTTGATTTTTGAATATCTTCTTCGACACCTTTGAAAGCTGTTTGAACTTTTGATAATGCTCTTGTCTCATCACTTGAAGATAAATGACCTACAAAAAAATTCTCAGTTTGTGCTAATAGCTCTTTACTAATTGTGGATGGTGATTGAGTAGAATAAACCATTCCAATGTGAAATTTAGCCCCTTCTTTCGCAAATCTTGAATAGATTCCTGTATGATCATCAGTATTTGGTGGGAATAAATTGTGAGCCTCTTCAAAATATAGTTGAATAAATTTTCCACCTAACATATTGTTAATAAATTTTTGTTCTTGATGAGTAAAGACCGATTGTGAAATTAAATCAGAGAAGTAGCGTCTAATTTTATCAGAAGCATTCCCTAAGTCTAATATTACAGTTTTACCTTCATCTACAAATCCTAAAATTTCCTTAGTGAAGTTAGTAGCGTCCTTCGAGTGATATTGAATATAGTTTCTTAATATAATAGGACCACTTCCAGATTTAGGTTTAAAGAAAGCAATTAACGCCTCATCATCTGCATCTAAAAGAGGTTTGCCCGATGATGATTTTAAATTCGAGTTGCCGTTCTCTAAGATGTATGTTGCAAGTGCATCAATTTCTTCCACTAGACTTTGCATACTATTGGGTTGATTCGGTACTTTATCACCAAAAATCAATTTTCGATTACTTTCTGAAAACCCTGGGTTAAAATCGTATGTGTATCTAGTTTTCAACTTTAAGTCTTTTAGATTTTTATCTTCACATGAAAAACCTGCTTTTTTTAAAATCGCCCAAAAAAATTGCACTTTACGAATCATTCTTACTTTGTCCTTATTATCAGCCTCAATGATTTCTTCAATGGACGGAATAACTACACTGTTAAAGCTTTTTACATAATTTGCGTGTTGTTTATCTTGTTCTAGCAAAGTAGAAATAATATCCTTACATGAAGATGGACTCTCATAAAAATTCAAACGTAAATCTTTTGATTCAGTACCGGGACGTTTTGTTAACGCATACACAACACATTGTTCATTATATGCCGATCTAATGGAGGTATTTCCATCTTGTGGATTATCATTTGCGTATTCCCCATTAATATCAAAAATAATTTGACCTACATTATGGTCTTGTTGTGAAGATTTAATTACTGATTCAGCAATTAGTTTTACGATATTAGACTTTCCAAGTCGAGTCTTTCCAAACATCGCAGTTCTTGTTCCTTTAAAATCTTCTACTGATATTTTCACTTCTGGTTGTTGATTCATATCAGTAGTTAAAAGACATTCAGTAGTTCGTAAATTACCTAAAGGATATTGACCATTTCTTTTTACTAAACCATTTACTATCAAATCTAATATTTGTTGATTTGGTGAATATACTTGATAACGATGTGCACTTACTACATTATTTACATCTCCTGAGAATTCTAATTTCTTTGAATCAAAGGGGTTTTGATAAAACATCCCCATTACATCACAGTCTAAGGCTCCCCACTGAAGTTCACTTTGCGTCCACACATCTAGTTCCGGCATTGATTTCTTATGTAGTTCAAAATATGTCTGTTGGACATGATTACTTAAGGGCGTTGGCGAAACACCTGAAACCCTTAGTAAAGTAAAATGAACAGGTACACCTCGGAAATTATTAGGCACTAATATTAAAAATGATCCTCTAGGAATACCCCCTACCGCAATTTTATACGGGTCAGAGGTGATGATTTTAGCGGAATCGTAGTTTAACTCTAGAGTATAACCTACGAATTTCAAGTTTTCCACCTGTCTAGCTTCTTCAAATCGCTTTTGTTCCTCTAAGAAATTAGTTAAAACATTTAAAGGATTGTCACTAACCGAGGCACCGCTAATCAACTCTTCAATATTATTCATCAGTATTTCCCCCTTCAAAGATTACATGAAATTAAATATTCTTTATAATCACTTCTACTATTTTTATTTGCAGATATTGAACTATACCTAGACACATGTTGAATGTTAAAGCCCGCTGACTCGTACAATTGTCTTATAGATGGATGCGCTGCGTTTGTCAGTAAGATCTTTACACCCCTATTTTTAGCTTTAATCAAACACTTTGCCAATCTTTCTTGATCTTCCCATGAAAATAAAACTTCATTGTATTTAACAAAACCATTAGAGTTATGTCTTACAGTATATGGAGGATCTACAAAAACAAAATCTTGTTCTTTAGAGAGGTTAATAATTTTTTCAAAGTCACAGTTAAGTAATTCGACATTTTTTAATGAACTAGCAACATTTTGAAAATCATCGGTATCTAAAAGAACTTGAGTTTTCGATCCAATAGGTACATTGAATTCTCCTTTTCTATTAACTCGATAAATTCCATTAAAACAAGTTCGATTTAAATAAATCATCTTAGCTGCTCTTTCCTCTAAGGAATGATAGCTGGTTGATCTAATATCGTAATAGTAACTTGGACAATGCTTTTCGTGATGCTCTGATAAAAGAGTATAAACACTTTTCCATCTAGATTTTATTGCTTTATACGAATCTATTAAGTCTTTGTTTGTATCATTTAAAATTGCTTTTTCAGGCTGTAAATAGAAAAATACTGCCCCACTACCTAAAAAAGGTTCATAATAAGTGTTGTATTCTACAGGGAATAGATCATGATGTTGATTAATTAACCATCTTTTTCCTCCGGCCCATCTTAAAAAAGGTATTGCTTTAGTCATTATTTTCATCCTACTCATTTTTTGTATATTTTAACATGATTTACATTATGTTTCATTGTGATATTGCTGATTTTGAAGATATTTCACTCATGAAAAATTGGTTTTACTATGGAGACATAATAGCCATAAGTTTGTTTTAAAAGTGCACTATATCGGATTTTGGTTTTAGATAGTTATAGTCAATAAATTAAGCTCAATCAAATTACCACATTCATTTTTTGTAATTTAAACATCTATAAATTTCTATTTTAGATATATTAAATTTCTGAAATATTTGTTTTTTAAACTTTAACTAATCATAGTTTCCAATTATAAAATCAAATTATTTTAACCTTTTTTACTTCCATATGTATGATATAACATCTTTTAAGGATGCTATATCTCATTTCCTCAATAAAACATATACCATAGTGCCGCTGCCACTAAGAACAGCCCGGCCCCGATGAACAAAATCTTAGCCAATCGTTCGTATACCATGTCTTCACCTCACCAATGCCGCGCCGACGACGAGGGAGACCCCAATCGACAGCAAGAATGCCAACAGTCCGACGGCGATATTTCCTTTTTGAATCTCATCGTTCACCTTCAGAGTCGGTGTCAAAAATTCAAACAACCAGTAAGTTGCGAGAAGCAACATGAAGCCGAATCCTCCACCGATGAAGATGTCGATTGTGCTCTCATGATAGCTCTCGACAACACGGAAGATGTTGGCGAGACCGACAATCTTCCCGCCCGTTGCCAAGGCGACGGCAATATTTCCTTTTTGAATCTCGCGCCAGTTGCTGTATGGCGTCGTCACTTCGAAGATGGCAAGACCGACGATAATCATCAGTCCCGCCATCGAATAGAGACCAAACGACTCCAGCATCACTGCAAACGTTAACGTACCCATTCCCAGACTCCCTTTACTTTAGTTCGACGACCGTGACACCGAGTCCACCCTCGCCCATTCCTCCCGGGCGCTGGCTCTTCACGTGACGATGTCCTTTTAAAAATTCTTGTGTCGCCTGACGCATCGCCCCGGTACCTAAACCATGGATGATCCGAACGTTGTCATAGCCAGACACGAGCGCTTCATCGATGTACTTGTCTAGACGTATGAGTCCTTCTTCGACACGGACGCCACGAAGGTCGAGCTCGGACTTCGTCGAGCTCTGTCGTTTGAGCGAGCTGCCTTTCGACTGAAGCGACTTCTCTTTCGAAGGTCCAATCTTCTGAAGGTCGTCCGCTTTGACGTTCACTTTCATGATGCCGACTTGGACGTTGTACTCATTGTCGTTGATTTGTTTCACGATGTAGCCTTTTTGATTGAACGTCGTCACTTTCACTTCTTCGCCCTTACTGAACGTACGTTTCTGCTGGGCTTTTTGTTTCACTTTTTGGATCTTTTTCTCTTGAAGCGTCGGTTTTGCCGATTCGAGCTCTTTCTTCGCCGCGATAATCTCGTGCTCTTTGACGATTCCTTGCTCACGTAGCTTCTTCAAGCGGTCGATGACTTCGTTCGCCTGACGCTTCGCCTGTTCGACAGCCTTCTCGGCTTTCGCCTCGGCCGCGCTATACAAGTTGTCGCGCTCGCGCTCGAATTCGGTCATCTTCGCCTCAAACGCCGCCTGTTCTTCTTCGAAGTCATGGCGCTTGACGATGAGCTCTTGCTCGAGCTGCTCGGCACGTTGCTTCGCTGCTTCAAGCTCATTGATCATCGATTCGACTGACTCTGCATCACTACCGACGTGGCTACGTGCCTTGTCGATGACTTGCTCAGACAGTCCAAGACGACGACTGATCTCAAAGGCGTTCGAGCGACCGGGTACGCCAATCAAAAGACGGTACGTCGGGCTGAGCGATTCGATATCAAACTCCATCGAAGCGTTCATGACGCCTTCGCGGTTATAAGCGTATGCCTTCAGTTCAGAGTAGTGCGTCGTCGCCGCGACGCGTGCCCCTCGACGTTTCACTTCATCTAGAATCGCGATGGCGAGCGCTGCCCCTTCTTGCGGATCTGTCCCGGCACCGAGCTCATCGAAGAGGACGAGTGACATGAAGTCGATCTTGTCGAGCATGCCGACGATGTTTGTCATATGCGAGCTGAACGTCGAAAGACTCTGTTCAATCGATTGCTCATCCCCGATATCGGCATAGACCGCGTCAAACACGGAAAGCTCTGTCCCGAACTCTGCCGGCACGTAGAGACCTGATTGCACCATTAACTGAAGGAGTCCAATCGTCTTCAACGTGACGGTTTTCCCGCCGGTGTTTGGTCCGGTGATGACGAGTGACGTATAGTCTTCCCCAAGTTCGACCGTAATCGGCACGACCTCATCTTTCGGGATGAACGGATGACGTGCCTGCTTCAATTTGATCTCCCGATTGTCGTTCAACTTCGGCTCGGTCGCTTTCATCTCTTGTCCGTAAGCGACTTTCGCGAAGATGAAGTCGAGTTCGGCTAATACATCGATATTCGTCATGATGGCATCATGCACTCCACCGACCTCGTTCGAGAGCGCACTCAAAATCCGATCGATTTCAGCACGTTCCTTCAAGCGAACTTCTTGAATCTCATTGTTGATGGAGACGATGGCTTGCGGCTCGATGAAGAGTGTCTGACCCGAAGCCGACTGGTCATGGACGATCCCACCGAACGCTTGGCGGTACTCTTGTTTGACCGGCACGACATAACGGTCGTTTCGAATCGTAACGATCGCGTCTGAGAGCATCTTCGCATTATTGCGAAGGATGTTGTCAATGCGTGACCGGACACTCCCTTCAAAGCTCCGGAGCTGTGTCCGAAGTCCTCGGAGTTGTGAACTCGCGGAATCTTGGACCGTTCCTTGGTCGTCAATCGCATGACGAATCGCCTGTTCGACTTCAATCAGCTTCGTCAACTTGTCCGCATACTCGTCAAGTCGAGGAATGCGAATCTCTTCATTGTCCTCATGAAGCTTCTCGAAGAAGTTCTTCACTTGGCGACCGCCATACATGACGGCAGCAACGGCGAGCAGTTCGCTCGTCGAGAGGACAGAACCGATTGCGGCCCGTTTCACTTCCGCACGGACGTCCGTGAACCCGCCGAGCGGCAGACGGTCACGAAGACGGACGACCTCGGTCGCCTCTTTCGTCACGTTCAAATTCGAGAGTACCCGGTCGTACGAGTAGTCCGGTTGCATCTTCAGCGCCAAATCTTTCCCGAGCGAGCTCGCCGCATGTCCGGCAAGCTGTTGGCGCAATTTTTCATATTCTAATACGCGTAACGCGTGATCCATCTAGCATGTTCCTTTCTATCGCTTCGCCGCAAAGAACGCCTTGGCGTCTTCAAACGTGAAGCAGTTGATAATATCCGATGGTTCGAGATAGGCTTTCCGTGCGTGCAACACACCGAGGGCCATGTCTGCCATCATATCTGGGTGATGCGTGTCCGTGTTGATCATCACTTTGACGCCCGCTGCTTTCGCTTTCTTCAGCGTAGAAGCTGTCAGGTCGAGGCGGTTCGGGTTGGCGTTCAACTCGAGCGCCGTCCCTGTCTCTTTAGCGAGTGCGATCAGCTTGTCCTCGTCGATCGGATAACCGTCCCGACGACCGATGAGTCGACCTGTTGGATGGGCGATCACGTTGACGTACGGAGAACGGCAGGCGTTCTCCAGACGAGCCATGATTTCGTCGACCGATTGGTCCATCTTCGAATGGATGGAAGCGACGACGTAGTCGAGCGTCTCTAGAAACTCGGGTTCATAGTCGAGTGTCCCGTCAGGACGAATATCCATCTCGACGCCTCGTAACACGTTCATGTCATGTGTCTTCGCTGCTTCTCGGATTTCTTCCCCCTGTGCTTCGAGTCGTTCCTCGGTCAAGCCATTGACGAACGTCAAATACTTCCCGTGGTCGGTGATGGCCATCCATTCATAGCCGCGATTTTTCATCGCCACGACAATTTCGTCGACGGTCAACTTCCCGTCCGACCAGACCGTGTGCATGTGCGCGTCAGCCTTGATGTCTTCGAGCGTGACGAGCTTCGATAAGTCGTGCTCGAACTCTGCATGCCCCTCCCGAAGTTCAGGCGGGATGAATGGGAGACCATACCGTTCGAACAGTTCTTCTTCGGTTTCCGGTTGCCACAATCCGTCTGCTGTCTCGACCCCATATTCGGAAATGGACTCTCCTTTTGCTTTCGCGAGTTGGCGCATGCGGACGTTGTGGTCTTTTGATCCCGTGAAATGGTGAAGCGTCGCAGCGAACGCGCCTGGCTCGACCATACGGAAATCGACCGATACCATCTCTTCACGTTCGAGGACGAGCGAGACTTTCGTCTCGCCTGCCGCAATCACTTCGTTGATGAACGGCAAAGCGAGCAGCTTCTCACGTAGCTCAATCGGCTCCTCGGTCGCGATGATGAAGTCAAGGTCTTTACACGTCTCTTCGGCACGGCGGAAGCTTCCTCCGACCGAATGACGCAAGACGAGCGTCTCCTTCTCTAACACCTCATTGATTTCTTCAACGATTGGTCGCATGACTGCATAAGCCAATCGTTCTGGACGTGATTCGAGGTTCTTCGCGGCGGCGAGTAATTTCTCCACACTCTTCGCCCCGAAACCGGGTAGTGATGCAGCCGTCCCGTCTTCGAGTACACGGATGAGCGACTCCAAGTCGACGACACCGATTTCACGGAGTTTAGCAAGTTTCTTCCCGCCGAGCCCTTGAATTTTCAAGAGCTTCATCAAACCGAACGGAATCTCTTCTTGCAGTGCTTCAAGTACTTCACTGCGTCCTGTGTCTCGATACTCTTCAAGGACTGCAGCCGTCCCTTTCCCGATTCCTGAGATGGACGTCAAGTCGTCGATGTCCTCGAGTTCAAGGTTCGTGTTCTCGAGCGCTGTCGCCACCTTGCGGAACGCATTGATTTTAAACGGGTTCTCCCCTTTGATCTCCATATATTGCGCGATTTTTTCGAGCAACATCATCGCTTCTACTTTATTCATATGCTTCCCCCTCTTCACACAGAAAAGACCGAGACACAAGCACTAGCTTGCATTCCGGCCTGTCGTGTCACAACATCTTATTTGAAAACCAATCCGATAGATATGGCGTGTCTTGAATGATATATGTCGCTAGCGACGATTTGTCGACGGCGTTTTGAACGCTCGCCATCGGCACGAACGCGATCACCCAAAGGATGAAGAATGTGATGACATATGCCTCGAAGAATCCTAGGACAGCTCCGATCACACCTTTTAATTGGCGCAAAATTGGCAAGTCCGTCAAGAAGTCGAGCATCGCCAAGATGAGATGCAAGACGAGTTTCGTAATGAGGAACAAGACGACGAACCAAAAGACGTTATAAAATGTCATCTCAATCCCTGAAAGGGAATTGAGGTCCAACACGCCACCCGGGAGCGTTCCGTCGAGCTGAGACGGATACGGGATCCACAGCTTGAACGCTTCGGCTAACTCTTTATAGTACGTATTGGCGACGAGAAAACTGATGATGAGCGCGACCCAATGGCCGAGCTGTAGAATCGCGCCACGACGGAAGCCGTTGACGATTCCGATAAACAAGAAAAACAGTATAAGTAGCGTAACCATGGATTGATTTATTCTCCCATATTTCGTTTAGTTTTGACGTGGTCGCTCGCGATTTGAATCGCAGCCAAGACCGCTGCCTGACGAGCATCTAGATGAGGGGATTGTTCACGAATTTCGCGGATCTTACTGTCGACCAAAAAGCCTACTTCCCTCACATGGTCAGCGGGTTCTTCGCTTACGATCGTATAGTCTTGACCCGCAATGTGAATCGTTGTTCGTTGTAACTGCACGCGCACCCCTCCTTTACGTCTGTCAGAATTAATCATAACATCGTTTTTATATTAGGAAAAGGAGAAGCCCCTTCCCTTGATATGTACAACATTTTCTAATACCCTTCTAAACAGTTGTCAAACGTCTTTCTTTAGAAAAATTGTAAGAGAAGGTGGCAACATTCCGTAAAATGTGCGAAAATATCAACTATTCAAACAAACAGAAAGGGTGATTGATTTGAAATTACGTATTGGCCTCTTAGGTCGCATCATCATCGCGATCGCTTTCGGTATTTTACTCGGGAGCATCGTACCAGAAAGTCAGAACTGGATCGTTCGGACGTTCGTGACGTTCAACACGGTCTTCGGGCAGTTCTTAGGCTTCGCTATTCCATTGATTATTCTTGCTTTTATCATCCCGGGTATCGGGGAACTTGGAAAAGGAGCAGGAAAGCTGGTCGGACTCACAGCACTCATCGCTTACGCATCAACCATCATCGCCGGAACATTAGCATACTTTGCAACAAGCAACTTGTTCCCGCAAATTTTGACACGGTCGACGACAGGAGCCGAAAATCCAGAAGAAGCCTTGTTGAAAGGGTTCATGGAATTTGAGATTCCACCTGTATTCGGTGTCATGACCGCACTTATCTTAGCTTTCGTCATCGGAATCGGGATTGCCGCGATCGAAAGCAAACGGTCACTCGACCTCGCCATGGATTTCCGCGATATCATCGAACTCTTAATCAGTAAAGTCATTATTCCATTACTTCCAATCCACATCGCCGGAATTTTCATGAACATGACGTACGCTGGTCAAGTCGCTGAGATCCTATCGGTCTTCTCGCTCGTCTTCGTCACAATCATCGTCCTTCATTTGACGATGCTCATGATTCAATATTCAATCGCAGGTGGTCTCAACAAAGAGAATCCGTTCAAGTTGCTCAAGACGATGATGCCGGCTTACTTCACAGCCATCGGGACGCAATCATCGGCCGCGACGATTCCAGTCACGCTTCGCCAAGCGAAGTTGAACAACACGGACGAAGGTGTCGCGAACTTCGTCATCCCGCTCTCGGCAACGATCCACTTGTCAGGGTCGACGATCACACTCACATCGGTCGGTGTCGCGCTCATGTACTTGAATGGCATGCCGATGTCTTACGCCATCGTGCTTCCATTCATCCTTGCACTCGGTGTGACGATGATTGCAGCACCAGGTGTACCGGGTGGAGCCGTCATGGCATCGCTTGGATTGTTCGGCTCGATCCTCGGGTTCGACGCAACGATGCAAAGCTTGGTCATCGCGCTCTATTTGGCACAAGATAGCTTCGGGACAGCGACAAACGTCACGGGTGACGGTGCCATCGCGAAGATTATCCACTACTTCAAACACAACACAAAACTTCTCGACAACACGTCATCGAAACAAGAAGATATCGCATAATGAACGACTTATAAACGGGCAAGCCATCAGGTTTGTCCGTTTTTGTCTACATATAATAAAGGAGAGATACATATGGAATGGATGGAATGGAAGAACCCTGATCACTTCTCAGACCGCGTCATGACGGCATTACTCGACGAGGAGGCAAAGAATAGCCTCATGATTGGCGTCTTGAATAACGTCAAACAAGGAATTTATGAAACGTTTCATCAGTTCACAGTCGAAGAGGACGGAGAGCTTCTCGCCATCCTCCAAGTGACACCACCGCATCCACTTCACTATATCGTCGTGAAGAAGGAGCGCTCGGACCTTCTCCCGTCTTTCATCATCCCCCACCTTTTGAAAGAAGAAGTCCCCTTCTCGGAAGTCGTATCGGAACGACAACAGGCGGAACGGTTTGCGACAGCGTGGCAAGAGATTACATCTGGGACGAGCAAGATGTTCATGTCCCAAGGTCTTTATCGCCTCGACAGCGTGGAAGACATCGACATGGCGACTGGGAGGATGCGAGAAGCGACGGTTGCCGATCAGGCGCAGCTTGAGGCTTGGTATAGTGCCTTCGAAGCCGAATCAGGTCTCCGTTCATCTCCACCAGAGAAAGTAACAAAAGCCGTACAGACGATGCTTGAAAGGGAAGAAGCTGTCTTTTGGGAAGTCGATGGACAGGTCGTCTCGTGTGCGAAACGCGCACGTCCAACCGAGAACGGAATCACTGTTTCGTTCGTCTACACATCACCTAGTGCACGAGGAAAAGGGTATGCACGAAGTCTCGTCGCCGATCTCAGCCGACAGTTACTCGAGACAAAATCATTCTGCGTCCTCTACACTGACTTGACGAACCCGACGTCGAACAAAATCTATCGGGAAGTCGGTTACCAACAAATCATGGACTCTGCCTGGGTCCGATTCGCTAGATGAAACACATCGCCTCCCCTATACTAATAGAGGAGGCGATTTTTCATGAACAGATTATTCGGTTGGTGGCTACGTATCCCGCGACAAATCCGAGTGACCGCTTTGACACTTGTCACGCTCGCGATACTCGGCTATATGGTGTTCCTCGGGGGCCGGAGCATGCTCGATGACCCAAACTTCGATACGCTATGGCTCAGCGTCATCGGTGCCGCACTCTTGACGTTCATCGTCTATCAGGCAACAAAAAAGTGATCGACGCGTTCGTCGATCACTGTCTTTGTGTTTAGAAGAATGATGCTGGGTTAACTGTGCTTCCCGCGCTCGATGAAGAGTACGAATAGCCGCCACGGTGAATCTCGAAGTGAAGGTGTGAACCTGTCGAGTTCCCTGTGCTACCCATGCCGCCAAGGTTTTGTCCTTGTGACACGCGTTGACCCGCAGAAACTGATACCGAGCTCATGTGAGCGTATACTGTCGTCCATACTTGCCCGTTGATCACGTGTGCAATCATAACATGGTTTCCGTATGCGCCACCCCAACCTGCACGGAGGACCGTACCTGTTTGTGCTGCATAGATCGGTGTACCGACTGGACCTGCGATATCAAGACCGTTGTGGAACGAGTAGCCGTTCGCACCGCTTGCTGGACCCCACCCTTGTGAGAGGCGACCGCTTGCTGGACGTTGGAACATGCCACCGCTTGCTGGTGTAGACGCTACCGGTGCTGTTGAAGCACTTGAACCGCTATTCGAGCTTGAACCTTGTTGCTTTTTCGCCGCCGCAGCTGCTGCCGCTGCACGACGTGCTTCTTCTTCAGCACGACGTTGCGCTTCGATTTCTGATTGAATCGCTTGTTCTTGAGCTTTGAGCGTATCTTCCATCTCTTGAAGGCTCATGAGTTTCGATTCGAACTTCACTTTTTCAGCTTCAAGTTTCTTGATTTTCGCAGCGCGCTCTTTCATTTTTTGATCGAGCTCTTTCTGACGTTTTTCAAGTTCTTCTTTTTGCTTCACGAGTGAATCGCGCTCTGCTTTCAAATCAGCTTGCGCTTTCGCGAGTTTTTCTTTCGTTGCTTCGTATTCTTCGAAGATTTGTTGGTCGTTCTCTTGGATCGTACCAGCTGTGATCATGCGTGTGATCAAATCACCGAAGTCTTTAGAACCGAAGATGAACTCAGCCCAGTTGACTGACGAGCCACCGTTCTTTTGCATCGTCGCCATACGATCTTTCATAAGATCTTCTTGTGCTTTCATTTTCGCTTCGTACTTTTTAATTTGTGCTTGAAGCTTTTTGATTTTTTCTTCAGTTGCACGAATCTCAGCTTTTTTCTGAGCGACATCGTTGATGACGTCTTGGAGTTCAGCATCTAACTTGTTGATCTCTTGTTGCTCTTTGCTGATGGCTTGCTCACGTGATTGAATCGAAGAGTTTGCTTTCGACTGCTCGCTGCTATTCTTTTGTCGTTGTTCTTGTACTTTCTTCTGCTTCTCTGTAAGTGAGGCTGCATAAGTCGGTGACGTTCCGCCGATCAAGAGTGCGCCTAGAGTGACTGTAGCTGCAAATTTCTTCAAGTTACCCAATGTGCTTCCCTCCGCTGATTCCCGTGTAGTTTTTATCTATAGTCGTGCAATTATTTTTTAATAAGATAAGTCGCGACATTTCGTTCGCTCTGTGACTCATTATAGCAATCTAAACCAAAAGTTATTTTACACTTATATTTCATTCGTATGACATTGACCTAATTTACGTTTTATCCTTTAAAAAACGTGGGTATAGACAATATTTTGTTTGGTTCGTTGTCACAAAATAGTTTTAAAAAGAAAAAAAGCACTTCAAGAAAGCGCTTTTCACATAGTAACCCATTCATTTTTTTGACTACCTTAAGGCAACATAACCGGTCCGTTTGCTATTTTTCCGTTTCGAACGAAGTAATAACACCCCACCGAATAAGATGACACCTGCGGCAGCACCCGTACTATCCAAAAGGACATCTTCTAACAGCGCGGTCCGTTCAGGAGTCAAACTCTGATGATACTCATCAAAAATCGCCACCGTGTTCGCAAGTGCCCAGGCGAAGAGTAAGTTCAGTCCCGCATGAAGATTCGTTCGCGAGATGGCCTTCACGAATAATGCACCGAGAACGAGGAACGTGACGACATGTGCCGTCTTCCGCATAAAGAACTCAATCAATCCTGTCGTCCCCAACGTATCGAGCGAGATTTCCTTTCCTGCATAGTCGAACTGCACGTTCGCTAGCGTCGGTTCGATCCAGCTCCAATTGAATCGCTCGAGTGGCGAAACGATAGACTGGTCCGAGTAAGGCGTCGCACTTGATAAAAAGAGTCCGATTAAAATAAGCGCAATCCATATAAATTCATTTTTTAAAAATCGCATAACACCGTTCCTTTCTACAACGTTTTTCATTATACGGATTCTTTCTTCGGAATGATGTAACAGCGACATCATGATTTCATAACAATTTGATTGCACGCAACGCGTTCAAGTTCGAGTCTGTCTCCTTCTCTTGGTATACTACAAAAAAAGGGGGAATTATCATGATTTATGATTTTGAAGCAGTAGACATGAAAGGACAATTACAACCGTTAGCTACATATAGAGGCGACGTCTTACTCATCGTCAACACGGCGAGCAAATGTGGATTCACACCGCAGCTCGAAGGCCTCGAATCACTTTACAACACCTATAAAGGACAGGGCCTACAAATCTTAGGTTTCCCGTGCAACCAGTTTGGTCATCAAGACCCGGGCTCCAATGAAGAAATTCAAGAGTTCTGTCAACTGAATTACGGGGTATCGTTCCCGATGTTCGCGAAAGTCGACGTGAACGGCAAGGATGCCCACCCACTCTTCACCTATCTCTCAAAAGAAGCGCCCGGGCTTCTCGGGTCGAAGGCGATCAAATGGAACTTCACGAAGTTCTTAGTCGACCGTGATGGAAACGTCATCGAGCGCTTTTCGCCACAGACGACACCGGCTGAAATTGAGGATGCGGTGAAGAAACTGATTTGACCTCATCCTGAAGGCGTAGATTGATTTCTCTCTACGGTCTAATTGGCGTTTACACTTAAGCCATCTATCATATTCTATGCACAGTAAATCGTGAAGGAGTGTCACACTTGTATAGAATGAAAAAAAGAATGGTGCTGGGAGTCAGCGTACTCCTCGCACTTTCAGTAACTCTTGTATGGCTTGCCCAAGGAAGAACGGACCCCATTTTCAAAGATGAATATGATGAAAAAGCCAAAAGTTCTAGATATACATCTAGTTGGGTTTGGCCCGAGAAGGACAGTGTCTCACATCGTGGAGGAGAAGGTAGCGGTGTCTCTACCTCCCCTTCAGGATATGTCTATTACTTACACCGCGGAGATGGAAGCTATGCGAATGAAGAATTGATCACGACCCCTACAATCACAGTGTTTGATCCAAACACAAACGAGATTGTCGATGAATTTGGGGACAACCTGTTTCAATCTCCTCACGGGATCGAAGTGGACGCTCAAAACAACATTTGGGTAACGGATATCATGTTGAATAAAGTTTTCAAGCTGGATGAACGTGGCAATGTTCTCGCTACGTTTGGGGACGATTATCGCCTCGGCACTGAGACAAGCTTACGGATTCGAAATGAACTGCCTAACTTCCCTGTCCCGATGAATGAATATACTTTCGCACGGCCAACTGATGTGACCGTAATGGAAGATGGTTCATTCATTGTGGCTGATGGATACCGAAATCATCGTATTGTAAAATTCAATCGTGATGGGAACATCCAATGGGAAGTTAATGCTTATGGTTCTTCCGATGGTGAGTTTAACTTGCCTCACGGAATCACTCACGATCAGTCAGGGAACATATATGTGGCTGACCGAAATAATGCTCGCATTCAAGTGTTTGACCAGGATGGACAACATCTTTCCACATGGGATGACACCGAAATCGGAAGACCTTACGGAATCGATACAGGGAACGATGGCAACATCTATCTTGTCGATGGTGGCGATTATCTGAACGGGGAACGTGAAACTCCTAACAGTCAAATTGTCGTTTTAAGTCCGAAGGGAGAAGTCATTGAGCGATTTGGTTCTTGGGGGAACAAGATGGGTCAATTGCGCATCCCCCACGATCTCACTGTACAAGAGGACGGGACAATTTTTGTCGCCGAACTACTAAACGAACGACTTCAAAAATTCACAATCACTGAATAAAGCAAACGAAAGAACGCGCTAAATTCGTCATTAGCGCGTTCTTTTAACGTGGTGTGATGAAGTTAATTGTATAGAAAGGACTACCGTCGTCGTTGTAAGCGAGCCCGACGGCAGCATGGGTGAAGCGCGGCTGCATGATGTTCTCACGATGCCCTTTCGAGTTCATGAGTCCCCAATGCGCATGGAACACGCTCATCTGTCCCATCGCCAAGTTTTCGCCGGCCATCGAATACGAAAGTCCTGCTTCGTCCATTCGATCGAACGGGTCTTGTCCTTCCGGGTCTGTATGGCTGAAGAAATCGCTTTCTGCCATGTTTTGACTATGCGCCCGCACGACCGGATAGAGCGGTTCATAGTCGGCTAAAGCGTTCAATTCAAACTTTTCACGGTCCCAATTCATGAGGATGCGCATCAACTGCTCATTGGCGACCGTTCCCTCTTTCGACAAATCACCATAGTACCCCTCACTCGCCTCTTCGACACGGCGGTCGACCGACAAGATCCCTTTCAGGAGGTCATCATCATGCTGGTCAAAAAAGAAAGTGACATACTGACCATCGATTGCAAAAACGGAAAACGATGGATCGTCCGGAATCAAGTATCGATTCAATCCCTTATTATACGAAGTCACCGCCTCGAAGCCGATGTCCTCGACTTGATCACGGGTCGTTTCATTCAGTACGAGACCTCGATACGTGCTGCCTGTCTCGAACTGATAGAATCCTTTTTTCGCACCGTCCTCATCAATCAGTTCAAGTCCGCGGTCACCGCCACGTTCGACCAAATACCAGTCATGCCCGGCATACTGACTTGCGAACTTTGGCGCGTCTGTCGCTCGTTCGGTCGCCACCTCAGACTCAACCTGAATGCTCGTCGGGGCAGAGACGTTCGGCATCTCATATTGCCAAGCCATATAGAGTCCAATCCCCATCAAGAGGATGATCAATTTTCGAAACATGGCTCCTCCTTCCTTACTGCTCGCGCTGACGCTCCCCGAAATCGTGTAGTCTCGTCTTGATATCGGTAAGCATCTCCATGTATGCGACATACGTCGCTTCGTCTATATTCAGCATACCACTTACTTGTAGCGGCACATTCGCTGCCTGCTCACGCAACGCGCTACCGCTCTCGGTCAAACGAACGATGATTTTTCGTTCGTCGTCAGTCGCACGACTTTTCTCAACATAGCCGATTTGGATGAGCCGTTTGACGAGCGGCGACAATGTCCCAGAGTCGAGCGTCAACCGCGATCCGAGTTGTCGCAAATCGATTCCATCCTCTTCCCATAAGACAAGCATCACGAGATATTGACTATACGTCAGGTTTAGCGGTGCTAAAATTGGGCGATATAACCGGGTAAGCTCTTTTGAGGCGGTATACAATTGAAAACAGATTTGATGTTCTAACTTTAACGATTGGTCCATACGTAATCCTCCGTACTCTTCTTTAGCCAAGCATATCACTTGCGAAACTTTTTGACTGCTCTATAATTTAAATTGTGCACAACTTAATTGTTAAAAATGAAATGGAGGAATTCAATCATGAAATCACTATTCACAGCATCAGCAACAGCAATCGGTGGCCGCGAAGGTCACGTGAAATCAACAGATGGCGTCATCGACATGAACGTCTCGATGCCTGGCGCGAAACACGTAGACGGTGCCACAAACCCGGAACAACTTTTCGCAGCTGGCTATGCGGCTTGCTTCGGTAGTGCCCTCAACCTCATCATCGGAAAAGAACGTGTGAAGACAGACGGTTCAAGCGTCACAGGTCACGTCACATTAAATCAAAATGATGAAGGGTTCTTCATTTCAGTCGAACTTGAAGTCGAAATCAAAGGTGTCGACCAAGCGACAGCAGAGCGCCTTGTCGAAGAAGCACACCAAGTGTGTCCTTATTCAAAAGCAACGCGCGGCAATGTCGACGTCAAATTGACAGCGAAAGCTGCATAACATTCATCCCGCTCTCTGGAGCGGGATTTTTTTTGCTTAACCCTGCCTATCAGAGTAAGATAGAGACACGATTAAGGAAGGAGGGAGCACTGATGAAGAAACATAAATCGACTCTTCTTTTTGTTGCACTCGGCATTTTGTTGTTCACGGCGACGTACAATGGGTTGACCGTCCGGACGTATGACGTGACGTCCGATAAACTGTCAGCAGACGAGTCTCTCCGCATCGTGCTCCTCTCCGACTTACACAGCGCCTCATACGGTTATAAACAGTCGATTTTGATCGACCAGGTTCGTGCACAGAAACCGGACCTCATCGCTTTACCGGGCGATTTACTCGACCGATATCGTTCACCTGAACCCGCCTTCGAACTAATCGAAGGGCTTGAAGGGATTGCGCCGATGTATTTCGTGACCGGCAACCATGAAATCGATGGATCGGATGACTATGTCCGTCACAATGTGAAAGACGTGTTTCGCTCATCTGGTGTCAACGTTCTCGAAGACGAATGGGAGACGGTCACCATCAACGGAATCGACCTCGTCATCGGCGGGCTAGAAGATCCTCTTCGTGGGTTCAGAGAAAATATTTATACGGATTGGGATGCGGAGTCGACTGCGGCGATGCAGGACATCGCCCCCGATGAGACGTTCAGGGTACTTCTTTCGCACCGTGCCGAACAAGTCGATACGTATGCCAAACTTCCATTCGACCTCGTCTTGTCCGGACATGCTCATGGCGGGCAAGTGAGAATCCCTTACTTGATGAACGGATTATTTGCACCTGATCAAGGATTCTTTCCTGAATACGCAGGTGGACTCTATGAGCATGAGACGTTCACCCATGTGATTGGACGGGGATTCAATTACAGCTTCAACATTCCACGTATTTACAATCCACCAGAGATTGTCGTGATCGATGTGAACGGAAAATAACGGACACTCAAGCGAGTGTCCGTTTTTCTTACCAGATGATTCGTTCTTCACAACATTGTCGTTCCCGCTCAATCTGGACCGTCGAACGTTCGAACGTCCCGTATTTCCGGATTCGTTCCGTCACTTGTCTCAAGACGTCTTGATCATCTGTCTCTTCTCCAATTAAAACGTGACAAGTAGCCGCATGTTCGCTCGACGAGATGGACCAGACATGCAAGTCGTGAACTTCCTTCACCCCTTCAACCTTCGAAATCTCTTCTTGCATCGCCCGTACGTCAATCTGTTCCGGTGACCCTTCCATCAAGATATGAATCGCGTCACGCGTCACACGATAACCACTGATTAAAATCAAAATCGCAACAAAGGCGCTCGCGACCGGGTCCGCCCACGTCCATCCGAACAACATGATGAGGATTGCTGCAGTGATGGCTCCGACCGAGCCGAGCAAATCTCCGAATACGTGCAACAACGCACTCTTCACGTTCAAATTATCTTTCTCCCCGCGCATTAAAATCCAGGCGGCAAGGATGTTGACGAGTAGCCCGATGATGGCGACGACAAGCATCCCACCACTTAGAATTTCTGGTGGCGCGCTAATTCGTTGGTATGCCTCGACAAGAATATAGACCGAGATGACGAGTAGTGTCAGCCCGTTAATGAATGCCGCTAAAATCTCGAAACGTCGATACCCGAACGTCCGGTTCGGTGTCGCCGCTTTCGCCCCAAATCGGACAGCGAGGAAACTGAGTCCTAACGCCGCCGCATCTCCTAACATATGCCCCGCATCCGATAATAGCGCCAAACTGTTCGTCCATAGTCCGCCGATCACTTCGACGACCATGAACGCCGCAATCAAGAGAAAGGCGAGTAAGAGCGCCCGCTGATTCGTCGAATGATGGTGATGGTGGTCGTGATCATGATGATGTCCCATAACTGACTCCTCCTTCTACTGTTTATCTTATTCCATTTTAACCAAACATTCAAACGTTCATTTGAATGAAAAACAATAAAAAAAAACGGGAGAATGAACTCTCCCGCTTTGTCTCATTTTTGCTCCAGACGGACACGCATGACGCCGCTATAAGGGAACAGTTTCAATTGGACCGTCTCACCCTCGAACCAAATTCCGGTCGCTTGTTCGCGAGTCGGTTGTAAGTCTGGCGTCGCGGTTGCTTGTTTGTCCCAATCAACGGCCCGTACTTTTTGGTCCCGGACCATGAGGAAGAATCCATCATAGAAATGATACTCGTTAACTTGGTCACGTTGAACGGCAGAAGGACTGCCAAGCTCCGCACGGACGGTTTCGAGATCTTTCCCAATCCAGTCGAGGACGGACTCCGAAGCGTTTGGGACGACTTGTTGCCAAGCGGCAATCACCTCGTCATCCGATAAAGCTGTCGCCTCTGTCGTCACACTTTCTTCTGTGACCCAGCCGGTCAACCGCTCGTTCAACTGAACTTTCACAAATCCACTTACCGTCTCCAACCGTTCAAATCGATCACCCAAGTCGGCTTCATAAACGACCGTGACCCGGTCATCCGCGTATACTTTCGTATACGGTTGCCCGATATAAATCTTATCTGCCGATTCCGTCTCAGCATCAGCATCAGCCGGTTGTTCCGACTCGGAGTCGACCATTTCCGTGGCAATCTCATCAGATTCCGGTAAAGCCGAGTCCTGTTTCTTGTCAATCAGTGCCGCGAACGCGATGATCCCGACCAAGGCGAGCATTAATGCCAATGCCGTCGTGATACGGAACACGCGTTTACGCTTCCGCGTCGTCGCACGCGACAATCTTCCTCCATTCATGTTCTTCACTCCTACTCGATTCGATTCATTTCACTCGTTTCGTCAAATGGTAGGAGGTTTCCTGCTTCATCAAAAAATTTCAATTCATCTTTTGTCAATTCGTCCATCGTTCTGACCATTTGTTCGACATCGACCGGTTCATCGCGCTCATCGTTCTCACGTATGACAATGTGCTCTCCTAATTCAATCGTGCGCGAAGTCAGACGATGAAAGTAGCGGTCGTGGGAAATCAACAATAATCCACCCGGATAGACGGACAACGCCGCCTCGATTTGTTCGCGTGTCGCCACATCTAAATAGTTCGTCGGTTCATCTAATGCCAACAGATGGGCATCCGAGAAGTACAAGATGAGAAACGCGATTCGACACTTTTCTCCCATGCTCGCCTCGGTAATCGGTCGGTGCACTTCATCTCGCCGGAACAAGAAGTGAGCGAGCAACGTCCGCGCCTCCGTCTCTCCGATCTCACTATTGGCGAGTAACGCCTCAAGTAACGTCCCGGTCTCCGGAAGACGCTCGAGCGTTTGTGAGAAATATCCGATTTTCAGACGAGGATGTCGCTTAATCACGCCCGAGTGTGGTACTCGCTCACCGATCAGCACGTTTAATAATGTCGTTTTTCCGCTTCCGTTTGGTCCGGTAATCGAGATCCGCTCTCCTTTATTTATCGAGAAGGAAAACGGTTCATAGAACGGCTTGTCGTATCCAAACGTCACATCCTCACACGTCAGCCATGTCTTCGCTTCGAGCTCATCCGCCGCAAAACGGACGGAGATGGGTTTCTCCTCTTTTGGTTTTTGTGGACGATTGTCTTCGAGCTGCCTTAACTTCTGTTCTCTCGCCTTCATTTTGACTGCGAGATTGGCCGCTCCCTTTTGCGCTCCCGGACTGCGGACACTCGCTGTCGCTTTCGCCTTTAAGTGCCACCCTTTATATTGGGCAATCATCTCGAGAAGTTCTGCCTTTCGGTTCTCGTATCGAGCATGTGCTCGCTCGTCACGCACGCGTTCTTCTTCTTTTTGATGTTTATACGCCGTATAGTTTCCCTGATATCGTGTGACCCGGCCTTCTGACAGTTCAAGAATTGTCGTTGCGACATCGTCCATCAGTTGACGGTCGTGTGAGATGATGAGCACCGTTCCCTTGAACTGGTTTAACCACTTCGTCAGCCAGTCAATCGACTCGAAATCCAGATGGTTCGTCGGTTCGTCGAGCAGGACGAGGTCCACCCGCTTCATCGTCAGTGTCGAGAGCTGAGCTCGCGTCTTCTCGCCTCCGCTTAGCTCGTTAATGTTTCGGAAGAGGTGCTCCTCCAGCCCAAGTCGAGTCAATGCTCTTGTCGCCTCTTGTTCCAAGTTATAAACATCGAGCGCGAGCGCCCGTTCATAGGAGCGCATGACACGTATCTCGTCACCAGAAGATACATCTTCATAGAGGGCATATCGTTCAAGATCACTGCGCATCGTCCACTCAAGTACGGTCATATCTGTCGACTCGATTGTCTGCCGGACGAGCCCGATCTCGCCTTGACGTTCAATCGTCCCGGCTTGCGGGGTCAACTCCCCTGTCACGAGTCGGAAGAGCGTCGTCTTCCCGCTCCCGTTCAGTCCAAATAATACGGCACGCTCTCCAGCCGCGACCTCGAATGAGACCGCGTCAAATAATGGTTTCCGGTCATAGTCAAACCGGACTTGTTTTACTGCTAACATCTGTTTCACCTCGCTTATTAATCCGATACGCGATGAAACAAAAAACACCATCCGCTTCAAAGCGGTGGTGTGAAGGAATCCGTTCAAAGAGGAAAACGAGAGCTTCCCGTATTTGAAAAAATGGACACACTTCACCCGTGACTGTTCAAGCGAACAGTGATGATTCATCTCATCGTTGGAGTGAACGTGTATTTTTCATGGCACGGTATACCTCTCTTTCCTAAGTTACTGCCACCTTATCAAATTGAAAGCGGATTCGCAAGAGTGCACCCCACAATCTCCCATTTTTTCTACTCCTTTAGGCGGATGCGGTGCATCTGTCCTCGCGATATGATGACAATATATTCGAACAGTGAGGTGATGCATGATGCGTCGACGCATCCTCGTTCCGAGTGCCGTCTTGGCGAGCGTCGGAACGTTTCTCTATACACGATTCAAACGTCGTCTCCCCCGTCCCCGCTTTAAATGGCCGGAACGTCCAGAACTGACAACTATTGATGAGACGCATGTGCAGGCAACGTGGATCGGGCATTCGACGGTCCTCATTCATTGGTATGGGCTCAAGATTTTAACAGACCCCGTCTTCTCAAAACGAATCGGTGTCCATCTTGGACCGCTGACAGTCGGCATGAAACGTCACACCGCTCCGGCCCTCTCCATTGAGGAGGTCGGCCCGGTCGATGTCATCCTACTCAGCCATGCCCATATGGACCACTTTGACCATAAAAGTTTGAAGCGACTCATCACTCGCGAGACGATTGTCGTCTCTGCTCCTGGGACGAGCCGGCTGTTGCGCCGATACCCGAGTCTGCAGACGCTTGAACTGCATCCACATGACAAAGTGACACTTGCGAATGGACTCGATGTCCGCGCCATTCCCGTCAAGCATTGGGGCAACCGTTTCCCGTGGGACAAACATATGGGGTACAACGGATACCTGCTCAAATACAAAGGGATTCGTATGCTCTTCGCAGGAGACACGGCGTACACCGACTCCTTCAAAGGACTCGCCGACCGTGAACCGATCGACCTCGCTTTCTTCCCAATCGGTGCCTATCAACCGGACTCGTTCCAGGAAGCGCACTGCACTCCGGAACAGGCTTGGATGATGTACAAAGAGAGCGGAGCGAAGCGTTTCTTCCCGATGCATTGGGACACGTTCGTCCTTTCATATGAACCTGTCGAGGAGCCGTATCACCGTCTCGTCGCGGCCGCAAAACTCGACCGTGACCAAATTGTGATCAAGGCGCACGGGGAAAGCATCCGTCTGTAGTTTTTACTTTCCCTTCATCCAAAATTTCGGTAACGTTATAGACGAGAGGGAGGGATTATTTATGGAATGGACGACGTTGAATAATGACGTCAAGATGCCGATGCTCGGGCTCGGTGTCTATAAGGTTGAAGATGGAGCGGTGACGGTCGATACGGTCAAAGCTGCACTCGATGCAGACTATCGATTGATTGATACGGCTGCGATTTATCAAAATGAAGAGAGTGTCGGACAAGCGCTTCGTGAAGCAGGCATCCCACGGGAAGACGTCTTTGTGACGACAAAGCTTTGGAACGAGTTCCACGGATTTGATGAGGCGCTCCAAGCGTTTCAGGATAGCCTAGATCGGCTCGGACTCGAGTATGTCGACTTGTTCCTCATCCACTGGCCAATGCCCCGTTTTGGCAAGTTCGTCGAAACGTACAAAGCACTCGAACAGTTGTATGAAGAAGGACGCGTCCGAGCAATCGGCGTCTCGAACTTTGAGATCGAACATTTGGAACAAATCATTCAATCTTGCTCGATTGTCCCGGCCGTGAACCAGGTCGAGATCCATCCATATTTGTCTCAGAAAGAACTGATTGCATTCTGCAAACGATATGACATCCAAATTCAAGCGTGGAGTCCACTCATGAAAGGACGCGAAGCGCTCGAAGATGAGACGATTGTCAAGATTGCGAACGCTCACGGCAAGTCACCGGCTCAAGTCATCTTGCGTTGGCATTTACAGAACGGAGTCGCTGTGATTCCAAAATCGGTCACACCGAGTCGAATCAAAGAAAACATACAGGTATTCGACTTCACGTTGACGAAAGAAGAGATGGCGGCCATTGATGCGCTCAATCGTGACGAGCGGACCGGGTCCGACCCGAAAGAGATGCATAAAATCCATTACTGAGGAGTGAATGACATGTTCAAAAAACTAGCTTCTGATTTGACTGGCTTCAGCGACATCGGTGAGGTGATCGACCCGTCCGATTTCGATAAGGCGGACTCGGATGATTACGTCCTCCATGAGGATAACGAAAAGATCTACTTCTTGATCAAATCAAAATCGGATGAGTACTGCTTTACAAACTTAGGTATGATTCACCTCGACGGGACGAGCGCGATGAGTTCGAAACGAGTTCTGTATCGTTACCCTTACGCACACTATCCGATTAAGCACGTCATGTTCGAGACAGCCGGCACCGTCGACCTCGATGTCGAAGTCAAATTCACAATCGGCGAAAAGCCATACTCAATCGATATCAACAAGAAGCAAATCGAGCACGTGAAAGATTTGTACAAGGCACTCCTTGCGATTGAAGAGATTCAGCGAGAAGGCCGTCGCATGATGGAGTATGCGAATACGTCGCTCACACACTCGGTGTCGATTTTGAGCGGACTCCGTGAAGGTGACATGAACGTCCCGAACACGTTCAAGGAATTGAACGAGCAATCGTTCGATTGGCTACAACGTCACTATCATGAATGGAACCGTAAAGACTTCGGTGCGGTTTACGAGAAGTACATCAATAACTAAAAAACAACTCCTCCACAGACGATTCGTCCTCGGAGGAGTTGTTTTAGTTCTCATCAATCAATTGCTCGGCCAATCGCTGATACAAGTGGCTCATATGCACGGCAGACGCGATGGCAAGCGTTCGCTTAACACCGCCCTTATCTTCGAGTGATGTATTTAATAGCGTGTCCGCCTGGGCTTCAAACGCTTCTAGATTCTTCACTTTCTGCGCCTGATACGCCTCGTAGAAGTCTTCAAGTGAGAACGTCTCATCCGACTCGTTCAACGGTCGGAGCGTCTCTTTGATGTCACTGATCGACAAGAGACCTTTCATCTCATAAATCAAACTAAGTAACATCAAATGTTCGTTCGTATACTTTTTATTTTTGACGGGATGGAATAACTTGCCCTTCGCATAGTTGTTGATCATCGTCTTCGTCAGTATGGTCTCATCCTCGTTTCGCTTCATCTTCCCATAATGCTGCTCGAACAACTGGATGACCTGGTCCATGTATAAATCAACGGTCGGCAATACGTCCCGTGGGAGTGTACCTTCCGTTTCGGTAATCTGTTTTGCTTTCATCTGCCTCACCTCACCTCTTCAGTATAATGAAAACGTCGACTTGTCGAAAGGTATACCTTGCTGTTTGTTCCTCTTCAGTATATCATGTAGTTATCGATACTACATGATATGATAAGGAGTGTTTTACATGCATTCGATTTTCCGTGAACCCATCAACGCACTGACGCATCTTGCCGGTGCAGTACTGGCTTTCATCGCCCTCATCGCGATGGTCGTTAAAGCTTCGTTACTCGGCTCGCCACTTGCGATTATGGCCGCGATTCTATTCGGGATCAGCCTTGTTTTTCTTTACTTATCGTCAGGTCTTTACCATAGCATCATCGCCTCACCGAACGTCATCGCTTTCTTCCGGAGAATCGACCATGCGATGATTTACGCGTTGATTGCGGGTACATACGCACCGCTTACGTTACTCGCGCTCGAAGGACCGACGCGGTGGGTCCTCTTCGGTACCGTACACGCACTCGCCTTGTTCGGCATTATTTTTAAACTCGTCTGGTTCCATGCCCCTCGTTTCTTGTCGACCGCGCTCTATATCGGGATGGGATGGTTGTCAGTTTTCTTTATCGGACCACTCCATGACGTGATCGGCAACGCCGGCATCTTCTGGCTCGTCCTCGGGGGCGTCATGTATACGATTGGCGGACTCATTTATGGGTTCAAACCCAAATTCGTCAACTGGCGAGGATGGGGTTTCCATGAAGTGTTCCATCTGTTCATCTTGTTCGGAAGCTTCGCCCACTTCGTCTGTGTGTTTTGGTACGTCTTTTAAGTCCTCCTCGTGGAGGGCTTTTTTTCATGAGCCGTTTCCTGTACTTTGAATTCAAGATTTCCTACACTAAGGACAGGAGGGATTCATCATGAAAATTGAAGTATGGTCAGATTATGTCTGCCCGTTTTGTTATATCGGTAAGCGTCGTCTAGAAGAGGCGCTCGAACAGTTCCCACAGGCAGACCAAGTGGAAGTCGAATTCAAGAGTTTCGAACTCGACCCAAACGCCCCGACGAATGATTCACGTACCATCTATGAGGCACTCGCAACGAAATATCGGATGCCGATTGAACAGGCAAAAGGAACGACAGCACAAGTCGCCGCTCAGGCCCGCGAAGTCGGACTCGACTATGATTTTGAGAACATGGTCGTGACGGGTACGCTCGACTCGCATCGTTTGACGCATTACGCGAAGACGGTCGGGAAAGAAAAAGAATTGTCGGAAGCGTTGCTTCAGGCGTATTTTGTCGACGCGAAACACATCGGGAACCACGATGTGCTCCTTGAAATCGCGACAAGCGTCGGACTCGATTCTGACGCGGTTCGTGACGTCTTGACGACTGACGTGTATACGGAAGAGGTACGTGCAGAAGAGAAGCGCGCGAGCGACCTCGGCATCACGGGTGTGCCGTTCTTCGTATTCGACAACAAGTACGGGGTGTCCGGTGCTCAGCCGACAGAAGCGTTCACGCAAGTGCTCGAAAAAGTCTGGTCTGAGAACAATCCGACAATCCAAGTCCTTTCGAACGGTGCGACGTGCACTGACGACAACTGTGATATTTGATTGATGAAGAAGCCGATGTTCGGCTTCTTTTTTGTGGCTAAATGAATCATTCTCAAGCATAATTATTATCAACAGATAAGAATCGAGGAATACATCTATGTGGAAAAATCGGAACGTCTGGATCATCTTGACGGGCGAATTCGTCGCCGGTCTTGGTCTATGGCTCGGCATCATCGGGAACTTGGAATTTATGCAAGACCGTGTCCCCTCTGACTTTGTGAAGGCGGTCATTCTCGCCATCGGTTTACTTGCCGGGGTCGCCATCGGTCCGCTCGCGGGTCGCTTGACCGACCAAGGTTCTAAGAAAAAAATCATGCTCATCTCGAGCATCGTCCGGGCGCTCAGCGTGATCTTCATGTTCGTCGCCATCGAGACGAATTCGGTCGTGTGGATGGTCATCTTCTTGATTATCTTACAGGGATCGGCCGCTTTTTATTTCCCTGCCCTCCAGGCAGCGATTCCGCTCATCGTGAAAGAACGGGAACTTCTTGCCTTGAACGGCGTTCATATGAATGTGTCTACCTTGTCGCGTGTCATCGGGACGGCGATTGCAGGTGTCCTTTTGACACTGATCTCGCTCCGTAACGTCTACGCGCTCTCGCTCGTCGCCTACCTGTTGCTAGCGGTCGCGACGCTCTTCTTGAAACTCGATGAGACGAAAACGCCCTCGGCGAAAAAGGTCGATGCGAAAGCGTCGAGCGGTTTCAAAGACGTCTTCCCAATCATCAAATCGATTCCAGTCATCTTCATGACACTCGTCATGACGCTCATCCCGCTCCTCTTCATCGGAGGATTCAACTTGCTCGTCATCAACATCAGTGAGTTGCAAGATTCGACGGCGATTAAAGGATGGATTTATACGGCAGAGGGACTCGCCTTCATGACAGGTGCCTTTATGATTAAACGGATCGGAGAAAAATTCTCGGCGTTCTCGATTTTATTCTCGTTCTCGTTTTTAATCGGTGTCGCCCAACTGATGCTCTATTTTGCGGACATCCCGTTCATGTCCATTGCTGCGTTCGTTCTCTTCGGCTTCTCGGTCGGATGTTTCTTCCCGACGGCGGTCACGATTTTCCAGACACGGATGCCAAAAGAATATCACGGTCGTTTCTTCTCGTTCCGAAACATGCTCGACCGGATTATCTTCCAAGTCGTCCTTCTCGTGACAGGATTCTTCCTCGATTTGATTGGACTTCAGCTCATGGTCGTCTTGTTTGGAATTAGTTCGATTGCGATGACCGGCGCATTTCTTGTATACACGAGAAAGCATCAATTGCATATCGAGGAAGATTCCACAGAGAAGATGTCTTCCTAACAAAAAAACAAGCGGTGACCGAGGTCATCGCTTGTTTGCGTCTTCGAGCTCTCGCCACCACGTCGTCGTATCATTCCGACCGTCGAGCGTGATTCTCTCCCCGATTTTTGGAGTGAGGACGACTTCTTTTGGTAAGAGAGATGCCATCTGTTCTGCCGGGTCGAACCAATCATGAAACGAGAGCGTGAAAGCCCCCCAATGAATCGGCATCATCTGATCGGCACGTAGATCACGAAACGCTTGCGCGGTCTCTTCCGGCTGCATATGGACGTCTGGCCAGCGCACATCATATTGCCCGCATTCGAGTGCAGCGAAATCAAACGGTCCGTACTGTTCGCCAATCATCTTGAAATGCGGAGCATATCCACTGTCCCCACTGAAGAAGAGCCGATCCGTCTCACCGAGGACGACCCACGACGCCCACAGCGTGCTGTTGCGGTCCGTCAACGAGCGACCGGAGAAGTGACGCGCCGGCGTACAGATGAATGTCCACGACCCGAACGCATGCGACTCGCCCCAATCCCGTTCTACGATTCGTTCTGCCCCGATACCCCATCGTTTCAAATGGCTTCCGACACCGAGCGGAACGATGAACATGGCGACCTTGTCTTGGATGGCAAGGATTGTCCCATAATCGAGATGGTCGTAATGATCATGCGTCAATAAGACGACATCGATTTCAGGCAAATCTTCGAGTTCAAACGGCAAGTCTTCACTGAAGCGCTCATTTTTGGCGAATGGGAGTGGGGACGGGCTGCGTCCAAACATTGGATCGACAAGCATCGTCTTCCCGTCCATTTGTACCATGAGAGCCGAATGTCCGAGCCAATAGACTCTTGTGAAGCTCGACCCCGTCTTCTCCTCGAAATCGATCGGCACGATCGGAAGACGTTCGGTAGGTTTACGCAATGACGTCACATCACGATAGTCACGCGCCATCGACACCATGTCCTGCGCAGAAAAGGTCATCGGCGTCTCATATTGATTACGAAACTTTCCGTTGACCCGGTTCGGAGATTGAAGCGATTTAGGCTTTCGTCCGAGCGGTTTGTACTGTGTCAGAATCGTTCCGGTGACAGCCGCCATTCCGACCAATGAGAGCAACATCATCTTTTTCATGTAAATCCTCTTTTCTAATAGTTCGTTGAATTGATTATAGCGCGCCTTCTCCGTTTCTATACGAGAAAGTATGTCGATTCGCCTATCTTTCAAAAAATGGCGTGGTCTTCATTGAGCATTCTGGTTATTCCATTATAGCAGGTCTCTTAAACCAAAAAGACCTGCCCACCCGTGTTTGGTGGAGCAGGTCTTCAGTTAAGACTTTTGTAAGATTTTAATGTCATTGATGATGTCTTCGGTCGGAACGTTTTGGAACCCGGGATAAGCCTTCATAATCTTACCTTCCTGGTCGACCAAATAGAAATACGTGCCGTGGTCGACTTGTGTGCCTTCGTCAGGCTTCCGAACGAGCGCCTTAAAGTTCTGTTGAGCAAATGTTTCAATTTCGTCTTGCGAATAGCCTGAGAGGAACTGCCAATCTGCTTTCGCAAGGTCATAGCCACTCATAAACTCCTTCATTTTCTCCGGAGTATCCACCGTCGGGTCGACGCTGAACGAAACGAACTGCACGTCTTCGACGCCTTCTTTTTCAAGCGCTTCATTCAGTTTCGTCATATTATATGTCATCGGTGGACAGACTGTCTCACAGCTTGTGAAAACAAAATCCGCCATCCACACTTTCCCTTTTAAATCGTCAAGACTGACCATTTCTTCATCTTGATTCGTATATTCGAACGATTCGACTTCCCAGTTGAGCGGGTCCTCAATCTCTTGACCACATCCTGCTAGGACGATGAGCATCGTCGTCAAACCAATCATCCACCATTTCTTCACACGTGCCAACTCCTTATCGCTTTTTGACGTTCCACATGAGGATTGTGATGAGCGTGAAAGCCGTCAATGCGAGGAACGGGATCGTGATGAACCCGAGCCAGTTAATGTATTGACCGCTACACGGAACTCCTTGTGCACAAGGTTGAATTTCTGCAAAACCTGGCACTTTCTGTACCAAGTAATGGTAAAGTGATACGAAACCGCCTATGATAGTAAGCGGTAACACATATTTCCGAACCGCCCGATCGTCCGTGAAGACGGCAATTCCCAAGAGGATGGTCAGCGGATACATAAAGATACGTTGAATCCAACATAGCTCACATGGCACGAACTCCCGAATCTCACTGAAGTAGAGACTGCCGAGCATCGCCATCAACGAGACGAGCCAAGCGAGGTATAACCCATACTTTTCGAGAAATGATTTCATCTTACAAATCCTGCTCGATCAGCTCTTGGATTTTTTCGTAATCGAACGGGTCTTCGAGCATCACGCCGTTGATCATGATGGACGGGGTGAATTGAACACCGTTCTCTTTTACAAGACCGTCATCCGTACTGACTTTTTCAAGTACGGTCGATTCTTCCCCAAGGTCTTGCTCAAACTTCGCCAAGTCGACCGATGTCGTCTCGCCTGCGATTTCTTTCAGCTTCTCGACGGTCACCCACGCATTGTCGTGTTGTTGTGATTCCGGTTGCGCATCGTAGAGCGCCTTATGGAACTTCCAGAACGACTCAGGGTCTTGCTCGTATACCGACTCGGAAGCGAGGGATGCCAAGATCGATTCTTGTCCGTGGAACAAGACGTTAATATAGCTGAAGCTGACGTCTTCCTTGTCGAGATAATCCGCTTTCAGTTGCGGGTAAATCGTTTCACCCCACTGTTTACACGAAGGACACTTGTAATCTCCGAACTCGACGACCGATACTTTTGCGTCCGGGTTTCCGAGTGTCGGTTGTCCTTCAATCGAGACGTGATCGCCACGCTCAGCTGTCGTCGACTCATCTTGGTTGAGTAAGACGAACACCAATGCGATTAATGCGACCGCGACGATGGTCAAGATGACCAACAATTGATTCTTTTTCATTCTCTTCACCTCTATCTATTTTCGACTCGTCTTTCATTATAGCGGAAGCTCTTCTTCCTATCATGATATCGACTCGTTTTTCATAATTCTCTTTAATTCAAGCTTTAGGAGGTTTATTTACGCATGATCAAGTCTTTTACGATGCGCCTCGGACTCATTTTGGCGCTCAGCATTGCCACGCTCGTCTTTTTACTGACGATCGCACTCACTTCCCTCATCAGTCACCGGGCATCTGACGCGCTCGAGAAAGAAATCGGGGAACGCCTCTCGACGACATCACATCAATTGGCGGACAAACTCGATTTTTATATGTGGTCACGCTATCAAGAAGTCCAACTCTTACAAGGCCTCGATTTAGAAGACCGAGACGAGACACGTCGACTCCTCGACCAAGTCCAATCAAACATCCCCGCCTTCTCTTGGATGGGCGTCACGGATGCGGACGGGACCGTCGTCGCTTCGACGAACGGGATTCTCGAAGGGGCATCGATTGCGGAACGACCGGTTTATCTTGAAGCACAAGATGCTCCCTTTATCGGAGATGTCCACGAGGCAGTTCTCTTAGCTGAATTATTGCCGAATCCGACGGGAGAACCGCTCCAATTCGTCGATATCAGTGTCCCGCTTTTCCAGGACGGCTCGTTTCAAGGGGTACTTGCCACTCATTTAAGCTGGGCCTGGGGGAAAGAAGTACTCGAACATTTCAATCGAACGCTTCATGAACAAGTCGATGATACGGATTTATTCGTCATCAGTGAACGAGACAGTGTCGTGCTCCTCGGTCCAGACGACATGGTCGGAAAACCACTCCCTGTATCCTTTACAGAAGGCGCCTCCGTGAAAGAGTGGGATGACGGTCAAGACTATCTGACAGGCATGTCAATCGGAGAAGGATATGATGAATATCCTGGACTTGGTTGGCAGGTCGTCGTCCGTCAGCCGACGGCAGTCGCGTTTGCACCAGTCGAGACACTTGAAACGAGAATTCTATGGATTGGTTTATTGGCCTCACTTGTGACGGCTGTACTCGGTTGGCTACTCGCTTCGATCGTGACGAGACCGTTGAAGCGAATCACCGAAACGGCTTCGCTCATGGAACAAGGGAAAGCGAACACGTTCCCCCATCAATCAGGAATCGAAGAGATTGAGTCGCTCGCGTTCGCGCTCGAATCGCTCGTCACCTCCCTGACAGAGTCTGAATCGGAGCGGGTACACTTTGAAAAACTAGCAAACCGTGACGCACTGACCGGTCTTTCAAACCGGGTCGCCCTACGTGAACAGCTGAATCAACTACACACCTCGCAAGAACCGTACGTCTTCTTTTATCTCGATCTCGACGGCTTCAAGGCGGTGAATGATACATATGGTCATGCGGTCGGGGACGAGGTATTGGTCGAGGTCGCACACCGGTTACGGGCGCTCCCCATCGAGGAGGTTTACCCCGTCCGATTGAGCGGAGATGAGTTCTTCCTCATGTTCCCAAGGACTGAGCGCTCGACCCAACAGGTTCGGGAGGTCGGAAGCACACTCATCGAGATGATTTCTGAGCCGATTACGCTAGACATCGTATCGGTAAAAGTCGGGGCTAGTATCGGGGCGTCCATTTGGAGTCCACCGGAACCACCGCACATCGCTATCGAACAAGCGGACGAAGCGTTATATCGGTCAAAAGCGAACGGGAAACACCAACTTTCCTTCCATGAGTCGCTCTCATGACATCGTTTCCCCATGCAAAAAGGAGTTCATGATGAACTCCTTTTGCTTATTCTTCCGTTTCCGTATCCACGACTTTCTTCTGCACGTGTCGCCAGTCCGTTCAAGAATCCAATGACAGCATACATTTCCTCTAACAATACGTCCTGTTCTTTATCGATTTCATCGAAGATAGCTTGTTCCCATCGTTCAATGATTCCGCAGAGTTGAAGATAGTTATCGTTTTTGATTTTATTCTTGTCGCGCAACAACTCCAAATAGTCACGAACCTCTTTCAGATTTTCATGTGTCATCGAGATGGCACCCGCTTTTTCTGTCGCCAAGACTTTTTGATGGGTGATCAGATGCATCGCATCGACGCGATTGTCTTTTCTCGTTGATTTCCATCATAAATATTTACTCAACAAAAAAACCTATAATAAGATTTTTTCTAAAACCTGACATAAAAAAGCACTCGCCCCTAAATAGGAGCGAGTACTTCCTGTTCTTACGCTTCGAACAACAATTGTTCTGGATCTTCAATCATGTCTTTGATGTGCTTGAGGAATGTCACAGCCTCACGACCATCTACGATTCGGTGATCATACGAGAGTGCCACGTACATCATCGGACGGTTCTCCATTGTATCCGCATCGATGGCGACTGGACGGAGTTGAATCGAGTGCATCCCAAGGATAGCGACTTGCGGTCCGTTCAAGATTGGTGTTGAGAGGAGTGAACCGAACACGCCACCGTTTGTGATCGTGAACGTACCACCTGTCAAATCACTCAACCCGAGCTTGTTGTTACGCGCTTTGTCCGCGAGGTGAAGGATATCTTTCTCGATTTCCCCGAAGTTTTTGCGGTCCGCTTCACGGACGACCGGAACGACGAGACCATCTGGAGCCGAGACGGCAATCCCGATATCATAATATTTCTTCAAGACGATTTCGTTGCCTTGGATTTCAGCGTTCAAGTAAGGCATCCGCTTGAGAGCTGCCACTGCTGCTTTCGTGAAGAACGACATGAAGCCGAGTTTGACATCGTTGTCTTTCACGAACTTCTCTTGGCGACGTTTACGAAGTGCCATGACCGCCGACATATCGATTTCGTTGAACGTTGTGAGCATCGCTGCCGTCTGTTGCACTTCGACGAGGCGGTTCGCAATCGTTTGACGACGACGTGTCATTTTGATGCGCTCTTCTTCTTTCCCATTCGCTGCCGGTTGTGGTGCCGGAGTGGCAGCCGCTGGTTTCTGCTCTTTCACGGCTGGTTTGTCTTCATGTTTTGAAACGTCATGGACGTTGATGCGACCGATTGGATCGTTCGTTTGGACAGCTGAAAGGTCGATACCTTTCTCTCGAGCGAGCTTGCGTGCAGCAGGTGTCGCGATTGGTCCTTTACCCGGGCTCGCCACGTGCTCTTCACGTTTCTCGACTTTCTTGCCTTCTTCAATAGACTCTGTCTTTTTCTCAGTCGGTGCTTCTGTTTTCGTTTCTGTCGCGTTTTCCGTCTTCGTCTTCGTCGCGACAGCCGTTCCGCCACCAGAACCTGAACCGAGACGTGCGATGACTTCACCGACTTGAACCGTGTCCCCTTCTCCGGCAAGTTGTTCTTCTAACACACCCGCTTCGTCAGCTGGGACTTCGATATTGACCTTATCTGTCTCGAGCTCGACGATTGCTTCCCCTTTTTCGACTTGGTCGCCTGGCTGCTTGAGCCATGTCGCGACCGTTCCTTCCGTAATGGACTCTGCTAATTCCGGTACTTTGATTTCGATCACAATGAGTTCCCCCTTAACTTATTTACGATCTTTTTGATATGTGCTCGTGCCTGCACCGCTCGAGACGACGTCACGAGAGAGTGCTTCACGGATGATGCGTGCTTGTTCTTGTTTATGAGCTGTCGGATTCCCTTCAGCCGGACTCGAACGACGGCGACGGCCGATATAACGGACATCGAGTCGGTTCGTTGTGACCGCTTCTAAACGAGGCTCGATATATGTCCAAGCCCCCATGTTTTTCGGTTCTTCTTGAACCCAGACGATTTCACGCGCGTTCGGATAACGACTGATGACATCACGAATCTCACGAACCGGGAACGGGTAAATTTCTTCGACACGGACGATATGCAAGAAGTCGAGTGACTCTTCTGACTTGCCGACCGCTTCCGCGAGATCGATCGCCATTTTCCCTGTGCAGAAAACAAGACGTTCGACTTTCTCTGTGTTCTCCCCGAGACCTGGCTGTTCGACGATTGGTTTAAAGCTCTCTTCCGTAAACGCCTCGACTGGTGACGTGGCGAGCGGGTGACGAAGCAGACTCTTCGGTGTCATGATGATCATCGGACGAATCTCTTCTTTCCCGAGCATCTCTGCTTGACGACGGAGAATATGGAAGTATTGTGCCGCAGACGAAAGGTTTGCGACTGTCCAGTTTTTCTCCCCGGCAAGTGTCAAGTAGCGTTCCATACGTGCACTTGAGTGCTCCGGCCCTTGTCCTTCGTAACCGTGCGGCAAGAGCATGACGAGGCCTGATTTTTGACCCCACTTCGCGCGTCCCGCCGAGATGAACTGGTCGAACATGACTTGCGCCGAGTTCGCGAAGTCACCGTATTGTGCTTCCCATAGGACGAGTGTATCTTGTGCGAATACGTTATAGCCATATTCAAATCCTAGCACCGAACCTTCTGAGAGCGGGCTGTTATAGACCGAGAATGATGCTTTCGCCGTCGACAACTCATGGAGTGGCGAGAATTTTTTACCTGATTCGACATCGTTCAACATGATGTTCCGTTGGGCAAACGTTCCACGCTCTGAATCTTGACCGCTCAAGCGGACCGGCGTACCATCTGAAAGAATCGACGCGAAGGCGAGCGTTTCCGCATGACCCCAGTCAATTTTCCCACCTTCGCTGAACGCGTCACGGCGACGGTCGAGCACTTTTTGAAGCTTATGGAAGACACCAAAGCCTTCCGGCCAGTTCAGTAACTCTTCGTTCAATTGCGTGAGGAATTCCCGTTCGACGCTCGTGTCGACTTTCGGGAATCCTTTATGGACCGCATCCGGTAATACGATATCTGCATCTTCTTCTTCAGAAGGAACGAGATCACGTGCTGCCTTCAAGGCCTGTTCGATTTTTTGTTCAATTTGCGCTTTCTCATCTTTCGTCATGATGCCTTCTTCCTCAAGTCGTGCGGCATAGACGTGACGGACAGACTGGTGTCCTTTGATGGCTTTGTAAAGGACCGGGTTCGTGTTCATCGGTTCGTCCATTTCATTGTGACCGTAACGACGGTACCCGATCAAGTCGACCAAGATATCTTTATGGAACTTGGCACGATACTCACTGATCAACTTCGCGACGGCAACACATGCCTCCGGATCATCCGCATTCACATGGAAGACCGGAATCTCGTAGCCTTTGGCGATATCACTTGCGTAACGCGTCGACCGTGAATCGTTCGGGTCCGTTGTGAAACCGATTGTGTTGTTGGCGATGACGTGAACCGTCCCACCTGTACGGTAACCCGTCAAGTTCGTCATGTTGAGTGTCTCCGCGACGATACCTTGTCCTGGGAAGGCCGCGTCTCCGTGGATCAAGATTGAGGCTGCCAAATCGTCGTGCTGTACAGCCGATCCTTTTTCAGAACGGTCATCTTGTGCGGCACGCGTGTATCCTTCGACGACCGACCCGACGAACTCGAGGTGACTCGGGTTGTTCGCCAAGTTGAGACGGACTTCTTTTTGCTGTTCGACCACTTTCCGGTCAAGACCGAGGTGATATTTCACATCACCTGACCAACCGAAGTTGATGCCGATTGACCCTTCAGATGGAATCAATTCTTTGTTCGGTGCGTGCTGGAACTCCGCAAAAATCATTTCGTATGGTTTGCCGAGAACATGGGCAAGTACGTTCAAACGTCCACGGTGGGCCATCCCGATGTTGATATGTTCCGAACCGCTCGAAATGAGGCCTCCGACCATCGCATCGAGAAGTGGCACCATCGCATCCAATCCTTCGATCGAGAAGCGTTTTTGTCCGACGTATGTTTTATGAAGGAATGATTCAAACAGTTCTGTTTCAGCCAAACGTTTGAATAACTCAATTTTTTCTTCTTTCGAGAAGGTTTGCTGTAACGCCCCTTGCTCGACTTGACGGCGAATCCACTTCTTCTCTTCCATGTCATCTAAGTGACGGAGTTCGATGGCGACCGTTCCTGTATAAACGTCAAGCAAGTGACGGAATAGTTCCAAGGCGCTCGCGTTTGGTTTTGGTGCATCGTCTGATAATAGGCGGGCTGGAATTTGTTTTAAGTCTTCTTCTGTCAAATCATAGCGTGACAGTTCGAATAACTCCTGCTCGCGCGGGTGATCTTTTAGTGGATAAATATCAGCTGCTTTATGACCGAAAGCACGGATGTCGTTGATGAGCCGTGTCGCCGAGACGACCTTCTCTAAATCAAACGATGGACCCGAGACCGGCACTTCTGTCGGTGACGACGTTTCCGGTGCCCCAAATTCGTCAAAATATCGACGCGTTTCTTCATCGACCGATGATGGGTCTTCCAAATATTGTTCGTACAGTTCAATGATGTAGCCTAAGTTAGGACCATAAAATGCTTGCGATTTCTCGTGAACATTCGACGACTCTCCCATTGAATAAATCCCCCTTATCCATTCCTAAACGTCCAATCTGTGAACGCTTTCATTTTAACATGTAGCCCGAAGCAGTTCACCTTTCTCCTACCCTGGTGAACAAAACCAAATCTTGCCTCTTACGCTCAACTTCATACTACACCTTTCGTCGCAGAAAGACCCTTACAAATTCACAATTCGTCCATACTATTTCAATAAGTTTTGCTTATCGATAAATTGTGTCTTGATGTATTTGTTTCAACAATTTCAAAAAAAGATGAAACCTTATTTCAAACAGCCCCGTAATAGGGAGTGTAGGCATTACACTATTACTCTTAACAGAAAGCTAGGTGACCACATGTTATCCGTACAAAATGTCCATAAAAAGATGGGAAAAGCAACGGTATTGACAAATGTCAGCTTTGACGTCGTTCCAGGAGAAATTTTCGGATTCCTCGGACCGAACGGCGCCGGGAAGACGACAACTATTCGAATCATCACAGGCCTCATGCCTGCGACGCACGGGACCGTGACAGTCGATGGGTATGACGTGGCGAACAACCGCCAAGAAGCGCTCAGCCGAATCGGGGCCATCGTCGAGAATCCTGCATTCTATCCGTACATGACGGGCCGGGAAAACTTGATTCATGCGATGAACTTGATTCCGAACTTGAAAAAAGTCGACTTGAATGCACTCGGTGCCCTCGTCGGACTCGACGGAAAGCTCGATATGAAAGTCAAACAGTACTCACTCGGGATGAAACAGCGCCTCGGGATTGCCCGTGCCTTGTTGCATAACCCAAAAGTGCTCATCTTAGATGAGCCGACGAACGGTCTTGACCCAGCTGGGATCGCCGACCTTCGGAATTACTTACGCCACCTTGCGGACCACCGCGGAATCGCCATCCTTATCTCGAGCCATTTATTGAGCGAGATGGAATTGATCACCGACCGTTTCGCAATCATTGACCAAGGACAAATCAAGTCAGTGGAAGACGGACAGACGAAGGCTGACAGCGTCATCCTCTGTAAAGTTGCCAAGGAGCAGATGAACGAGGCACTTGACGTCGCAGCACTCGCCTTCGATGATGTGAAAATCGTCCAGCAGTCTGCCGAGTCGTTTATCGTACCGCGTCAAGAGACAGACATTCCGGTCTTACTGAAACAATTAATCGAGCGCGATATCGCCGTCTATCAGATTGGTATGAAACACGAGTCGCTCGAAGAACAATTCTTGAAATTGACGAAAAAAGAAGGAGGTACGAACAATGCGTTCATTACTCAGCAATGAATGGATGAAATGGCGTCGTACGATTAAACCATACGTCGCCCTAGGCGTGTATACGGCAATCATCCTCATCGTATACGCTGTATTGGCCAGTGGTGAAGGGACACCAGAAGCGGCATCGTTCTTTGAATTTTCAACGATGGGTGCCATCGCTTTCTTGAGTATCTTTACGATTGTCTTTACGGCAGAGATGGTCGGGAACGAATTGAAATTTGATACGTTGAAACACCTGTTGATGAGCCCGTACTCTCGCGACCGCATCTTATTGTCGAAGCTCGTCATGGCCGTCCTCGTCATGTTGCTTCAATTCATTTTCATCTTAGTCGTCGCGTTCGGGTTCTCACTCACGTTAGATGGCTCTGTCACATGGGATGTCGTCCGTCCGATCCTCATCAGTGTGAGCGGACCGATCTTCATCATCTTCTTGACGCTCATGTTCTCGGTCGTCTTCAAGTCGGTCGGCGTCGTCATCGGTTTCACGGTACTCGCAAACTTCGCCTCAAGTATCATCGGCGGTCTTCTCGTTGCTTGGAAACCTGAGCTTGCGAAATGGATTGTCTTCTTGCATACAGACCTTTCAATCTATGACGTCAACCCAGAGTTTATGAAAGCGATGGACGCTACGATGGGCTTCTCGATTTTCTATGTCGCCCTTCATATCATCGCCTTCTATCTCATCACGGCATTTATGTTCCGCAGTAAAACGTTCGCGGAATAAGCATACTTCAAATGAAAAAGTGGTACCTCTTTGCTATAGGAGTTTTATAGTAAGGAGGTATTTCTATGTCTAAGACGGCATTACTCATTATTGATTTGTTCAATGATTTTGATTTTGAAGGTGGCGACATGCTACGTAAACATACGGAAGCGATTGTTGAACCGATTCTCGAGCTTAAAAAGCATTTTAAAGAGTTGGACTTGCCCGTCATTTATTGTAATGATAACTTCGGACAATGGAAAGATAGCACGGAAGACATCATTGAGTATGTAAAAGCTTCTAAGGGTGAACATATTGCCTCGCAAATCGAACCGGAAGATGAAGAGTATTTTATTATAAAGCCAAGGCACTCCACTTTCTTTGGAACTCAGTTAGATATTTTACTTCGTCAGTTAAACGTGACGAAATTGATTTTAACCGGAGTCGCGACGGATATTTGTATCCTCTTTTCTGCCAATGATGCATATATGCGTGACTATGATATATATGTACCTCGTGATTGTGTGGCGGCAGAAACATCCAAACGTCACGAAAGTGCCTTGACGATTATCGATGAAGCACTGGGAATTGAAATATCTCCTGTGTCTGAATATATGAGTCACATTCAAAAGTGATTTATAGTAATCAGCGTGGTCACAAAATCCCAACATTTAGAACGTTTTCAAGCTCTTCTTTTAACTAAATCAGGCGAGAATTCTCCCTCCTCTAAGCTTCTCGGGGCGTAGCCCAGCGTAGGTGGGAGATGAATCGCCCGGTCCAAAAGTCTTCTCTCCCTATGACATAATTACGAACGAAAGTTCGTGATTATGTCATATTCTCCCTCCCCCTCCACGGGTATCGGATGAGGAGGACACATCACGATCTTCGGAAGGGAGGAGGGACGGACATGCTGAAAGGCTATAAATATAGGCTTCACCCGACGCCGGCACAGGAAGAGTTCCTCATCAAGACGATCGGCTGCGCACGGTTCATCTACAACAAGCTGCTCGAGGACCGCATCGCCATCCGCGAGGAGGCGAAAGCGGGGGACGGGACGAGACGGAAACCGGCGACACCCGCCTCTTACAAGCGCCTGTTCCCGTTCCTCGCCGAGGCGGACAGCCTCGCGCTCGCGAACGCGAAGCTGAACCTCGACACCGCGTTCGCGAAGTTCTTCGCCGGGACGGGCGGCTTCCCGTTGTTCAAATCGAGACGGCGGTCGCGCGCCTCCTACACGACGAACAACCAGCACGGCACGATCCGCATCGAGAACGGCAAGGTGAGACTGCCTAAAATCGGCTTCGTGAAGTTCGAACAACATCGCCCGTTCGAGGGAATCATTAAGTCGGCGACGGTCTCGATGACGAGGACGGGCAAGTTCTTCATCTCCATCCTCGTCAATCAAGATGAGGAAAAGTGGATCCCAGCCGAGAACAAGGTCGGAATCGATCTCGGCCTAAAACACTTCGCCGTCATGACGAACGACGCGATGGTCTCGGAGAAGATTGACAACCCCCGACTCATCCGGAAGTCCGAAGCGAAGGTCAAGAAGGCGCAGCGCGCTTTGTCACGCAAGAAGATCGGGAGTAAGAATCGTGAAAAAGCCAAGTTACTTTTGGCCAAGAAACACGAAAAGATCGCGAACCAACGCAAGGACTTCCTTCACAAGCTGTCGAGACGGATCGTTGACGAGAACCAAGTCATCGTCGTGGAGACATTGAAGTCGAAGGACATGATGAAGAATCACAAGGTAGCGAAGTCCATCGGGGATGTCAGTTGGTACGAGTTCGTCCGACAGTTGGAATACAAATGCAAGTTCTACGGACGGACGCTCATCAAGGCAGACCCCTGGTTCGCATCGACGCAGATCTGTTCTTCTTGTGGCGTCAAAGGCGAGAAGAAGACGATGGATGTTCGTGAATGGACGTGTACTCATTGCGGTGTTCATCATGATCGAGACATCAACGCGAGCATCAATCTGTTGATGTTGGCAAACTAAAACGAATTCCTTCAGGGTGGGAACCCCCCGACGAGCTTGGTAAATAATCGTGGCTAATAAAAGTACGATCTTCCCAAGAAGCTCCCCCTTCAATTTGCGAAGCAAATAAGTGGCGAGTAGTTCACGCTATTCTTAAGTTATAACGGTCAGTAAAGGGTGTGATGTTTTTGTACCTAACAATCGGATTAGCCTTGCTCGTCTGTTTAATTGCAATGATTTTCACTATTATGGTCGGGCTCGGGAAAGACCGCTCCACGTACAACCAAAAGAAGAGCTGGTCGATGGTTTCTTGGCTCTACATCATCTTGCTCCCTGTCTCGTTTATCGGGCTCGGACTTCTCTACTATTTCATTACGAAGTAACGTAAAAAATCACGACGCCAGAAAATAGGCGTCGTGATTTTTTCATGCGATTAAGTCGCTCCAAATTTTGATGGTACTCGCTAAGATGAGTAGCGCTAAAATCCATTGGAGTGCTTTCGTATTCATATTCTTCCCGACATTCGCCCCGATTGGAGCGGCAATCAGGCTCGCGATAATCATAATGATGGCCGGACCCCAGACAATTTGATCGGTGATGATTTTACCGAACGTCGAGCCAATCGACGAGATGAAGGTGATGGCGAGGGAACTCGCAATCGCCATCTTCGTCGGGATGCGTAAGACGACAAGCATGATCGGCATGAGAATGAAGGCTCCCGCTGCCCCGACGATTCCTGCCGCAATTCCCACGACGAATGCTGAACTTGCCGCAATCACTTTGTTGAACTGCACTTGATCAAGTGGCATGTCGTCTACTTGCGGCTTCGGCAAGAACATCATGATTGTCGCAATCGTTGCGAGTACGGCATATACGACATTGATCATCGTCTCCGATAAAATCGTCGACCCGTACCCTCCAATGAAGCTTCCGATTAAGACCGACACACCCATATAGAGGATTAACTGTTTGTTTAAATATCCACCTTTACGATAGGCATAAATCCCACCGATTGTTGCAAAGAACACTTGAATGGCGCTAATTCCTGAAACCTCATGTGCGCTAAAAGCAGCAAATCCTAAAAGCGGTGGGATGTACAACAACATCGGATATTTGATAATCGACCCGCCAATTCCGACCATCCCTGAAATGAACGACCCGATAAATCCAATTAGAAAGATTGTAATGATAAACCCGAACTCCATATTGACTCCTCCATTTGTTTTCGTCTTCTCTACTTATTCAATCGATTCCCAAGCCATCATCCCGCCTGATACGTCATAGATTTCCGTATAGCCGGCATCCTGTAATTGACTAGCCGCCTGGGCACTTCGGTTACCGCTCCGACAGATCACATAGATTGGTTCGTCTTTCGGATACGGCAGATGGTTTGCATCTAATGAAGAAAGTGGTGCATTCACCGACCCTTCAATATGCCCCCCATCGTATTCCGATACTTCGCGTACATCAAGAAGCGTTATTTCCTTGTTTTCCAATTTGTTTTGTAGAGTTTCGACGTCAACTTTCGTAATTTCATCCTTTCCTGATGTGATTACAAAGATAAAAATTGCGATAACAGCCAAAGTTCCGACAAATAAGGAAATCCTCTTCATATTTTCCCCTCCAATTCTTTTCACTTGCGCTCATTATACCTTAGGGGGTATATTAAAGCCAACGAAACATTCTCGTTGCCAAAAACCTTAACCATGAAAAGGAGATCAAAGACTCATGAAGACGATTACGACTACTGAATTAGAAGCGTTACTTCAAGCTGACGACTCACTCAACCTCATCGATGTACGAGAGGTGGATGAATATGCTGGAGGTCACATCAAACAAGCGAAAAACGTACCACTTTCTGAATTCGGGGCAAAAGTCGATGAGCTCGATCGCTCTAAACCGATTCACGTCATTTGCGCAGCCGGTGGACGCAGCATGAACGCATCTGCTTATCTTGACTCACTCGGATTCGACGTCACGAACGTCGACGGTGGGATGATGAGCTGGCAAGGCGAAGTCGAATAAACGATTACTTTACTCATAGGGGGAAATTTATATGCTATTACGTTATTTTTATGATGAGAAACTAGCACAAGCTTCATATATGGTCGGTTGCCAAATGACGGGAGAAGCGATCTTCATCGATCCGGCCCGTAACATCGAGCCTTATCTTCAAGAAGCGAAAAAAGAAGGCATGAACATCGTCGCAACGGCAGAGACGCATATCCATGCGGACTTTGTGTCCGGTTCACTCGAACTCGCGAAGCGCACAGGTTCGAAAGCCTATCTATCAGACGAAGGTGATGCTTCTTGGAAGTATGCATTCGCGAAAGAAATCGACGCACAACTCGTCAAAGAAGGCGACACGTTCAAGATCGGAAACGTGACACTCGAAGTCATGCACACACCTGGTCACACACCGGAACATATTTCGTTCCTTCTTTATGACCGCAACCAGACACAACCGATGGGGATCTTCACAGGAGACTTCGTCTTCGTCGGAGATATCGGTCGACCTGACCTTCTCGAAGAAGCAGCCGGTGTGAAAGGAACGACGGCAATCGGTGCGGAACAAATGTTTGATTCACTCAAAAAATTCATGGCACTTCCTGACTTCGTTCAAGTCTGGCCAGGACACGGCGCAGGTAGTGCTTGCGGGAAAGCACTCGGTGCGATCCCAACATCGACGGTCGGTTACGAGAAAGCGACGAACTGGGCGCTTCAAATGACGGACAAAGATGCCTTCATCAAAGAATTGACGACGGATCAACCAGAACCGCCGAACTACTTCGCCATGATGAAGAAAGTAAACAAAGAAGGCATTCAAGAGACAACGGACATCGCTCGTCCTGAAGTCGTCGAGTCGGACCGGCTCGATACACTCGTCGAAGAAACGCAAGTCGTCGATACACGTAAAGGTGAAGATTTCGCAAATGGTCACGTACCAGGGACAATCAACATCCCGTATAACAACAAGTTCGTTTCTTGGGCAGGCTGGCTCGTCAACTTCGACAAAGACATCACGATTATCGCAAGTGCAGAAAACGTCGATCAAGTACAAACGGACCTCCAATCAATCGGTCTCGACCGTCTTCGCTTCATCGTCCCAGCCGAAGAACTCGATGCATCACTTTTGACGGAAACGTATACGGACGTGACGGCAGAAGAAGCGATTGAAGCTGCTGAAAAAGGTGACGTGTTCGTCCTCGACGTTCGAAACGCGACAGAATGGAACGCGAGCCATTACGAAAAGGCAGAACGTATCTTGCTCGGTAAGCTCGCACGTGACCACGAAGGTCTTCCGACAGACCAAACGATTGCGGTGCATTGTGCGTCAGGCGTCCGTTCACGCATGGCAGCAAGTATCCTTCAATCGCTCGGCTACAAAGATATCCACAATATCCTCGGTGGCTACGGCGCGATGAAGACTGTCTTGAACGCTCAACAAATCAAGTAATGCTATACTGACTATGAATATGGCGCCCGCTTTGAGAGGGGCGCCTTTTGTTTAGGAGGGAAAGACGTGGTCGCCATCGGTCCACTCAACATTCGTTTCGATTTACTCATCTTTTTACTAAGCCTTGCCGTCCTTTACGGCATCTTCCGCTTTCTCGGGTTGTCGAGTAAACAGCGTGAAGCCGTCATCGGGACATGGTTCTATGGTTTTCTTGCCTGGAAAGGAAGTGCCATCGTCATCGGTCTGTTGACGACACGTGACCTATCGCTCGCTCTTTATGCCACAGGAGGCGTATGGTCTCAATGGATTGCAGCTGCTGTCGTCCTTTGGTTCGTCTATCGACTCGACCGGAACCTTTTAGGGTATTGGGTGCTGAGCGGACTCCTCATTTGGTTCGGGATGACACTCGCGGTTCCAGTATACGGGACGATTTTGAACCTTTCCGACCAGCCGATTCATCTATGGAGCGCCATGCTCATTTTTCTGCTACTCGGAACGACGTGGCGCTGGATGCATGAACCGACTCGTGGAAACATTCTTTGGACAGTATGCGGTGCATCCGGCATCTGGCTATTTAAGTCATATGCGGTCGGACAGATTCAATGGTGGATGATTGTCATCGCCCTCGTCCTCTTCGGATTGACGGTCTATCTCGCCCGCCCTTCAAAGAAAGTGATTCAAATTAGTGTCGGAGTCCTGGTCGTTCTCGCGGTCGTGAATGCTGTCCTGCCAGAGAAAGCGACACAATCTGTCACGACAGAGACGGCGTCAACCGGTTTGAACATCGGGCAAATTCCCCCTTCGTTCGAATTACAGCGAACCGATGGGAGTACATTCGACTTAACTTCACTACGTGGTCAGCGCGTCGTCGTCAACTTTTGGGCGTCCTGGTGCCCGCCTTGTCGGGCGGAGATGCCGGATATGGCGGCGTTCGCGAAAGAGCGAGATGACGTGACCATCGTCGCCGTCAACACGACGACGAGTGAACGCGACCCCGCCGATGCCGTCTCGTTCGTCGAACCGTATGAAGACGCATTTACCGTCGTCTATGACCGTGACGGCCAAGTCGGAGATGCGTATCGGATTCAAGCGATGCCGACGACGTATGTGCTCGATGAATCGGGTGTGATCATCGCGAAGCAATTTGGTGCCATCGACAAGAATTGGCTCGACGCCCAATTGAATTGAACATGACAAAACCGCCGACAAAGAGTTGTCGGCGGTTTATCTTATTGCTTCAAATAGCCTTGTGCTTTCAAAAAGTCTTTGACGTCAAGACGTGTCGATTTCGACAACATGCGTCCCATTTGGCCAGTCCACGTGTCTTTACGCGGATTCGATCCCCGGACCATGTAGTAATCATGGATCAACGCGTCGTAATCCGAAAGTGACTGTTTGATCCGTTCTGGATTCGCCTCGTATGCGTTCTCATGGTAGATATGATGGAACGGTAGACGGGGCTTTTGATCTTCGACTGAAGCCGGTACACCGACGGCCATGCCAAAGAGCGGAATGACCCGTTCCGGCAATGCGAGCACTTCTTTCACCGCAAAGAGGTCGTTCCGAATGCCACCGATATAGCAGACTCCGAGCCCCATCGACTCTGCCGCCACTGCCGCATTTTGTGAGGCAAGTGCAGCGTCGATCACAGCGACAAGCAGTTTCTCATCGGTCTCAAGTGTTGCGGACACTTCTGTTTCTTGCAGTTCACCAATCACCTCATGGCGATGCAAATCCGCACAAAAGACGAAGAAGTGACCGTTCTCGACCACGTAATTCTGGTTGCCCGCAATCTCAGCGAGTCGTTTCTTTTTCGCTTCATCGGTCACCCCGATGATGGAGTAGGCCTGGATAAAGCTAGACGTCGATGCCCGTTGTGCGCTCTCGACGATGGTCTGGATTTGTTTGTCTGTCAATTTCTCGTCCGTAAAATCGCGGACGGAACGGTGGTTCAATAAAGTCTCAATCACTTCGTTCATACGTTCTTCCCCCTTTTTTTCAATCTTGGCATAAGCTATCTGAATCCACAAATGAGAGGAATCCATCGGGCACATTTTGAAGGGAGGACGCTCACATCTCGTTTTCTTATGCTATCATTATAAGCTACATAGTAAATACGATAGCGTAACTTCGAATAAGGAGCGATATAGATGAAAAGAATACCATTTTACATCCCATTCCTACTTGGGGTGCTATTCCTCTCAGGCTGCACGGATGCCGACGTGAGTGTCTCGACGTCGATGTCAACCGAAGAAACAGTGGAAAAGGAACCTGTACAAGAGGAACAAACCACCGAGACCCCTAAATCTGAAGGCGATGTATTTGAAGGCTATACGAAGATCGAGGTCGATGGCGGCAATCAGTCCGGCACACGGGAGGCGAATGTCGTCGTTGATATCGGCTTTGGCGACCGAGAGTACTGGGCGTTCACGAACGAACACGGTCAACTGGTTCGCGTGATTGCTGATGAGATCATTCTTCAAAACGACGAGACCGAAGACGTCAATTCTTCAGGACGCTATTATGCAGACGAGGCGAAAGTTCCGGGTGTCGAAGACCCTAACCTCGACGAAGGCCATATCATCGCCGATTCACTTGGCGGTGTCTCGAACGCCTATAACATCACGCCACAAAACAGCGCACTCAACCGTTACGGCGACCAGGCATTCATGGAAGATGTCATCCGGAAGGCTGGCGGGGCGAAAGACTTCGAAGCCATCATCACCTATCCGAACACGACGACTCAGATTCCTTCCCGCTACCAATACACGTATACCGTACGGGGCAATACGGTCACCGATACGTATGATAACGTGGATCCGGAGGAAGTGAACGAATCGCTCGGATTGACGGATGATTCCCCTCCTGCAGTGACGACGGAACCAGTCGAGGAACGGGAATTATCCGATATCGACCTTGACGGAAACGGACAAGTGACAATCAAAGAAGCAAAGAACGCCGGATTCGAGATGCCGATCACGCGTGACCATTGGCTGTATCAATACATGGACGACCGAGACGGTGACGGGATGGTCGGGGAATAACTATGACGAACGAGACGTTTCTCCACGAGAGAGGCGTCTTTTCGCATAGAAAAAAACCGCGGTGTAAGACCGCGGTTACGTGTTTAGTTCGACATTTGATTCAAGAATGGTGCGAGATCGACGTTCAACTCTTTCGAGAGACGCTCTCCGAGTTCACGGTCCGCACGATAGAAGTTGCAGATCAAGAGGAGAACGGTCTTCTCGTGACGAACTTCTTTGATATGCGCCACGAGGTTACGAACGAGCGCATCCTTCTCTTCCTGAGAATAGCGACGATACACCTCTCCGGCTTGTCCGAAGTCATTCGTCTTCTCAATCTTCTGACGACCCGTCACGCCTGTGATCGGTTGCGGCGTCTCGATATAGTCCGCATTCGGCTTCGGCGTGTCTTCGTAACGGTTCGGCTCGTAGTTGACCGGGCTCGTCTGTTGCTTGAACGGCATCGCCCCGTCACGCTGGTTGTTCGCGACTTGAGCGAACGGGCAGTTGATCGGGAGTTGGAGATAGTTCGGTCCGATGCGGTAACGTTGCGTATCCGAATACGAGAAGAGTCGTCCTTGGAGCATCTTGTCTTCTGACGGCTGGATCCCTGGTACGAGGACGCCTGGGTTGAAACCGACAGACTCAGTCTCGGCGAAGAAGTTATCGACATTTTTGTTGAGGGTCATCGTTCCAACCAATTGATACGGGATGACATCTTCGAACCAATCTTTCGTCGCATCGAGCGGGTCGAAGTCAAAGTTGTCCATGTCCGCTGGGTCGAGAATCTGTACATATAGATCCCATTCCGGATAGTCTCCATTTTCAATGGCGTTGAACAGATCACGTGTCGCATGGTTGAAGTCTTCTGCTTGGATTTTCGCCGCTTCTTCCATCGACAAGTTTTGAATCCCTTGCTTCGGTACCCAGCGCATCTTTATGTACACCGTGTTGCCGAATTCATTCACCCACTTGAAGGAATGGACGGATGACCCTCGCATGTGGCGATACGATGCTGGGATTCCCTCGTCACTGAAGAGATGCACGAGCATGTTCGTTGATTCCGGTGTGAGCGACATGAAGTCGAAGAAGCGGTCCGGGTCTTGAAGATTCGTTTGTGGGTCCGGCTTGAGCGAGTGAATCACGTCCGGGAATTTAATCGCGTCACGGATGAAGAAGACCGGTAAGTTGTTTCCGACGAAATCATAGTTCCCTTCTTCCGTGTAAAACTTGACGGCGAAACCGCGTGGGTCACGAAGCGTCTCCGGTGAACCTAATCCGTGGATGACGGTCGAGAAGCGCGCAAACACAGGCGTCTCTTGCCCTTCTTCTTGCAAGAATGCGGCTTTCGTATAGCGTTTCATACTATTTTTTACAGTGAAGACACCATGCGCCCCTGCGCCTCTCGCGTGAACGACACGTTCTGGTACTCGTTCACGATCGAAATGCGCTAATTTCTCAATTAGTTGGTAGTCTTCGAGAAGCGTCGGGCCCCGACGACCCGCAGTGATGGAGTTGGCGTTATCCCCGATTGGTACGCCTTGGTTAGTAGTTAGTTGACGGTGTTGATCCATATGATTGCCTCCCATTATTTATAATCATTACAATTTTGATATTAATCAAAGATTAGAATGATTACAAATAAAAAGCTCGTGAATCACGAACTTTTTTTCATATGTCTCTTTTGTTTGGATTTTTCACGTTGATGGAGCGTCACGACGAAAAATGCTGCCAAGATACCGCCTAGGGACCCCGCGATGATGTCGACCATCGTATCGTCATTCCCGTTCCCTTGCATCGTCGTGTTCAGGACGACGTCAGATGTGAATTCATACATCTCCCAAAGCGCCGCCCCAGCCATGGAAAAGACGACAATGTATACGAACAAAAATCGTTTCGGGATCTCGGTCCGAATGTCATCATCGAGCCTACTGAAGAAGTCGAATCCAAGGAATGCGAGAAAGATTCCGCTTAAGAGATGAAGGAACGTGTCCCACCAACCATTCCCGTATAGTCCGACAATCGATCCTAAATACTGGGAGGCAAACAAGAACAGGATATACGCCACCTTCATCTTGCCATCGAGTTCTGTTTTAAACGTCTTTTCAATGAAGAACGGGATGAGCCCAGAAATGATTCCGGCCCCCGCTACACTCGCATCGAACCATGATTCTTCAATGATTGATGTGATAAGTATGATCGCCATGAACAAGACGAATCCAAATTCGAGGATACGTCCTTTCGTGAGCTTCATGATGCTTCGCCTTCTTTCGTCTAGTTTGTTCTCTATATGCTCTATTCCCAACTCTCAATCGTGTTCAACCACACAATTGAATTTAGTTGGACTCTCTTGCTATTTACGAACATACGTTCTATAATTAATATTATGAATTCGAGGAGGAACTTGCTATGCCGATCAATCCGTATCTCAACTTTAATGGGAATTGTCGAGACGCCGTAACCTTTTATGCCGATGTGTTCAACCACGCCGCTCCAGACATCATGACGTTCGGTGATCAACCTGGTCCAGACGGTCAACCGGTGCCGAGTGAAATGGCCAATCTTGTGCTGCATACCCGACTCGCGGTTCACGGCTCATCGCTCATGTTTTCTGATGCGATGCCTGACGGACCGGTCACATTCGGGGACAATGTCACGCTCGCTGTCGTCACAGACGACCTCGAGGCCATCCATCGTGAGTTCGAGGCGCTCTCTGTGAACGGACGTGTCTTGATGCCGCTTCAAGAGACGTTTTGGAGCAAGGCGTACGGCATGCTCGAAGACCAGTTCGGCGTCCAGTGGCAGTTCAGCCACGAAGCATAACGACAAAAATCCCCGATTCGTCAGAATCGGGGATTTGCTTATTTTTGGGCAACGAAGAAGATGCGCTCGGCATCCGCTCCTGGTGCATGTTCGGTGAAATCAGAGGTGACTGATTTGACATGGAAACCGGCACCAATCAACCATTGCATGTACTGCCCTGGTTCATACGTCCGTTGTTCATGTGTCTCCTCAATTCGTTCATACGTCCCATCTTCAAGCGCGACGAAGAACGTTAAGTCATGAACGACCGACAGCGGGGCTTCTCCCGGGTCGGCAAACCAAATATATGAGCAATCTTCTCCGTTTGACGCATACGTCTTTTGGTTGAAGAGCGTCTGCATCTTGTTCGGAGCATGGACATCAAAGATGAACAAGCCGCCTGGTTTGAGTTGATTGTAGACAGATTCAAACGTATCAATCACGTCCGCCTCGTCTCGCAAATAGCAAAGGGAGTCGCAGAGAATCGTCACCGCATCGACCGGTTCCGGTAACTCCAACTCACGCATATCCTGTTCCCAAAGCGGCAACTCGATTTCGACCTCGAGCGCCTTTTCTTGTGCGACTTCGAGCATCGACTCGGATAAGTCGATCCCCATGACATCGTAATATTCTGCGAGGCGAATCGTCGCCGACCCGGTCCCGCACCCGACATCAGCGAGTGTCGCGCCATCTTGGACGTGACGACGCACGAAAGCGACCCACTCATCATACGGCGCGTCTTTCATCAACTCGTCGTATACATAGGCGAATCCTTCGTAAGCCATTAGCCGACTTCCACTTCGACGTGTGGCGCGTCAGCCCACAATTTCTCTAGGTTGTAGTAATCACGGTCATCACGATGGAAGATGTGGACGACGACGTTCTCGAGGTCAGCGAGGACCCAACGTGCCGTGTCCATTCCTTCGAACTTGTGGAGTGGTAAGCCGTTTTCACCAGCAACGTCTTTGATTTCACGTGCGATCGCTTCGACTTGCTTCTCCGAGTTCCCGTGACAGATAACGAAGTAATCCGCGATTGGCGAAATCCCTTCCATGTCGAGTACGACGATTTCCTCGGCACGTTTATCGTCAGCCGCTTTAACAATCAATTCTAATTCTTCTCTTGCAGTCATATTGACCCTCCTAAGGTATATTCACAAAATCGTTATACGTTTCAATCGTCAGTGGAAAAATACGCACCGACTTCTTCAATAAAAATTCAATCGTTTGTTTCAGTGTCGCGACAACCGCTGCTTCGAGCGAGCGCTCCACTTCTGCCCGCAACCGGTCGACGCCGGGATAATCCCGATTCGGTTCGATGGCATCAGCCACGAACAGAATTTGGTCGAGCCGAGACATCCCGGGCTCTCCCGTCGTATGATTCCGAATCGCCGAGAGCACCGCGTCATCCAGGTCGTATTGACGGGAAAGTAAAATCGCACCGACCGGCGCATGAAGTAGCTCGTCCCCGTACTCAAGTAGATTCGGGTCTAACCCTTCTTCCACGACGACTCGACGCATTTCTTCGACGTCAAAGTACTTCGCATAATCATGAAGCATGGCAGCAAGACGAGCCTGTTCGACCTCTTCACCGAATTGAACCGCCATGCGTTCCGCCGTCTCGACGACACCGAGCGTATGGATATAGCGTTTTTCTGGCAGCGTCTGTTTAATCAACTCGTGCGCTTCTTCAAACGTCATACAACTTATGCTCCTTCACATACTCCTCGACTGGCGTCGGGACAAGATATTTGATGGATTTGCCTCGTTTCGCCCGTTCCCGGATGTCCGTCGATGAAATCTCGAGTTGCGGCATGTCAATCGCGCGGACGTCTGCCTTCTCCGGAATCAAATAACGTGTCCCCGGCCGTGCGACCGCACCGAACGTGACAAGACGGATGAGCGTCTCATAGTCATACCAGGATTCAAGCGAAACGAGTGAATCGGCACCAATCAAAAAGTAGAATTCATCATTCGGATACTGTTCGATCAGCCGTTTCATCGTCTCGACCGTATAAGACGGCTCACTCCGTTCAAACTCAATCAAGTTCAACTTGAAGTCGGACTGATTTTGTATGGCGCGTCGCGTCATCTCGATTCGGTGGTCTGCCGAGCTGAATCCGACCTTATGTGGTGGAATCGCAGCCGGCAGGAACCACACCTCATCAAGTTCAAGCTGTTCACGCGCTTGTTCCGCGATTAACAGATGTCCGAGATGCGGCGGGTCGAACGTTCCGCCCATCAAGCCGACTCGGCTCATGGGAGTTTGATTTGGCGATTTTCTTTCTCGGTCGCCTCTTTGTACAAGACGATGACTTTTCCAATCACTTGAACGACTTCAGCCTGTGTGCCTTCAGCTAACTCGCCAGCGACATCTTTCGGCGTGTCCATGCAGTTTTGAAGTACTTGAACTTTAATCAATTCACGTTTCTCGAGTGCGTCGGCGATATCTTTACACATCGCTTCGCTGACTCCATTTTTCCCAACTTGATAGATTGGTGAGAGATGGTGCGCTTCTGCGCGTAAAAAGCGTTTTTGTTTACCTGATAACATAGTATATTATTCCTCCAATAATCCTTCGATTAACTTTTTTCCAACGGTTTCGTCCGGTTTCACGCCCGTCCATTTCTCGAACGAGAGCGCGCCCTGCCCGACGAACATGGCTACACCTGTCACAACTTTGGCTCCGCGACGTTTCGCTTCTTGAAGCATCGGGGTGACAAGTGGACGATATATGATATCACAAACGACCGTGTTTTGTCGTAATCCTTCTAATGAAAGTGGTGTCGATCTCTCGTCCATCCCGACAGAAGTGGTCTGAATGATGACATCATATCGAGAGACGTCCATCTCATCGAACGTCGTGTAGACGACTCCGAACGTGTCGGCGAGCGCTTTTGCCCGTTCCACAGTTCGATTGACAATCGTCACGTCACGCGTCGGGAGAGCTTGGACAATCCCCCGAGCCGCTCCTCCGGCACCGACAATCAGGACACGCCCTGTAAAGTCTGTGTATGGCATCAGCGCTTGGACAAGACCTGCCCCGTCCGTATTCGTCCCGATAAGTCGCCCGTCTCGTTTATACACCGTATTGACGGCTCCAGCATGTTTCGCCGCTTCGTCAAGGTCATCGAGATACCGAACGACCACCTCTTTATAGGGAATCGTGACATTGAATCCATCCCAGTCCCCTTCTCGCATTGCCGCAAATAAGGCTGGGAGTTGATCTGGTGTGGCATCGATGGCCTCATAACGCCCGAAAAGCCCAGACGCCCTCAACCACTGCTCGTGCAGTTGGGGAGAGAGCGAATGAGCAATCGGGTGACCGATGACGGCCAGATTCATACGAGCGCCTCGCGAAGTGTGACTGCGACGCCTTTTGGAGCCCATGCTGCGATACGGCCACCTTTTCCGTGAATCGCGACCCAACCGAGACCACTGAACACGATATCCGTTTTCACGCCGTCCCGTAAGCTGAACTCATGACGGACGAGTGGCGGTAAGATTTCGAGTGTCTTCTCATTCGGCGGGTTGAGCATCTTCCCAATATGTTGGTCATAGAGCTCATCGGCACGTTCGAGTTTCGTACGGTGTGCTTTCAATTCATTCGACATATAAATGACGAACGATCGCTTATTTCCTTCAAGATAATCTAAACGTGCCAATCCGCCGAAATAGAGCGTCTGTTGCGGATTCAACTGGAACACGTGCGGCTTGATTTCTTTCTTCGGTGTGATCGTCTTCAAATCTTTCGCATCGACATAGTGTGCCATTTGATGACGGTTGATGATTCCTGGTGTGTCGTACAAGTTCGCATCATCGTCGAGCGGAATGTCGATCAAGTCAAGCGTCGTTCCCGGGAAATGACTGACGGTGATGATGGCTTCATCCTCTTCACCGAAACGTTTGATCACCTGGTTGATGAGTGTCGACTTCCCGACATTCGTACAACCGACGACAAAGACGTCTTTGCCTTTGCGGTAGTACTCAATCTTTTCAGCGAGTTCATCGATGCCATGTCCTTTTTTCGCACTGATCAAATGAACGTCGATTGGGTTCAAGCCGAGTTCTTTTGCCTCTGCCTTCATCCAGTTCGCCATCCGGTTCGGGTTGACCGACTTCGGTAACAAGTCGACCTTGTTTCCGACTAACAGTACCGGGTTCGACCCGACTGAGCGCTGAAGACCCGGAAGCCAACTGCCATTGAAGTCGAAAATGTCGACGATTTTGATGACGAGTGCTTCTTTTGAACTGATACCATTCAAGATGCGCAAGAAGTCATCATCTGATAACTCCACATCTTGAACTTGGTTATAGTGCTTCAATTTGAAGCAACGTTGGCAAATGACAATCTCACGGTCAAGTGCCGATTTCGGTGCATAGCCGACCCCGTTCGGGTCTTCCGTTTGGATGGCTACGCCGCACCCAGCGCAATATCGTTTTGTTTCTTCCATAGTTATACTTACTGCCGTTCAGGTTTCCCCTTCTTCATTCACCGTAGCACCTCGCTGCTACTCCTGAAGCGTTAATTCCGACGCCTTGCTCGCCGTACATGGGCAGCCTCCTTCTTCCTGTGCGTTCGAGGTCTTATTCATCTTTTTTATGTGAATCTTCGGAACGTGGATGCATGGCCTCACCGATTTTTTCAGCGACCGCGACTTTTGCCCGTTGTGCGTCAACGGCAAGTTCTTCCACTTTTTTCGTGATCAATACATACTTCCCACGACGCTTCATATGTGCGAAGACCACTTTTTCGAGCATCCGGTTAAATTTCGTGACGAGTCCGTCCGTTTTAACGACCGGTTGCACATGAATGACATGAATGCCTGCCATGTTTGCCCCGAGAACGTCTGTGAACAGCTGGTCCCCTAAGAAGATGGCTTCCTTCGGCGAGTACCCATATTTCGAGAGTGCCGCTTTAAATCCAGATGGTAATGGTTTTCTAGCACGAGCGACATAATGAAGGCCGAGCGGCTCCGTAAATGTTCGTACACGATTCTCGTTATTATTTGATACGACAATCACATCGAAACCGTATGATTTCACTTTTTCAAGCCACATCAATAAAAGCTCTGGCGCATGTGGGACGTCCCACGCCACGAGTGTATTATCAAGGTCCGTCAAAATGACGCGCACCCCACGGTCTTTCAATTCTTGTAGGTCGATGTCAAACACAGACGCGACGAACTGTTTCGGATAAAGTCGATTAAACACGTAAAATTCCTCCAATTAGCTAAACGATTCAACTACTTATACAAGTATTGATATCCCTTCTATGGTAAACGAAAACCGACCAAACGACTAGTCTATCGTTCGGTCGGAAGAAAATTGACACAAAATTAGTTGGATTTGATTGTCCCGATGACTTCACCGAGTCGAACCGGACCGATCTTTTCACGGTCCATTTGAATCGTATCCTTCTCAAAACAAAGAACGACGGTCGAACCGAACGAGAAGTATCCCACCTCTTCTCCTTTGCCCGCCTGGTCTCCTTCGAGCGTCCACTCAATCGTGTTGACGTTCAAGGCACCGACCATGATATGTTCGTACGTTCCGGCTGGGCTGTCAAAGCGCGTCACGCGACGGTAGTTGCGTGAGAGCGGTCGAACCGTCTCCGTCAATCCGATTTCATTCACCGGTGCCGAACGGTCCCCGAGCTCATAGTGACTGAGCACACGACCAGAGAGCGGTGTGTGGACGCGGTGATAATCGCGCGGACTGAGGTAGAGAACGACGACCGTCCCCCCTGCATAACGTCTTGCTTCTTGTTGAGAACCGAGTAACTCCGCAAGCGTATACGACTGACCTTTCACCTCGAAACGACTGTCTTCTGAAATCGATTCGATGACCGATAACTTGCCATCACACGGTGCTACGAGGGTATCGGACGACTCATCAATCGTACGTGCTCCCGTCTTCAAGTGACGGGTAAAGAACGCATGCAATGATGGATAGGCAGCAAGCGGTTGCTCTGCCTCTTCTACCGCAATGTCATATACTTTTGCAAACGATGGAATCAAGTGACGACTCACATCTGATTCTGCGAAACGCTTGAGACGTTTGGCGATCCAAGGCGAGGCGTTCAGCTCAAATAACGTTTGGTAGAAACGACGCTTCATTCCTCTTTGGCCTCCTCATTTTTAAAGAACGTCTCGTATTGTTGTTCAGAGACGGCTCCTTCAATTCGACCGACCTCTTTTCCATCTTCAAATCGGATGATAGTCGGCGTACCTTCAATCCCATACGTCGTCCATACGTTATGGTCAGACAAGTTGATCGAGACCGCATCATATTCTTCGATAAGAGGTTCGACATAAGGCTTCACTTGCTCACAGTATTCGCAGCCCGTTTGCCAGAAGTAAGCGACGACTTCACCATCTTGGTCTAATTGTTGTTGCAATTCATCTGCTGTGACGGCGTTGACACCATCGTCAGTATTGTTTCCATTTAAAAAGTACAACAAACCGATTCCGATGACGATAATCGCACCGATAATGGCGAACGTGATAAAATTCGCGCGTTTTTCAGGGTTTTTCATATGTGTGATCCTCCTCTATGTTGAATAAAGAAAAAAGACTGACTCATGCACGAGTCAGTTTGATTGTAGACGGCTTACTTCTCTTGTGCAACGTCGCTGATTCCCATGTCTTGATTCAAGACATCGAGAATTGCAACGAAGATTGTGATGGCCACGCCAAATCCTGTCGCGAGCATCGCGTTGAACTCTACACCATCAACGGCAGAAATGATAAATACCGCTGTATTTGAGAGCACAATCGCCCAGATCAATGTCACTAAATAACGCATTGAACGTCCCCTCCATCTCACAGATGATTCGTAAAAATTCATACGACATTAGTATAGCATTGTTCGAATAGAATATGCGACTTCGATTGTATATTCTTTCCGTCAAATCGAAAAATGTGATACGGTCGTAGAAACATCATTGTGAAGAAAAGAGGATGACTGATGTCACGTTATTTAATCGCAGTCGATTTAGATGGAACGTTATTAAGAGATGATAAAACAATCAGCGAACGAAACCTTCGCGCACTTCAAGCGGCGCGTGAAGCTGGTCATGAAGTCATGATCGCCACAGGGCGTCCAAAGCGCCATTCGATCATGTACTATGAGCAAATGGGATTGACGACACCACTCGTCAACTTCAACGGTGCGCTCGTACATCACCCGAAAGATGCGAATTATGCGGTGACACACCGACCGATTCCGCTCAAGACCGCCCATGACATCATTGAAGAAGTAGCGGATACGAAGGCACACAATATCGTCGTCGAAGTGACGGACCACGTGTACTTCCAAAAAGACCCGCAAGAGTTCTATAGTCCGTATGCAGAACGTGCGCTCAGCGTCACATCAGGTAACTTGTTGACGCATTTGCAGGACGAGCCGACGTCCTTATTGATTCATGCGACAAAAGATCACGTCGCGCACGTCCGCTCCCAACTCGATGACATTCATGCGGAGGCGGTATTGAACCGTCAGTGGCGTATGCCCGAACATATGATTGAAGTCATGAGCAAAAACACATCGAAGGCACTTGGACTTCAAGAGGTCTCGAAGCATTTGAACATCGACCGGAAGCACATCATCGCGTTCGGTGACGAAGAGAACGACCTCGAGATGCTCGACTATGTCGGTACCGGTGTCGCGATGGGGAACGCCATCGACCAATTGAAGAATGTAGCCAACGAAGTGACGGCTTCAAATATGGATGACGGGATTGCCTTCTTCTTAGAAGAGCGACTTGGCATCAAGGTATAATGAAAGCACCGACTTTTCTAAGTCGGTGCTTTTTATGATTTATTCATGTTTAGCGACGGAACGTCCCTTCGACGTCCTCTGTCGGTAAAATATTGATCCAAACCGATGGGTCTGCATCTTTACAGATGCGCGTGATCTCACGCACCTCGTGTCGTTGTGCGACCATCATGAGCGTTGCTTTCTCGACTTTCGAGTATGTTCCGATTGCCGGCATGAGCGTGATCCCGCGGAACACGTGTTGATGTAGTTCCTTTGTCACCTCGTCCGGGTGATTCGTCACGATGAAGAGCGTTTGACGCTGTGTATTCGTGTAAATCTCATCGATGACTTTTGACGTCACATACAAGAAGACGATCGTATAAAGCGCTGTCGGCCATCCGAACAAGGCACCTGCTGCGAGGGCAATCATCATGTTCATCAAGAAGAGATAGACCCCAACCGAGTTGTTCGTAAACTTCGCGAGAATCAGCGCAACGATGTCAAAGCCACCCGTCGAGGCTCCATACCGAATCGTGATCCCCGAGCCGATTGCCAAGAGCACACCGCCAAATACAGCGTTCAAAAGTGGATCGTCCGAGAGAAGCTGCGATTGCGGAAGCAAACGAATGAACAACGTGACCGAGGCGACACTGACCAGCGTATGGATCATCATGTTCCGCCCGAGCATAAAATAACTGACGACGAGCAGTGGTGCGTTCAGAATAAAGAACCAGAGTCCTTCCCCTAATTCAAGCGGTGTACCCTCTAACAATTTCGTCAAGATTTGGGCAAGACCCGTAAATCCTGTCGAATAGACGCCAGCTGGAATTAAAAATAATGTCATGGATAAGGCAACGAACAATCCTCCGATGATCGAGACAACCCCGATTCGTGTATGTTCTTTAACGGCTTCCGTCAAGCTTCAACTCCCCTTTCTCAAAATAGCTAAGAATCAAGATAACATAGATTATTCATGCTGCATACAGCAAATATGCAGGAAATCCGATAAGTTTTTCACACAAAAACAAGCCGACCGAGGTCGGCTTGTTCGTATGAAACGATTGGTCACGCTTTCACTGTCTCGATTGTAATCGATTCATTCGCAGGAACCGTTACCGCATTTCCATACACATGGATGGTCACGTCTGTACCACCTGTTTGCTTGATTGTCACTTGTTCACGTGATGATGTGACCGTCAAGTGATGGCCGCGCCAGAGCATGTTGAACGAGTAACCGTTCCAATCTTTCGGAATCATCGGGCTAAACGAGAGGTTATCCTCTTGAATGCGCATTCCAGCGAATCCATGAACGATGGACATCCACGAACCGACCATCGACGTGATGTGCAATCCGTCTTCCGTGTCATTGTTATAGTTGTCGAGGTCAAGGCGCGCCGAACGTTGGTACAACTCGACCGCTTTGTCTTCATAACCGACTTCTGCCGCAATGATCGAGTAGACGCATGGTGACAAGCTCGATTCGTGAACCGTGCGTGGCTCGTAGAAGTCAAAGTTTGCACGCTTCTGTTCGACCGTGAAGCGGTCACCGAACGTATAGAGTCCTTGGAGGACGTCTGCTTGTTTGATAAAGTTCGAGCGAAGAATGCGATCCCATGACCAGTTTTGGTTGAGCGGAAGATGTCTCGGATCGAGGTCTTTCACCAAAATCTGCTCTTTATCCATGAATCCGTCCTGTTGCATGAAAACATCTGGAACGAGATCATCTTTTGGATAATACATCTTCGTTTGGATGTCTGCCCACTTCGCAAGTTCAGCATCCGTGATGCCGAGTGTCGACACGAGTTCTTCGAGACGTGCAGGTTCTACTTCTTTCAAGTAGTTGTACACTTCCTGCGTATATTCGAGCGTCCATGCGGCGATCAAGTTCGTATACCAGTTGTTGTTGACGTTGTTGTCATATTCGTTTGGACCTGTGACGCCTAGGATCATATACACGTCTTTGTGCGGGACAAAGTTGACGCGGCTAGCCCAGTAACGCGAGATCTCGACCAATACTTCCAATCCGTATTGTCCAAGGTACGACTTGTCGCCTGTGAAGTTCGTATAGTTGAAGATGGCATGGGCAATCGCACCGTTACGGTGAATCTCTTCATGCGTGATTTCCCACTCGTTGTGGCACTCTTCCCCATTCATCGTGACCATCGGATAAAGCGCGCCTTCCATACCGACATTCTTTATAGCATTCTCTTTTGCCTGTGGCAGTTGATTGTGACGGTATTTGAGCAAGTTCCATGAGACTTCTGGTTTGGCTGTCGCCAAGTAGAAGTGGAGGCAGTAGGCTTCAGTATCCCAATACGTCGCACCGCCGTACTTCTCACCTGTGAATCCTTTTGGACCGATGTTAAGACGTGAATCTTCACCTGTATATGTTTGATACATGTTGAAGATGTTGAAACGAATTCCTTGTTGTGCCTCGATGTCTCCATCGATACGAACATCCGCATCTTCCCAGCGTGCGAGCCATGCTTCCGTCTGTTCAGCGAGAAGTGTCTCAAATCCTTTTTCAAACGCCGCTTCGACACGTGTCATCCCAGCTGACTGCAATGCTTCAACCTCGTGGTCGCGGTTCGTGACGACCGACACATACTTGTAGGCTGTCGCTGTCTCACCGGCCGTTACGTTGACAGTGAATTTGTTGGCAACAAACAAATCTGTCGCTTCAAGCACTTCACAACGAGCGCCTTCGACGTCCGCAATCATCGATGCCGTGACATGCCAGTCGAGTTTCTTCGTCTTCGTCGTAACGAAAGCGAAACGCTCTTCCACACCACGGTCGACCGGAAGCCAGAACTTCTCATCGTAGTTCGAGTCTTCGTTGACGACATCGCCATCTAAATATGGAGTGAACTCAATTTTTGCTTCGTAGTTGACTGGTGTGACGTTGTAACGGATTGCCAAGACTTCTTTATCCACGATCGAGAAGAAGCGGATGACTTCCACTTTCGTCTCTTCTGTCCCGTTCATCAAGGTGAACGTCCGTGTGAGGACACCACGCTGCATGTCGAGCTCGCGGGTGAAATCTTTCACTTCCCATTTTGCCAAGTCGACCGGTGTACCATTGATGACCACGCGGAGACCGATGACGTTTGTCGCATTCAACACTTTGGCAAAGTATTCAGGGTATCCGTTCTTCCACCAACCGACACGTGTTTTGTCCGGGTAGTAGACGCCCGCCACGTAGAATCCTTGGTGCGTATCATTCGAGTAATCTTCCTCAAAGTTTCCTCGCATCCCCATATGCCCGTTCCCGAGCGATGTGATGGATTCTGCAAGACGGTTCTCTTTCGGGTGAAGACCTTCCTCTGTTACTTTCCATTCATCGACTGCAAACAATCGTTTCATCTGTCTGCCACTCCTTTTTCTCTACAAGGCTACCTTCGACGGACAACTAGTTCATGCAACCGTTTGTCTATGAAAGCGCTGTATTTAATCTCACCTTTCATTTTACACAACTGAAACGAGAATGCAATCGTTTGCATAAAACTTTTTCTTTCTTTTTTTCATCACATTTTACAATCAAAAAAACCGCCTCTCATCGAGACGGTTTCAATCAATCTTTCTGTCCATTTTCCTGATCCTCACCAAACGCCGCATTCGCTTCGTGTCCCTCGAATACCGCACTTCGCCCATCATTGAATCCGGTATCGGGTTCGTCGATGACGAGTGCATATCCTCCTTGTTTGATTGAAGCATGCGCCTGTTCGATTTCGTGGTCTGAGATCCCTAAATCGGTGAGCGCCTGTTTCGTATCCCGATCCTCGCTTCCCCCTCCGTTGAGGTTGTCTAGCCAGAATGTGTCACCTTCTTCTATGTTTAGGTCCGTCTCTCGTTTAAGGACATGAACGGCTTCATCCCGCTCCGTCACGACAAATAGTTCCCCTTCATCATACCCACTCTCTTTCAGCTCATTGATCTTAGACAGTAGGCTTTCTTTCGTATCGAATGTTCCGACAAATCTTCTTTCACTCATCTCTATCCATCCTTTCGATTTCGATTCCTTCGTGAAACTTGTTCCCTACTTCATGAAGCTTCAATCAAAAGGATATGCAAAAGACGACTCCGCTTCTGCGAAATCGCCTGATAAATCAAGAATTCGATTCTAATGTTTCGGTCGCCTTACTCTTCTTCTGCCCACATGATTGGCGGACGACCAGATAATGTGGCACGATGACACGCTTCCCATAAGGGGGAGCATTATCACTGATTTGTTCGATCAAGCAGTTCGTCGCCTCGAAACCGAGACCGAAGATGTTAATTTCGACCGAAGTGAGTGGCGGGTTCGAGTGCTCCGCGATATAAACGTTATTGAAACTGACGACCGCGACGTCCTCTGGGATTTTGAGCCCCATCTCGCTTAATGTGCTGATGACGCCGAGTGCCATCATATCGTCACTGACGACGACGGCTGTCGGTGGTTCCTCGTTTTGCAACAACTCACGGACGGCCTTCGCGCCACCTTTTGTCATGAATTCGGCCCGGGCGATGTAATCTTCGCATACCGGAATGCCTGCTTCCATGAGGGCTGTCGCGTACCCGTTCCGACGATCTTGTGTGACGGCGAGTTTATCCGATCCCCCGATGAAGGCGATGCGACGATGACCTAAGTTATAAAGGTGTTTCGTCACTTCGCGACCAGCCAAATAGTTGTCCGTATCGACGTAAGTGATGGAAGAAGCGTCCCCGAACGGCTTCCCGACCACGACGAACGGAAACTTCGTTTGACGTAAGTATTGGACGACTTGGTCGTCTTCACGTGAATAAAGAACGATGACACCGTCGACACGGCGTCCTTGAACCATCTCGATCACACCGGACAAAACTTCTTCTTCTGTCACGCCGGTCGTCATATAAAGCGAGTATCCATTCTGGTGCGCCTTCGTGCTAATTCCTCGTAGCACTTCCGGGAAGAACGGGTTTTGAAGTGTCTTTGTTGCCGCGCTCGGCATGACGAGACCAATCGACTGCGTCGAGCGGTTAGCGAGACTTCTCGCATGAATGTTCGGATGATACCCGAGTTCTTCCATGGAACTTCTGACCCGTTCTTTTGTCTTTTGACTGATTCTTGGGCTGTTGGCGATGACGCGAGAGACTGTCGACGGCGCGACGTTCGCGTGCTTCGCTACATCTTTGATTGTAATTTGCATGGTGTTCCCCCCTGCTTCCGTGAGTTCGATTCGTGCCTTGCGGCGTTTCATGTCTTTATTTGCGGCGCTTCCACATGACCAAACCAGTCAAGAAAATCGGAATCGTAACGACGAGCAAGCCCATCATCCACGGATTGACCGAAGATTCCTCAACGATGTAAGCGTTCGCACTTTCACCAGATAGTTCAATTGTAAACGTTCCGCGCTGATCTGTGACCAGTTGTGAGAATAAAAGACCACGAAGTCTCATATCTTCCCCGATTTCACTGACATCGATCTCAATCTCTCGATTGTCACGATTCATGTTGATTGCATAGAGCGCAACGTCATCTCCGTCTTTCCGTTCGAAGACAGCCATCCCATCTTCCGAGGCGATCATGCGTTGCTCTCCTGTCGCAAAGACCGGATACTCTTCCCGCATGCGGTTCATGGTCGCGACGTATTCATGCAACTCCTCATTTCCCGGGAATTCCGTCATGACACGGTTCGCCGGGTCGGCTCCACCGGTCTGCGCATTTTCTGTCCCTTGGAAGACGATCGGCATACCAGGTGACGCATAAAGCGCGAACAAACCGAGGCGTAAGCGTCGTTCCGCCGATTCCACACCACCGAGTTCCGCCATATGCATGAAGCGTTCGACATCGTGATTATCGAGGAACGTCGCCATCTGGTTCGGGTCGTTGAAGAACGTTTCGGCATAGCTTGCGGCAACGTCAATCTCGTCGACGTTCGCTTGCTGTTGCGTCATCGTTTTCGACACACGGTCATAAAATGTAAAGTTTGTGATGCTGTTGAACCCGAGATCGTCATATTGCGCGACGTATTGCGGATCTGGGTCGAACACTTCGGCGAGTAAGTAAAAGTCTGGGTCGACCGACCGCACACCTTCGACAAAGTCTTTCCAGAATGCTTTATCGACGTGACGAACCGTATCGAGGCGATAGCCGTCGATGTCCGTCTCTTCGATCCAGTACTTCGCCGCATCAATCAAATACGATTTGACTTCCGGATCCTCTGTTTTGAAGTCAGGTAAGTCGAACAACCAGTGCGTCTCGACTTGCTCCTGGTCTTTCCAAAATACAATCGGTAACTGTTCATGGAACCATTCCGGCTTTTCTTTAACCCACGGGTGGTTCGGACCGACATGGTTGACGACGAAGTCGAGAATGACTTTCATATCTCGCTTGTGCGCTTCCTGAACGAGTTCCTGTAAATCCTCTTTCGTTCCAAACTGTGGATCGATGTTATAGAAATCTTTAATCCAATACCCGTGATAGCCGTCCGGCATATTCTCAAAAACGGGCGTCAGCCAAATCGATGTGAAGCCGAGTGATTCGATATAATCGAGCTTCTCAATGATTCCACGGATATCACCACCGTGAAATGCTTTCGGATCATCTTTGTCCACCTGTTCATTGTTGTCCGGATTTCCGTCAACAAATCGGTCGACCATAATAAAATACATGCGTTCTTGTTCCCAAGTAGCGGCTTCCTTTGCTCCGACGACGGTCGGAAACAAAAGAAGCGACAGGAGCACGAGCACGACGCCTCGCCTCATATCGCTTCCTCCTTTTACGAGTATTATCCTTTCGTACCACCCGCTGTGAGGCCAGAAACGAAGTAGCGTTGGAACATGAAGAACAAGATGACGATTGGAAGGGCTGATAGAACTGCACCTGCCGCAAATAACGTGAAGTTATTATCGAACTGTTTCGAAATCATGTTGTAAAGACCAACTGCCAATGTTTGTTTCTCTGGTGAACGAAGGACGAGCGATGCCAAGATAAAGTCGTTGAATGGTCCCATGAAGTTAAAGAGAGCAATCGTTGCGACAATCGGCTTCGCGAGCGGCAAGATGATTTGCCAAAAGATTCGGAGGTGACCAGCACCATCCATGCGGGCTGCTTCGTCAAGTTCTTTCGGAATCGTGTCGAAGTACCCTTTCGCCAAGTACGTGTTCATCGGAATCGCACCACCCGCATAGAGCAAGATGAGCGCTGTATGTGTGTCAAGAAGATTGAGCATGTTGAGCAACACATAAATCGCGATGATCGCAACGAACTGTGGCACCATTTGAAGGACGAGGAACAAGACGAGCGAGTTCTTCCGTCCGACGAAGCGGTAACGTGAGAAGACGTATCCAGTAATCGTCACCAAGACGACTGAGAGTGCCATCGTGATGAAAGCGATTTTCAACGTGTTCACATACCATAAACTATAATCCGAAATCGTTAGGTCAAACAAGTTTTTGTAGTGAATGAACGTAGGATTTGCTGGAATAATCGTTGACGTAATCGTACGCCCCGGGTTGAACGATGTGCCGACAACCCAAAGCATCGGATAGAGAATGATGATCGACGCAAGCGTCAAGATGACATACGAGATCGCCAAATTGATTCGTTTTTGTTTTTTCATATCAGATCATATCCTCGTCTTTGAAAGATTTTGTCCGACGGAACTGGATCACGGCAAGCGTCATGATGAAGAATGACAAGATGAGTGTGATCGCAGCCGCAAGTCCGTATTGCGGGTTGGCACCGAGAGACAATTTGTAAATCCAAGAAATCAAGATGTCGGTACCGCCGGCCGTTTGTCCAGGTACAGCAGGGCCACCGCCATTAAAGAGATAGATGATGTTGAAGTTGTTGAAGTTGAACGTGAACTGCGTGATCAAGATCGGTGCAGTTGCGAACAAGAGCATCGGCAATGTGATCAAGCGGAACTTATCAAAGATCGTCGCTCCGTCAATTGTCGCCGCTTCATACAAGTCACCAGGAATCGACTGAAGCACACCCGTCATGAGCGTCATGATGAACGGGAAGCCGAGCCACCATTGAATGAGAACGAGTGCCGTACGTGTCGCCGTCGGATCGGTCATCCAGTTGACTGGGTCAAGACCGAGCGCCGGTAAGATTGTCGTATTGAACACCCCGAACGACTCGTTGAACATCGAGCGGAAGATTAAGATCGTGATGAATGCTGGGACCGCCCATGAAAGAATCAAGATTGAACGGAACAAACGACGGAAGCGAAGTCCTTCTTGGTTCAAGAGCACCGCAAGGAAGATTCCGATCGCGATGACACCTGTCGTTGAAGCGACCGTCCAGACAAGCGTCCAGCCGAGTACTCCGACGAATGTGTCACGGAAGATATCAATTTCAAAGATACGCGTGAAGTTCTCGAATCCGACCCATTCGACGAGTTTCGCTGGTGGTGCGTTGTTATAGCGATAGTTCGTGAAGGCGATCAAGAACGTGAAGATCAATGGAAGAATAACTGTAAACACTAACAAAATGAGTGATGGGATTAACATTAAGTATGGGAATCCATGGTCACGCAAGTTGCGAAGTTGCATTTGGAACGATGGAAGGTTTAGATGCTGATCACGAGCGCGACCGACACGATAGGCGTCACGAATGTTCCAAACATAGAACGCGATTCCGAAGAAAAGTAAAATTAACGCGACAATCCCCTCGACCATCAAGAAGATGGAGTGGTCGTTACGAGGTCCTGGCACTTCACCAAGCGTGATCAATCCCCAAAGTCCTCCACGGTCACCTGGTCCGGCGCCCGCCCCTTTGAAAAATAGATCATAGTTTACGGCAAAATAAGATACGACGACGATAAAGAACGCTACCGCCTTCGCGTATTGTTTGTTGTATAACTGTCCGAGTCCCGGAATGATGGAAAGTAGTCCCGCGTTCCGAGCATGGTTTGTAGGCTTGTCCGGGCGTTGGTCCGGTGATTTAGGGTTCGCAATTGCAGCCATCCTCAGTTTCTCCTTTCGATTTGAGCAAATCAATCAAGCAAACGTTTGCTCAATGCTAGAAAATGATGGGGAACGCCATGTGGCGTACCCCGTCATCTCAATTCCTTATTGGTTGTTCGCTTGGATTTGTTGTTCGATGACTTTCACTGCATCATCTGCAGATTTTTGTGCATCTTGTTTACCAGTTGCTACAAGCTGAAGCGCTTGAGCCATTGGCTCCCAAACTTGTCCCATTTCAGGAATGTTCGGCATTGGGATTGCGTTTGTTGCTTGGTCGAATACCGCTTTCGCAACTTCGTTCGACGTGATTGTCTCGTTCGACTCGAGTGCTGCTACTGGTGGGATCTCGTTGTATGCTTCAAACATTGCCAATGCGTTTTCTTCATTCGTCAACTCTTGAAGGAACATTTCAGCCCACTCTTGGTTTTCTGTGTAAGCTGAAAGGGCATATGTTTTCACACCCATGAACGTCTTGATTGGCTCACCGTTCGGAAGTGTTGGCATTGGAGCCGCTCCGAGGTTCACGCCTGCATCTGTGTAACCAGCTACAGCCCATGGTCCGTTCATGACTGAGTGAGCTTTCTTCTCAGTGAAGAGTTGGTCCATCGCTTGGCCGCCAGACTCTCCGATCAATCCTTTAGGGAAGAGGCCTTCTTCGTACCATTTACCGATGTATTCGAATCCTTCAACTGCGCCTTCGTTGTTCAAACCGATATCCGCTGGGTCGAGTGCGCCACCGTCTTCTTTGAACACGTATCCGCCGAATCCAGCGACAACACCGTGTGCGAAGTAGAAGTTATCCCAAAGTGCAAGGAATCCGTACTCGCCGTCAGCTTTTACATCGTTTGACAACTTGTAAAGGTCGTCCATAGATGCTGGAGCTTCAGCCATCAAGTCTTTGTTATACATGAGAACTGGTGTCTCAACTGATTTTGGATATCCGTAAGCTTGTCCATCGAACATGACAGCTGATTTCGCAGCGTCTGTGAACGCGTCAAGCGATCCTTCGTCAGCGATTGGAGCCAAATGACCTTGGTCTGCGATTGTACCAATCTGGTCGTGTGGTACGAGCACGATGTCTGGACCTTTTCCAGCTGGACCGTCAAGCGCGAGCTTGTCTTTTTGGTCTGTCATCTGTACTTCGACAACTTCAACTTTTACGCCATGCTCTTCTTCGAACGCCTTCGCAACTTCTTTCGTTGTTTCAGACTTTTCGATGTCTTCCCAGATGACGATCTTTTCAGGTTTGTTCTCGCTTGAAGAACCACCTTCGTTAGAAGATCCGTTGTCCGTTCCGCCACCACATGCAGCAAGTGCACCGAATGCGAATACTGCTGTTGAAAGTCCTGCTACCATTTTTTTCATCTTCATGATGAAAAACCTCCCCAAGGAAATAGTATGGTCAGATTTGCGCAATCGCACGACCACGTCAATTTTAAAACTCCGCTACGAAATTGACACGGTAGTGAAAACGTTTGCATCCTCACCTCAATTTTTATTATACAGTTGTGAAAGCGTTTTACAAGTCTTTTTTTACACTTTTTTTACGTCTGTTGACCCATTTATGTAATTTTCAAATGTTTGTTCTCAATTCTTCACTTTTTATGCGTTTCAGCAATTGACAAAATGTAAACGCTTTATTAACCTTTGCTTGAGCAAACGTTTTCGCAACATCTGTTCTCTTTGATTCCCGATGTTGTAAAATGATGTCATCCCCTATAAAGAAAGGAATGTTTTCCTTATGATGAAAGAAGCGATTTATCATCGTGCCATGTCCCCGTTCGTCTACAAATATGATCGCGAGACAATCCACATTCGTTTCCATACGAAGCGAGGCGATATCGAATCGGTCGATTTGATTTGGAACGACCCTTATGATTGGCATGCTGAAGACCCAGCCATGTGGAACTTCGATCCGGATAAGCCGAGCTACTGGCGTACATACGAGACTCCAATGGAGAAAATCGGGTTTGACGACGCCTACGACTATTGGTTCATCTCCATCAAACCGCCGTTCCGACGTCTACGTTACGGCTTCCGTTTGAATGATGGACAAGAGACGGCCGTTTATACCGAAAAAGGATGGTTCGAAGAGAAGCCGCTCGATGATACGGGTTACTACTTCTGTGTCCCATTCATCAACCCAATCGATATCTTCCATGCGCCTTCTTGGGTGAAGGATACGGTCTGGTATCAAATCTTCCCGGACCGTTTCGCAAATGGCGATGCTTCGCTCGATCCTGAAGAGACGCTCCCATGGAACTCGACAGAGCCGACGACGACAAACTTTTTCGGTGGCGACTTCCAAGGAGTGATCGACCATATCGATCATTTAGTCGAACTCGGGATCACCGGCATCTACTTCTGCCCGATCTTTAAAGCGACGACAAACCATAAGTACGATACGCTCGACTACATGGAAATCGATCCACAGTTCGGGACGAAAGAGAAATTTAAAGAGATGGTCGACCTCTTGCACGAGAACGGCATCAAAGTCATGCTCGACGCAGTCTTCAATCATGTCGGATATCATCACCCATGGTTCCAAGACGTCGTCGAAAACGGTCCGTCCTCTGAGTACCGTGATTGGTTCTACCTTCGCGATTTCCCGGTTGTCACAGAACCGAAGCCGAACTATGATACGTTCGCATTTGAAAAGAACATGCCGAAAATCAATACAGAACATCCCGAATTAAAAGCTTACTTATTAGATGTCGCCCGTTACTGGGTCGAAGAATTCGGCATTGACGGATGGCGTCTTGACGTTGCCAACGAAGTCGATCATGCATTCTGGCGTGACTTCCGTAAGACCGTCAAAAATGCGAACCCGGAAGCTTATATTCTCGGAGAGATTTGGCACGATTCACAACCTTGGCTACAAGGCGACCAGTTCGATGCCGTCATGAACTATCCGTTCACGAACGCGAGCTTGAACTATTTCGCACTCGACCGGACGACCGCTTCTGAGTTCCGCAATGAATTGACGCGTGTCGAGATGATGAACACGATGAACGTCAACGAAGTCACGTTCAACTTGATTGATTCGCATGACACCCCCCGCGCGTTGACACGAGCGAAAGGACATAAAGGCAAGTTCAAACTCTTGATGACTTCAATGCTGACTTATACGGGTAGCCCATGTATTTATTACGGGGACGAAATCGGACTCGAAGGCGAACAAGATCCAGGTTGCCGTCGCTGTATGCCGTGGGATGAAGCCGAAGAAGACCGTAATCTCTTCCGCTACATCCAAAAGCTCATCCAGCTTCGTAAGGAACACCCTGCGCTCGCCAATGCCGGCTCATATCGCTTCAACCTGGTCGACGATGCGAACAATGCAGTCATCATCGAGCGGTGTACGAAAGATGAGACATACTTGGTTTACTTCAACAACTCAGACTCTGCTTCGAAACTGAATCCGCTCGGTTATACAGGAGCCGCCACGGACCTCTTGCATGACCGTGACCTCGACTCACTCGAAATCGAACTCGCTCCATTCAGTGCTGCTATTCTGAAATTGAAATAAATTCGAAAATCACCTGATTCCTTCGGGTGATTTTTTTGTTGAAAATAATTTAGCAAACCCCTTTCTTTTTCATTTCATAAGGAGTAAGATGACCTTTGACATTTTTATAAAACAAATAGTTAATAGAAAGAATTATAGAGAAAAGGGAGAATACACTACATGCAGACGAAACAAACGGAACAGCTGACCCTGTTCAAACTGTCGTGGCCGATTTTCATCGAACTTGCCCTCCACATGGGAACCGGGATTATCGCCACATTGATGCTCGCTCACTACTCAGACGCTGCTGCTTCGGCCGTCGGGGTTGCCAACCAAATCTTAAACGTGTTCTTGATTGTCTTTAGTGTGACGTCTGTCGGGGCGACCATTTTGATCGGTCAGGCCATCGGGGCACAGCGCATGAAGAAGAGTCGCGACTTCGCCCGCTCCGCCGTCAGTTTGAACATGTGGCTCGGTGCAATCATGGTCGTCGTCATCTTCTTGTTCGGTGAAACGTTCTTACGCTTGTTCGAGCTATCGGACGAACTGTTTGCGCACGGGCTGTTGTTCCTGCAAATCGTCGGCTTGTCGTTATTCACCGAAGCACTGATCATGGCGCTCAGTTCGATCCTCCGGAGTCACGGTATGACCAAACACGCCATGCTCGCGACGCTTCTGATTGATATCATCACCGCCGTCGGTGCCATCTTTGCCGTTACCGGCTGGTTTGGACTTCCGGTCACAGGTGTTGCCGGCGTCGCCTGGGCCATCGTGATCGCACGATTCGCCGCTATGGTTCTCTTGTTCTGGCTCGTCAAACGGAAGCTCATGATCCGCTTCCCGTTAAAAGAAGTGATTCGTCCGAAGAAAGACGACATCCAGTCACTCCTTCAGATTGGAGTCCCTTCTGCCGGAGAGAATTTATCGTATCAGGCATCCCAAATTATCATCACTGGATTTATTGCGACGATGGGGGAAGCCTCTCTCGCCGCTCGCGTGTACGTGATGAACTTGTCAATGCTTGCCTTCTTGTTCACCGTCGCCGTCGCGCAAGGAACCCAGCTTTTGATTGCACGGGATATTGGGGGGAAACGGTTTAAAGAAGCCTATCATCGTGCCGTCAAGACATTGAAGATTGCCATGTTCGCATCGTTCGTCGCCTCTCTCGGTTTAGCGGTGTTCAGCGAATCGCTACTCGGTCTCTTCACATCAAACCCAGACATCATCGCGGTCGGTGTGCCAATCTTATGGGCGACGCTCATTTTAGAGCCGGGTCGCGCCATGAACATCGTCTTGATGGGGTCATTGAAGTCTGTCGGGGACGTCCGCTTCCCGGTCATGATCGGAATTGCCTCGATGTGGGGCGTCGCCGTGGCGTTCAGCTACTTGTTCGGTCTTCAAATGGGACTCGGCATCCTTGGGATTTGGCTCGCCTTCTCCCTCGATGAGTGGTTCCGCGGATTCTTCGCGTTCCGTCGTTGGAAATACGGGACATGGCAACAAAAAGGCTTCCAGTTCGAAGCAAAATCAACCACGTAAAAAAGCGGCCGCAGCCGCTTTTTTCATTTCATCAAGAATGCCTGCATCGCTTGGCGGTGCACGTCCGTGTCCCCACACTTCCGTTGCCATTTGATTTCTTCATTCAATCCGTCCTCAAATGAAGCGGCTCGCATGAGCGCCTTCATCCCTTGAACAGCGACCGGTGATTTTCTAGCGAGTGTCTCCGCATATGAAGTCAATCGCTCCGTATACATCGCATCTTCCACGAGCTCAGTGACGAGCCCGAATGTACGCGCGGCATCCGAGTCAATCGTACTGCCACTCCAGAGCCAATCTAATGCGAGGTCGTCGCGCATGAGTCGACGTAAGTGATATGGGCCGCCCGCATCCGCGACCAACCCGATTTTAATGAACGCCGAGCTGAACTTCGTCGACTTGGCGACGATTCGAACGTCTGCCGCGAGTGCCAAACTGAGTCCTGCTCCAGCCACGACACCGTGAATCCCTGCGATGAGTGGTTTCTGACATGAGAAAAGCGTACGTACGAGTGGATGATACACGTCTTCTAAATATTCCCCATAGTCCGCATCGCTCTCGATCGTTAAATCTTGTCCGGATGAGAACGCTCGTCCCTCTCCGACAAGAACGATGACACGAACCGCGTCGTCCTGTTCAAATGTGTCGATTGCCGTTTTCATTTCACGAAGCAACGTCTCGTTCAAGGCGTTTAGCTTTTCAGGTCGGTTCAGTTTCAACCACCCTACTCCATTGTGTGTCGTCAATTGAATCGTCTCCATTTTCATTCCCCTTTCAAAATGAATCACTGTTCATTTCTTCGTCATTCCTTCAAACTCCTTCCTTTACTGAAAAGTTTTTTGAAGTTCAATTGCCGGGAAGTTGGTTGATTTGCTATTCTAAAAGGAGTCGGTCACGAAAGGATGAGTCAGATGCAACTGACAAACGCCGCTCGGCAACTGAAACAGAAGAAGATTCCGTTCACCTATCATACGTATGAAGTTGATGACACCGATGTCTCAGCTAAACATGTGGCGATGACATTGAATAAACCGCTCGACGAACTGTATAAAACGATTTGTCTCATGAACGAGAAAAAGCAATATGCCTTCTTTCTCATCTCTGGAGAGCGTGACATCGATTTAAAAGCAGCCGCAAAAGCTTGGGGGGCGAAGAAAGCATCGACCGTCCCGATGAAAGAGCTCGAGACATTGACCGGTTATATTCGAGGAGGAGTCTCTCCGATTGGGGCGAAGAAGCCGTTCCCTGTCTATCTGCACGAAGCAGCTCAAGACAGAGAGACAATCACCATTTCTGCCGGAAAACGCGGCTATCAAATCGAATTAACACCTGAAGATTTACTGCAATTTACAAACGGGCACTGGTTCAGCCAATGACCTTACTGGGGGCAAAATTATGTGGAAAGAACGTATCCGTTCGTGGGTCCCAAACTCCTTTACGTTCGGAAATTTATTTTGTGGTGTCGTCGCCATCGTCTACGCCGCACGTGGTGACTTCTCAAACGCCACACTGTTAATCATCATCGCGATGATGCTCGACAGTTTAGACGGGCGCCTCGCCCGTATGCTCGGGGTCGCTGGCGATTTTGGAAAAGAATTGGACTCACTCGCTGACATCGTAACGTTCGGGGTCGCACCGGCGATGCTCGCTTATTACACCTTCTTTATTGATTACGGCAATTATGGATTGTTTTTTGCGGCACTTTTCCCGCTATTCGGCGCCTATCGTCTGGCTCGCTTCAATTTATCAGCGACAAACGTTGCAGCGAGTTACTTCTCTGGTGTCCCGATCACGGCCGCCGGGGGACTTCTCGCTGTCATCACAACGTTCGGTGACCGCGTCAGTGAACTGTTGACACCGATTTTCTTCACAGGGCTCGCCTTGTTGATGGTCAGCCGTGTTCGTATCCCGAGTTTTAAAGATGTACCATTGCCACGTCACTCGTTCATCATTACCATCAGTCTCGTCTATGTGACGTATATGATGTTCGCACGTTGGAAAGAATGGCCGACATTTTGGTTCATCGCCGTCCCGTTCTATGTCTTATTCATCGCCTTCTCGTTCGTGAAAAGACGAAAACGGATGGCCAATTGAGAGTCTCGTTCAGCGAGGCTCTTTTTTGTACATGCATTTGTTAGACGAAGACTTCAATGAGCTTTAGAATAAAAGAAGAGGTGATGGAATGAAAGTGTATCCGTTTATTTGGAAATGGTTTATTGTTTGGTATTTCATTGGGTTGATTTTAGTTGGATTCGACCTGCTCCCACCTTGGCTCGAGTGGGCAAACCCCGTCTTTTTATGGCTAGCCGGGGCGATTGGTGGAACGATTCTTTATCAAGGAATTCGACAAGGAGCTTGGATTGTTCCGTTTATTTTCTTCGGTTCAATCGCCGTTGAAACACTCGGCGTAAAGACGGGATTCCCGTTCAGCGAATACGTTTATGCTGAAGCGTTCGGTCCGACAGTTTTTGGAGTTCCTGTCACAATCGGTGCGGCATGGCTTGCCGTGATTGGCTCTAGTTTTGCCGTTGCCCGTCTCTTCACATTCCGCCACAATATTTTATGGCTCGTTCCGATTCTCGCCGTATGGCTCGATATGGCAATCGATCCCGTAGCGGCAAACGTGAAAGGCTACTGGGAATGGGCGAATGACGGCTTATACTATGATATCCCGACACAAAACTTTATCGGTTGGTTCGGGTTATCCCTTATTTTCTCATGGTTGTTACAGCGTCACGAACGCGCTGTTGATTCCTTGTTCATCCGGCACGGCGTCTATTTGTTCGTCATGCTTCACGCACTCTTCGGTGTCACGGCTGTCAATGCAGGTCTCTATGGCATCGGGCTCCTCAGCATCCTCACATCCGGAGTGATTCTACTTGAAAGGAGGGGGCGCGATGATCGAGTCACACAAAAAGAAATGGTTCAATAACCTGTTCTCGACGTTCGTGCGGGAACGTCAAATACGTCCCACCTTCCATAACATTTATATCCGAACGGACGACGTTCCGACCCCCGGATTATTTTTAAGTACACATAGCGCGTGGTGGGACGGTCTCATCATGTATATGATCAATGAACATTTTTTACGACACGATATTCATGTGTTGATGGACGAGGATGGACTACGTCGCTTCCCGTTCTTTCGACACCTCGGTGCCTTCTCGGTGAAAAAAGGAAGTCTCTCCGATGTACGGGCCTCACTGGCTTATGCGAATGAATTGCTCGCGTCCGGGAAATCCGTCTGGATGTTCCCTCAAGGACAAGAGATGCCACAGGAACTTCGACCTGTCGAAATCGAGTCTGGCGCAACGTTGTTGCTGAACGACCGCCCCGTCCAATTATGCGCCATGTACTATTCGTTTGAGAACCATGCGGAACCCCTTGTATATGTCCGCTTTCGAACAGTAGTCGTGACATCGATGACACGACGAGCTCAGAAGCAGGAAATCGCGCAAGCACTCGAGGCGCTCTATGACGACGTGCGACAAGACGCCATCATTCGGTCTGATGCCTATGTGCCGCTCTTTCGACCACGTCGTAATCTTGCTGAATGGACAGAAACGATGTTCCAACTTGGGAGGGGACGTTCATGATCTTATGGCTGCTCACCCTCTCGATGTTTATCTTTACCCTAATCAATCTTTCGTTCTTGAGACCGCTCGCCGACCCAGGACGCACACCGGCGACAGCCGTCTGCATCCCGATGCGCAATGAGTCGCGTCACGTTGAACGACTGATTTCGAACTTAAAGCAGGCGATACCGGAAGGGACTCACGTCTATATCTACGAGGACCGCTCTGAAGATGATACATATGAAAAATTGAATCATGCAATTGGGAGCGATACCCGTTTTACCGTCATCCAAGGTGTTCCTTTGCCCCATGACTGGGCCGGAAAAGTTCATGCTTGTCATCAACTAGCATCACGCACGACTGAACCGTATCTTCTCTTTTTAGATGCGGACGTCACGATCGATTCGAGTTTTATCGCCCGCATGCATGCCACGCTCGCTCGAGAGCAGGCCGTCTTTTTATCAGGTTTCCCTCAATTTCCGACGTCAACATTTCTCGGGAAATTGTTGATTCCGATGCAACACGTGCTCATCGCCCAACATCTGCCTTTGTTTTGGCGTAAAGTGAAACACCCCGCATTTGCCGCGGCGAATGGCATGAACGTACTCGTCGAGCGGAACAGCTACGAGGAAGTTGGCGGACATGCTGCTATTCGAACGTCGTTGATTGATGATATCGATTTATGTCGAACGTTCAAACGTCATCAAAAAGTCACGTCACTCGTTCAAGTCTCCCCGTTCATCTCCTGCGACATGTATGAAACGAATGAAGAAGTGTGGACCGGGTTTTCAAAGAACGTATTCAAGGGAATGAATGAATCAGTAGGACTCGCCTTGTACTTCATGACATATTACGGCATCCAGTTGACGGCTATGCTCGCTTGGATCTTTTCACCGAGTTGGCAGACGATTAGCGCAGCGATTTTCGTGCTCCTCGCGCGTCTCGCAGTCGATCTGAAATCAAATGGGTCCGGTACATGGTACCATCCACTCAGTTTAATCGCTTACTTGACCTTACTCGCGAACGCCGTCATTCGTAAATGGAGACGGTTGCCCATCACGTGGAAAGGTCGTCACTATTCCTAAGCAGACGTCTAAAGGGGGACAATTGTATGAAACAAATCGTAGTGATTGGGGCTGGTCTCGGTGGACTCAGCGCCGCCGTCACGCTCGCAGCACGAGGGTATGAAGTCACGGTCATTGAAAAGAATCAACATGTCGGTGGCAAACTCATGCCCATCATCACCGACGGTCACCGGTTCGACTTCGGTCCGAATACAATCACGATGCCGGATGTATTTCGTTCGGTCATTCGAAATAGTGGGGCCAATCCGGATGACTATTTTGAGTTAATCAAGCTCGATCAACATACCGTCAACCACTACACAGACGGGTCATCCTTCACGTTCAGTGCCGATCGGGCAAAACTTGAGGTCGAAGTACGGCGTTTGACCGGTGACCAGTTGAAACACAATCAGATGCGTGCCTATCTAGATGAAGCGGAAAAGCTGTTCGACATTGCGAATAAGCGCTTCTTCACACAAATGGACACAAAGTTGGATCCCGGTCTTTGGGCGGACATGGTCAAAGTGCATCCACTTCAAAGTTTGCACGCCCTTCACAAGAAGTATTTCAAGGACCCACGCATTATTCAGGCGCTCGACCGCTATGCGACGTACATTGGTAGCAGCCCATACGTGACGCCAGGTACGTTCGCCCTTATCGCACATTTGGAATTGAATGAAGGTGTCTATTTTGCGAAAGGTGGAAACTGGAATATCGCAAAAGGGTTCGCCAAACGGGCGAGCGAACTCGGATTGACGTTCCGACTCGGTCATGAAGTGACGAAAATTGATGTGTTGAACGGAAAAGCACATGAGGTCGTCGTCGATGACCAAGAAGTCATCTCGTGTGATGCCGTTCTTCTCAACGGTGAACTCTTGACGCAATACCCGCGACTCGTTGACGCGAAAGACCGCCCATCTTTCCCAGTCCCAACACGCGATACCGTCGAACCTTCGATTTCCGCATTCGTCATGATGGTCGGATTGTCCAAACGATTGAATTTGGCACACCATAACGTCTATTTCTCAGACGACTATGAACGGGAATTTAAAGCACTTTTCCAAGAAGAACGTTATGCAGACGAACCGACAATCTATATTTCGAATTCATCCGCAACCGATCCGTCGATGGGCGAGGCAGGAGACAACCTGTTCATCCTCGTCAATGCTCCGGCACATCTGACCGAAATTGATGCAGATACGTATGAGCATTTGATTCGCAGACGATTACGTATGTTCGGTGTGGATTGGGAAGAAAAAGAGGTGCTCTACCATAAGCGGGTGACCCCACAAGATTTGACTCGCGATTTTTATGCGTATTATGGCGCACTTTATGGCACATCGGCCAACTCGAAAAAAGGGGCATTTTTTAGACCTGCACCGCGATCGACAGATGTATCGAACATCTGGTTCGCTGGCGGTTCGACTCATCCTGGCGGTGGCAGTCCGATGGTGACGCTTTCAGGACAATTCGCTGCACGATCGATGTTAGAGGACATACCTCTGACAATATGAACATTTTGTGAACGCGAGTTTCGACACTTGTCGACAATTGAAAGACGTGATAATATCATATTCGAGTTCAAGCAGTTCTGTAGCGTTTGTTACACCTGTAGCGATCGAATGGCTTCCCCGAGCCTCATCGCGTTTTGAACTTGTCACACCCGAGAAAAAGTGATGAGCGAGTTTCCCCACTCGTATCCCGTAGTTGAGACAGCTTGCGTATGATGTTCCCCCTTAGTCCATCAAGCATCCTGTTTCGACGAAGATGTCCCAACTGATTCATTCCCCATGAATCCCGGCACATCTTTAGGGCTTCATCACAAACCGATTCATTCGTTTCCCCGATGAATGAATCACATAACGCTTACGCCACTTTTGGTCCCCCGCCAAAAGTGGTTTTTTTTGCGTACAAAAAACTGTAGACGCCACCGAGCGTCTACAGGGAATCGAATCGCTTATAGTTTTGCCAACAACTTTCCTTTTTGTAAGGTCGATACGTATGCCCGCTTTGTGAAGACGTCATGTCGATTCGCACGTGCCGCATCAAGAATCCCTTCATAGAGAAGAGCCGCTGCTTGTACCGGCTTTCGACTCGCGAGTGGATACAGATGATGGGTTTCGCGTGCCCGTTCATACAAGAACTCTGCACGATTCGCCAACGCCTCCCATAGATCGATAAAGACAGGGGTCACTTCTCGTTGGTGTAACATCGCTTCACTCACACCGTACTGACGCATCATCGTACGGGGTAAATAGATGCGGTCTCGATTCAAATCTTCACCGACATCACGTAAAATATTGGTCAGTTGCATCGCAATGCCAAGGTCGATGGCGCCTTGCCTTAGCTGACGTGTCGTCGCAGCGTCCTGATTTGGGACAAGGATCGGGAGCAGCATCAGACCGACCGTGCTCGCTGCATAATAGCTATACTGCTCGGTCTCTTCGAGCGTTTCATACCGCGACTTATGTAAGTCCCATTTCATCCCTTCCGCCAATTCAAAAAATGGTTCGACGTCCATGTCATAACGTTTCCACACATCACGAAGGGCAACCCATAGTGCTTCATCTTGGTCGTAACCAGCTAAAAAGCGGTCGAAGTCATGCAAAAATGCTGCCAAACTCTCTTCTGGACGGTCTGATTCATCGACCGCATCATCGAGAGTGCGACAGAACGTATATACTGCCATGACCGCTTGACGGTCTGGTTTTGAGAGCAAAGAGAAGGCCCGGTAAAAGGTTAACGAGCCCTTCTTCATGATTTCCTCACATTGACGATACGCTTCTTGTGTCGTCACGATGCATTGCCCCCATTTCTTCTTCCATTTTTTTCACAAGTAATTGCGACCCAATCATAACGATGGGGACGCCACCGCATGGATGGACGGATGCGCCCACCGCATAGAGGCGTTCGATTTTCGGGAATGGTCTCGCTTGTGGTTTGAAGGCGGCTGACTGAGATAACTTTGGTGCAATCCCAAAACTTCCTCCTTCGAACAACCCGAATCGCTCAGCATCCATCGGTGTCCGGACTTTCATCTCGATGACACGTTCACGAAAATCAGGCATGAATGCCTCGATTCTTCCTAATAGGTGTTCGATTGTCCCTTGTGCCTCAAAGTCTTCTCGTTCCAATTTTCGAGGAACCGGGACAAGAACATATAATACACTCGTTCCTTCTGGCGCGAGGGTTGTATCCATTCGCGATGGATTAAAGGTGTACATCGCTGGATACTCACTTAGTTTACCATCCTCGAAGATCGTACGCATCGATCCTTCAAAATCATTCGGTAAATCGAATTGGTGAACCGGTAAGTCGAGTTCGCCGTTGACGGTGAAATAAAGGAGTAACGTACCGCTTGACGGTTCATACGTCTTTGGCGTCACACCATCAATCAGGCGCTCCATGAGTGGAAAATCACCGTTCACGACGACTGCATCATACGGTACATATTCGTCATTTACCGTGACTCCATTGGCCACCCCGTCCGTGACATGGACACGATTGACGGTAGCATTCATCTCGAAACGAACACCTCGACGCTTCAACTCTTGTTCCATTTTCGTCGCCAGCGAAAAATATCCTCCTTTTACATACCAGACTCCTTCTTCTTGTTCACGATAAGGAATGAGTCCATATAACGAAGGAGTGGCATAAGGATTTCCGCCGATATAGAGCGTTTGTAAACTATAGGCGACACGTAAACGTTCGTCTTCAAAGAAGCGTTTCATATTCGCATGAGCCGTCTCATATGCTTTTAACCGCATGAGAAGGAGAAGTAGTTTAGGCTCGAACAACTCCGCTTTTGAGGCATAACTACGATCTAAAAACGTATCGAAGCCAATCCGATACTCTTCTTTCTTTTGGGACATGTACTGACGGAAGGCATCTCCTTCGCCGAAAGTTCGTTCGATTTCTTCCGCCTGTCTCTCGATTTCCCGATATTTATAGAACGATGTCCCGTCTTGATAACGTAAGCGATAAAGCGGATCGACTTCAATCAACTCCACTTCATGTTCAGGAAGACCCGCCTCAATCAGTTGTTGTTTCAGTTTACTCGGCAATAAGACGATGGTTGGACCTTCATCGACTTTCGCCCCATTATCGAATTCAACGTAGTTCAAGCGTCCACCGACCCGGTCCTCTTTCTCATAAATCGTGATTTGAAGTGACGGATTGCGTTTCGTCAATAAGAGGGCGGCATATAGTGTACCGACCCCTGCTCCGACAAAGCTAATATTCATCGGCCGACACCTGCCCGGTCACGCAAAAGGTTCGTCGTGATCCGCGCTGATTCAAAGATGGTCGGCAGCCCACTTCCTGGGTGGGTCCCACCCCCGACGAGCCAGACGTTGTCGAGCTCTTCGAATTGGTTATGCGGGCGGAAATACATCATCTGCGATAAGTTGTGCCCTAGATTGAACGTTGCACCTTCATATACACCAAACGCTTTCCAGTCCTCAGGCGTCAACGCCTCCATCACCTCGATGTGTTGACGGATGTTTCGGTAAGGGGAACGTGTCTCAAGCGCGTCGAGAACGCGCTCTGTCATGGTCGCTTGTAACGTCTCCCACGGGAGGCCAGATAAATTGTTCGGCACCGGTACGAGAACGTAAAGCGATGACTTGCCAGGAGGCGCAAGTGTCGGGTCGATGCGTGAGGCATTCTGTACATAAAACGAGAAGTCCTCGCTCAATTTCAATTCTTGTGTCATCTCTTTGACATTCAATTCATAATCGTCCGCGAAGTGAATCGAGTGATGCGCCACATCTTCGTAGACATGGTCGAGCCCGAGATAAAGCATGAATGTCGAGCACGAGTAACGCTTCTTCTTGAGTTGAGTCGGACTCCACTTCGTTAGTTTACCGTCTGGAACGAGCGACGTCATCGCATGTGCGAAGTCAGCACCAATCACGACTTCATCAAACGCATAATGGACACTCCCGGACACGAGACCGGTCACGTTTTGATCATCCATGAGAAGACGCTCTACCGGTTCGCCTAAACGAATGACGCCTCCCTCTTCTTCAATCACTTTCGCCATCGCATGACACAGCTGGTTCACTCCGCCAATCGGGTGATGCACTCCGTAGGCGTGTTCCATGTAAGACAAGATGGAGAATCCACCCGGACATTCCCAAGCGGACATCCCCAAATATTTAGCCTGAAACGTGAACGCATACTTCAGCTCTTCGCTCGTGAAGTACTCGGACAAGACGTCATAAAGCGATTTACCGATCGAGAGGAACGGTAGCGCCTTGAGCACGCGTAACGAGACATAGTCGGTAAGCTTGTCATGTGCGGTCTGAAGCACAGGCATCAATTTAGACAGTTTGATCGCCTGTTCACTCATGAACCGTTCGTAACCTTCGCCATTCCCTGGAAATTGTTCTTCGATGGCGCGATACATCTGATCACGATCTGTTGTCATCGAGAGTTGACGCGTCCCACGGTCGAAGTACAAATCATACATCGGCTCCAACTGCTTCATCTCGACATAATCATGCAGATTACGCCCTGTCTCTTCAAAAATTTCTTCTAAAATATAAGGCATATTCAAAAACGTAGGTCCTCGGTCGAACGCAAATTCACCTACTTCTAAGCGCGACGTTCTGCCGCCTACAAACGGTTGTTTCTCAAATACGGTGACGTCTACACCGCGATGCGCCAGTAGCATCGCTGCAGCCAACCCACCTGGTCCTGCCCCAATAACGGCAACTCTTTGTTTCGACACACTCAACAACTCCCTATGTGAATAGTCTCTTATGCTTCTCTATCATTATAGGAATGACGGGAGACAAGTTCAATTTTGAATCGGTTGATTGAGCAGGTTCGTCTTTCCTCGCTCAGCGATGACGATATACCAAGAACCTTCCGGAATGAATGGGATGAAGCGGATTTGATCAAAACCTACTTCTTGCATCTGCCGGCGCAATCGTGGAATGGTCGGAAGCGGGTACAGATTATCGTGGAGTGTCATGAACGCATTGAACGCGGAAGCGAATCGTCCACCGAGCGCTGTTTCGGCGAGCGGGGTCACGAGAATGGCGACACCCTTTTCTTCTAAACGCTCCCGTAGTCTCTCAAGCAACTTGATACGTTCTTCTGGTGAGAAGTAATACAGCATATTGTTCATCATCACCGCATCGAATTGCTCTTCTGTTTCCCAGTTCATGAAGTCAGCTACTTCGAAATGAATGTCGCCACTCTCGTCTCGCGAGCGTGCCTCTTCGATTACCTCTTCCTCTAAATCGATGCCTGTCAGTTCCCAACTCGGTTCGAGCGCTTGGAGTTTACGTAAGTAGCCGCCGTGCCCACATCCAATATCGAGCATCGATTCGACATTTGCCTGTCGTAAAAGTTGTTGCACGATTGGAAATGCGACCGTTTCGACGAGTGTCGATGTCTTCGCGACGACTTGACCGTGTTCAGCTCCATCAAACGTCTTTTGCTTCCCAGACTCTAGAAATTCCGGATAAGCGATTAACGCGGGGATGTGAAGCTCCATCATTTCTTGAAGCATGAACCCGATGCTCCGTTCATCGTTACCGGATAATTGATATTTTAATCCACGCGTCGGATAGTAGCGCCAGCCTCTCTTTTTCAAATGACGGACGGCGACCCCGACTTCTAACCAACGCTCTAGCGCAAGTTGTGTCAATGGGCGTTTTAGACGTAAATTCATCTCCGCCATGCTCGCGCCACCTTGAAGCGCATCGAATAGTCCGAACTTGTAGCCGATATAGCCGTGCCATAAGGGTAAAAATGATTCAGTTTGTTTCATCCATTTCCGTGCGTGTAAAACTCGTGTCCATTCCATCATCTGTTGATCCATCGTTTCACCTCATCGTCGTAATTACTGATTTTTTTATTTTCCCCTAATAATTTGTGTACAAACAAAAAAATCCCACTTCGGTGTGCGAAGTGGGAACGTCTTATTGAATAAAGCTGTTGAAGAAAGATTGTCCATAAGGCAATGCATAGCCGATGAAAATCGTAATGAGTGCCAAGACGATAAACCCGCCAAATAGTCCGTTTGACGGTTTTTTCTTTTTGACTTTGACGAGCGTCATCTCACCGAAGATCAAAGTTAATAAACCGACCGTGATTTTCACGTGATAGAATGTCCCGCCACCATTCAACTGAAGGTAGAGATAAAGTCCTGTTCCGAATGCGATGAGTAACATGAGTCGAAACGCCATATGTGCGATCTTTCCACTCTTGTTGCCGTTCTTATAACCGATATAGGCCACGGCAAACAAAATAAGTAACAAAATCCAGCTCGTAACGTGCGTGTGCAAGAATGCAATCAGTGGCATTCAAATGCCCCCCTTTATGATGTTGTACAGTCTTCATTGTACACGAACTCTCTCCCGATTGGTCAAGCGAACGATTCTAAAAAATGAGCCATCCTCAAGGGATGGCCCATACATTATACAGGAGTCGTCTCTGCCTCTTGGACAGCGTACTCATAGCTTGGGATTTCAACGATGAACGTCGAGCCCTCATGCTGAATCGATTCTACATGGATTTGGCCGTTGTGACCACGGACGATTTCCTGACAAATCGGTAATCCGAGCCCCGTACCGCCGATTTCACGACTGTCGGAGTTGTCGACACGATAAAACTTATCAAATAAGCGATCGAGCGCGTCACTTGGAATCCCGATTCCTTCGTCCTTCACTTTAATGGACACGATTTGCTCGTGATGCGCAAGTTCGACCGTGATTTTTCCACCTCTTGGAGAATACTTCACGGCGTTCGACAATAGATTACTCATCAACTGTTTGAACTTCTGGCAATCGACAAATAATTCATATGGACGTGCATCATCTGCAATCAATTCGAATTCATGTTTCAACGACGATGCCTCATAGAACGTCAACATGTCTCGGACGACCGGCTCGATATCAAGCTGTTCCCGGTCATACATTTGACTACCGGATTCCATTCGTTGCACATCGAGGAAGTCGTTGACGAGATGTGTCAGACGCTCCGTCTCGGAGTGAATGGTCTCCAAGTATTTAGCTTGTTTTTCATTCGGCAACTGTTTTTTGACCATCAATTCCGTGAATCCATAGATGGACGAGAGCGGCGTACGCAGTTCATGCGAGATGGTTGAGATAAACTCACTCTTCAATCGCTCCGCCTCTGTCTCACTCGTGATATCTCGGAAGACGAGAAGCGTACCTTTTGAAAGTCCGCCGACAATGATGCGCTCTGCATACATCTGCAAGTTCATTTCGCCCTTACGAATCGAGAAGCTTACACTGTCATGTGGGAAATCTTCGGTGAACAGGCGATTCGTATACTTCGTAAAGTCCTCCGCTTGATCGACCGTTTCAACAAGACGATTCCGCCATTCTTCCCACGTTTCTTCTTCAAGGTCTTGTGAACTGACGTCACTTAACTCAGGGAACATCTCATAGAGTGGACGGTTGACGAACACGTCATTCGTCGAGTGGTCGATGTAGACGACCGCTTCTCGAATCGAATCGAGAATTCGCTCCGTCTTTCCTTTCTCCCGTTTCATCTCTTCAAATAGACGCATCCGTAAGAGAGAAAGCGAGAGCTGACGAGCGAATGACATGATGTCGCCCATCTGGGTTTGGGTGAAACGATCTTTGTATCGGACCAGATAGATGAAGGCAATGATTGAATCATCTGTCGGGTCATGGACCGGTACCGCCGTCTCAAACATATAGTACGGATACGGGAGCGGATGGTCGCTCGCGACTTGTTTCGACGAGTGTACCGTCGTCTTCAATGTCATCGCGCGCGTCAATACGGAATTTTCGCTATCGAGCAACTGACGAGACAACGTATCGTTCAAGCCGTGGCTCGTCACGCGATACGTACCCGCTTCATCCACGAAAACGAGTGCACCGACCTCTGAATCTGTAATCGTGACCAGTTTCTCAATGATTTCCGGATAGGCCGTAAGCGAATCGCGTGACGCTAACGTCTCCGTCAATTCATTCCGATACGCGAGGTGTTGCTCGTTTTGTTGCGTCTGTTCTAAGATTTCTTCTAGTTCTTGTTGCTGTGCCTGCAATTCTTCTTGTTGGGCAATCAATTCTTCTTGTTGCGCTTGCAACTCATGGTTTTTTTCAATCAAATGTCGTTCATTGTCACGAAGTGTCTCAGCCATCTTATGGAACGATCGAGACATCGTCCCAATCTCATCTTCTCGTTTCATCTGATCGCTCAAATCAACGATTTCCCCTTTTAACAAGCGGTTCGATGCGATGGAAAGTCGTGAAATCAAACGTGTTTGACGGCGTAGGAACGGCTGGATAAACAATAAGATCAATACGGCGAACGAGGCGATGCTCATGATCCACAAGAATTGAAGCATATTGTTGTTCTGTCGCCATTCAGCGTAGACGGCCTCTTTTTCAGACGCCATCAACTCACGATATTCTCCGAGCGCAGACTCTACCTCATCAATCGGTCCGAGGATGTCAATGCCGCGTTGCGGATTAAATTGGACGAGTCCTTGATCAATCAAGCGCTGAGCCGTCGGCAACTCGGCAATCGTTTGAGCATCGATAAACGTCTCTGTGACTTCCCCATCTTGTTGCGCTTGGGCATATTCATACGTCACCGGAATGATCACATCATAGTAAAAGTCGTGGAACTGCTGAAGATCTTCTGCGAACAATTCTCCTTGGCGCGTCTGAACTTGTGTTTTGAACCAATTGATTTCCTGTTGGAACTTAGCCTCATTCGCACGTGAACGTTCGAGCGATGCTGTGTCGCCGAACAAGAGATATCCTCGTGTATCATATTGGTCAGCCTGCCACTCATCCCACATCTTCGTCAGACGGTCGACGCGTTCATCGACCTGACGCAATCTCGCCTCGTTCGCCTCCAAACGGTTCTCGATATAGACATAAGTCAATGCCGATCCGACCAACGCAATGACGAGGAAGGAATAAAGGACGACCATGATGTCGCGTCCGAGTTTTTGTTTAAACCACCTTTTCACTTCACAATGCCTCCTATGATTTTGACGAGTTCAAGTGGGCTGAACGGTTTAGAAATGAAGTAGTCGACACCAATCTCGTTCGCGCAATCACGGTCAGATTGTTGGCTTTTCGCCGTCAACATCATCACTTTCGTCTCTTGTCGCCCTGGTAACTTCCGTACTTTTTCAATCACTTCAAGCCCTGTCATGCCGGGCATCATATGATCCACAATGACCAAATCATATTCATTTTCTTCAATCAATCGATAGGCCTCAATTCCATCTTGTGCCTCGTCGATGTCATATCCTTCATCTTCTAATGTATCCATAACAAGCATGCGTAGCACTTCTTCGTCTTCCGCAAGTAAGATTTTAACCATAATTGTTCCTCCATTTTTTATCCCATTTTTTTATTTTAACGGATTTGTAATTGTTACACAAAATAAAAAGACGTACGAAACTCATCTCGTACGTCTTTTGCCTAATCACATTGCCCCAAAACCTGTATTCCAGTTATACGACTTCTTTTTCAGCGAACTGACTATTGTAAAGTTCTTCATAAAAACCACCAGCTTCAAGAAGCGATTCATGTGTTCCTTGCTCAATGACCCGACCTTGGTCCATAACCAAAATCAAATCCGCATCTTTGATGGTCGATAAACGGTGAGCGATGACGAAACTCGTCCGCCCATTCATCAGCCGTTTCATCGCCTGTTGAATCAAAATCTCAGTACGCGTATCCACACTCGACGTTGCTTCGTCTAAAATCATAATCGGTGGGTTCGCCAATACTGCTCGCGCAATCGTCAGCAACTGTTTTTGACCTTGTGAAATGTTATTGGCCTCTTCATTCAACACGGTGTCGTATCCGTCTGGCAACGTTCGAATGAATGCATCCGCATGCGCCGTTTTCGCCGCGTTGACGATTTCCATCTCAGTCGCTCCCGTTTTCCCATAGGCGATGTTATCACGAATCGTCCCGTTGAATAGCCACGTGTCCTGTAAGACCATTCCAAACGTATGTCGCAAATCTTGTCTCGACATTTTACGCGAGTCTTTCCCATCGATGAATATCTCTCCACCGTTCAACTCATAAAAACGCATGAGTAGATTAATCAATGTCGTTTTGCCGGCGCCTGTCGGACCGACGATGGCCACCGTTTGGCCCGTCAACACATCGAGATTCATATCTTGAATGAGTAGGTTGTCGCCGTATCCGAAATCGACATGACGGAACGTGACATTTCCTTCGGCACGTTCTAATTGATAGGTCTTCACATCTTTCACTTCTTCTTCTTCATCCAGCAGTTCAAATACACGTTCCGCCGCGGCAACCGTCGACTGGACGATGTTCGCGATATTCGCTGTCTGGGTGATTGGTTGGGTGAACTGACGTGTATATGTGATAAACGCTTGAATGTCCCCGATGGAGATGCTGCGCTGCGTGACCAAAATACCGCCGACGACACTAATCAATACATAGCTGATGTTCCCGATGAACATCGTCATCGGCATGATGATTCCGGAAATGAATTGCGCTTTCCGTCCTGCATCGTAAAGCTCCTCATTCACATCGTCAAACTCACGCACAGCTGTCTCTTCCCGACCAAACGCTTTGACGACCGCGTGCCCTGTATACATTTCTTCCACATGGCCGTTCAGTCGTCCAAGGTGACGCTGTTGATCGGAAAAATATTGTTGCGACCGTTTCAAAATCGGACGAATCGCAAAAATCGTGAGCGGAAGGGACACAAGAGAGATGACCGTCAACAGAGGACTGATTGACAGCATCATAATCAAAATCCCAATGATGGTGACGATGGAAGTAATGAATGACGTAACACTCTGTTGTAGCGTACTCCCAATCAAGTCGATGTCATTTGTCACCCGGCTCAATGTCTCCCCGTTCGAGCGTCCGTCATAATACTTGAGCGGAAGTCGTTCTAACTTTTTGTTCACGTCTTCGCGCAAATCATAGACCGTTTTTTGGGCAACACCGGACATCAAATATTGTTGCACGTAGTTGAATAGACTACTGATGACGTAAAGGCCAGCGAGGAGCGACAAAATTTGTCCGATTCTCGTGAAATCAATTTCTGCCCCTGGCACACCTGTAAACTTCGCATATGCCCCTTCAAACAGTTCGGTGATGGCGATTCCCATGATTTTCGGACCGGCAATCATAAAGATTGTACTTAAAATCGCCGCGACAAACACAGCAATCAACGTGTTTCGCCGTGGTTTCAAATAGGCAAGCAAACGACGGAACGTGACTTTGAATGCTTTTGGCTTTTCGCCCATCATCATCATATTTCCACCGCCCGGACCTCCTGGACCGCCGTGTCCCCCATGAGTTTGTCGCGTATTTGCTTGTTTCTCACTCATGCGATTTCCTCCTCAGACAATTGCGATTTCACGATTTCTTGATAGACCGCATTCGTCGCAAATAATTCCTCATGTGTCCCGACTCCGGCAACGGCGCCTTCTTCTAGAACGATGATTCGGTCGGCGTCCATGATCGTGCTGACACGTTGTGCAACAATCAGTACCGTCGCATCTTTCGTTTCTTCTTTTAACGCTTTGCGAAGGGCGGCATCCGTTTTAAAATCAAGTGCCGAGAAACTGTCGTCGAATACATATAAATCCGGTTTCCGAACGAGAGCTCGCGCAATCGACAGACGCTGTTTTTGACCACCCGACACGTTTGACCCACCTTGTTCGATCACAGCCTCATATCGGTCTGGCATCTTCTCGATAAAGTCACTTGCCTGCGCGATGGATGCGGCATGAACGACTTCTTCCACTGTTGCATCGGTCTTCCCATATCGAATGTTCTCAGCAATCGTACCTGTGAACAGCAACGCCTTTTGAGGAACGAACCCGATCTTCGAACGAAGTGCCTCTTGTGGAACCGCTTGGACATCAACACCATTCACGCGAATTGTCCCCGACGTCACATCGTAAAATCTTGGAATCAGATTGACGAGTGTCGATTTACCTGACCCCGTACCCCCAATCACCGCTGTGACCTCACCTGGATTCGCTGAAAAACTCACATCGGATAGCGCTGGTTCTTCAGCACCCGGATAATAGAAGGTCACGTGATCAAATACGAGTGTCCCTTGCTCAATGTCCGCAGTCTTTGTCCCGTCATCAATCAGTGAAGGTTTCATCTCGAGCACTTCGTTGATCCGGTTGGCAGACACAGAAGCCCGAGGAACCATGATGAACATGACTGATGCCATGACGAGCGCGAACATGATTTGCATGACGTATTGAATGAACGCCATCAAATCTCCGATTTGCATCGCACCTTTATCAATCCGAATCCCTCCGAACCAAATGACGCCGACAACCGTCAAGTTCATCACGAGCATCATGACCGGCATGAGGAACGCCATGATTTGGTTCACTTTGATTGAGACGTCCGTCAACCGTTCATTCGCCTTCGTCAATCGAACCTGTTCTTCTTTTTCACGGTTGAAAGCTCGGATGACACGGATGCCCGTCAGATTTTCTCGGAGAACAAGATTGAGCCGGTCCAATCGATTCTGTACCTTTTTAAACAACGGCATCGCCTTCCAAAAAATGAGGAAGATCGAGATGACGAGTACCGGCATTGCGGCAACAATGACAAGAGACAACGTCGCATCCTTCGAGGTCGCCATGATCAATCCACCGACAAACATGATCGGCGCACTCACAACCATTCGCAGCATCATGATGATGACCTGTTGCACTTGCGTGATGTCGTTTGTCGTCCGTGTGATGAGCGAAGCCGTCCCGACACGATCGAACTCTTCAAGCGAGAAGCGTTCCACATGATTGAACACACGTCTTCGTAAGTCACGACCAAATCCCATCGCCGCCTTTGAAGAATAAAAACTGGCCACAATAGCAGCAAGTGCTCCAAGTCCCGTCACACCAAGCATGATTCCGCCCATTTGCCAAATGTAGCCGGTATCGCCCGTCACGACCCCATTATCGATAATGTCCGCCATCAACGTCGGTAAAAATAAATCTGCTAACGACTGCGCGAACACAAACAATAAAACCATCAGAACAGCCCATTTATAAGTAACGAGACGTTTCAATAACTTAATCATGTCGACACACTCCTTCACAATCTGTGAGCCCTTCATTCAATCCATCCGCAATATGTTGATGGGCTGTAAGCATATGATGATACGTATCCTGATCGAGACGAGACAAAATTTGATTCAATTGATATTCCGTCCCTTCTTCTTGTCGCTCAATCTCCTCAATCAAGCGTTTACCTGATTGGTCAATGGTCAACACAACTTCTCGCCGATTATCCGGGTTGATATCCCGACGAATCAATCCTTTCTCCACGAGACCATCTAATGATTGACTTAACGTGCTCTTTGGCATTCTCGTTCGCTGAACCAGTTCCTTTTGCGTAATCGCACCCTGTTCATTCAACATCATCAGACCGTGCAGTTGAGGTAATGTGAGATCGTTTTGTTGCGCCGTCTGATGCATGAGACGAATCAGGACACGCTGCACACGCCAAAATGATTGCATCATCTCCCGTGCCCGATTTGTATTTGTCTCGGTCATTCTTATTCACTCCTTTATCGTTCCGAATCGAATTGTTCTAAACGGAACAATTCTTTATATAAAATAAATTACTCCTCTCCAACTCGATTGTCAACGAAATCGAATGTGAATTTGCACATAGGAAAAGAGCGATGTCCTATAGCTGACATCGCTCTTCATTTATTCACATTTATTTAGTCGACACGGTCACGATTTCCTGCAGATCAAGCGAATAAATCAAAGTCCGCTCGACCCGAATATTCCAGATCGTCTCAATCGCCTCTCGATATAATTGTAGTTGAATCGCATATCGATCTCGCAATCGCTCATGTGCCTCTTCCCGAGAATCGGATAGATGCGTGACAGCATCCGATTTATAATCGAGAAGCACATACGAATCCCCATCGAAATACAGACAATCGATAATCCCTTGGATCAAAACATGCTCATCCGTAAAGTGTCCATCCGGATTGACGCGTTCGGCCGGCACCGTGTAGGTGAAAGGTAGCTCTCGCCATGCCGTCCCTCGCTCTAGTGCACCAGCGAGCGCTTGACCGACTTCTGTTTGGAAAAACATCTCGATATCCGGGATGGCGAGGCGTGCCGTCTCTGCCTCGATCGGACTGAGCATCCCTTGCATTTCCCATTGATTGATTTGGTCGACAATCGGTTGGTTCGGGTCAGCCAGTTGGAAAATCAAGTGTAACGTCGTCCCACGTTCCGCACCGGTCTGTTTGACTTGACGCCATTTCGGTTCCCGATAAGGGGTATCGACCGGACGTACCGGATCTTCGAAAGCGGCCTGTTCGAGTTGCATCGCCCGCTTCAGTTCGGTCACCGTCTGTTTCGCCGCCGTACGTACCGCATCCTGTGCAGGGTATTCGTAGGTCAAAGCTTGTTGTACGGCACGAATCGTCTCTTCTTCATTTTGAATCGGAAAATCGATTGCTTCAAATCGTTGGACGTGGTGCAACTGTGCCATCATCTCTTGTAGAGTCGCAATCTCCGCAAGGTCCGCTTCTCCGATGACACGATAAATCCATGAAGTCGATTCTTGGAAAGTAGAGGGAACCGTGAAGCCGAATGATTCGATAAACGAAGTGGCACTCGGAAGGCGTAAAAGCGCCGGTGCAATCCAATCGAGATACGTTTTTGCCTCTCGCCTCGCCTCACTCGCCAATAGATCTCCAGATTGACCGACCTGAAGCCACTGCTGAAGGTGTTTGAGTGGTTCGCCTACCGTTCCCACGAGAATCAATTTTTCTTTCGCACGTGTCAAGGCCACGTAAAGCACGCGCATCTCTTCCGCTTTCATCGTCGCATCTAAATCTCGTCGAATCATCTCTTTCACGAACGTCTCCGATTTCGTACGTGTCACGACGTCAATCGCATCGAGTGAGATGCCGTACTGTTTGTGGAAAATGACACGTTGCATTTGATCGCGTTTATTAAATTGTTTTCCGAGTTGGGCAACAATCGTGACCGGAAACTCAAGTCCTTTCGACTTGTGCACGGTCATGATACGAACGACGTTTTCCTCGTCCCCGAGCGACCGCGCCTCTGACAAATCTTCACCAGTATCCTGTAGTCGGTCCATCACACGTAAGAAGCGATAAAGACCTCGATAGCCACTACGCTCATAGGCTAGGGCCCGGTCATAAAGTGCCTTCAAGTTTTCCTGCCGCCCTTTTCCTCCAGGTAATCCCCCTGAGAAGTCATAAAACCCGGTGTCATTGAATAACTGTTGAATCAATTCCGACAGGCTATGATTTCGTGCATAAGTACGCCAACGGGAGAGGCGGTCAAGCATCTCGCCACATTTTACGCCAAGCTCATCATCGTCATCCGCTTTCGCCTTGAGCGCCTCATAGAAAGAATCTTCTGATTCAAGTCGAATCCGTGCCAATTCACTATCATCAAAACGGAACATCGGGGAGCGCAGCGCACCGGCAAGTGGGATGTCTTGAAGTGGATTATCAATCACTTTCAAAAGTGCCAGGATCATCCGAATCTCGGTCGCTTGAAAATACCCGCCATCCGAGTCGGTGTAGGCCGGAATATTGTACTGTGTCAAAATATCCATCAATTGCTCCACACGTTCTTTTTTCGAACGAACGAGAATCACGATATCCCGATATTCACAGTTTCGGAGTTGACCAGTTGATTCATCCGTCACTTTAAACGGTTCGTCTCCCGATACGAGTTCTAAGATGCGCGTAGCGATCGCCCGCCCTTCTACTTCTTGCTTCGATAACTCACGACTCGCGCCATCGACTAAAATAAACTCAGGGTCCGCTGGAATCGGTTCATACTCACGTCCAGGAACAAGTTGTGCCGCCTCATCATATGCGATTTCGCCGACCTCTTCGTCCATGAGCTGGACGAACAAATCATTGATCCCGTAGAGGACTTCGGAACGACTTCGGAAATTTTGAGAAAGGTCGATCCGTTTCCCTGTGTTCGCCTGTCTAAAGCGTGTCGCCTTATCGATGAAAAGACCCGGTTCTGCATGGCGGAATCGATAAATCGATTGTTTGATGTCGCCCACCATAAATAAATTCCCGATTTCCTCTCGTTCATTTGCGACCAGGTTGATGATTGTTTCTTGAATCTCGTTCGTATCTTGGTATTCATCAACGAGTACCTCAGCGAAACGTTCCTTATAGAGCGCTGCAACATCGGACGGTCCCCCATCTTGTCGTAAAATGGCGAGCGCATAATGTTCCAAGTCACTGAAGTCGACAAAGGCACGGTCGCGCTTCGCCTGCTCATAGGCTTGGGCGAACGCACGGACGGTTCGAACGAGTGTTTCAACGAGCGGTTGTTGCATCGAGACGCTCTCTAATAAGTCCGCCCCACTGACCCGAGCCTGTTCGACCGCTGCTGTCAATTTTTTCTTCGCTTGGTCGTAAGCCGGTTTGAGGATCTCGTGGTAAATCTGGTGCTCTTCTTTCTTCGGAACAGCCTTCATCGTGCCAAACTTCATCGCACGAGCCGCCGTCTCGAGTTCACTCCAGACAATGGTCTCCCCTTCAAGTTGTTCGAACGGAAAAATTGCTTGCCGGATGTTTTCAGACTGTGGCTCATACCCAGCGACCCGAAGCTCCGCTTCAAGTTTCCGAAGATCTCGTACGGCTTTTTTGATGTCATGCCACAGCATCTGTCCAAACTCAATCAGGATTGCTTCCTCATCAGGATCTTCTCCGAACGTGTACATGGATACGAGATGATCTAAATAAGCATCAGGGTTTGGGAGAGTACGCGCATAGTGATATAAGCCAAGAATCAAATCCTCGATTTCGCTGTCACCCCGGTCTGACGTATACGCATCGACAAGAGCGAAGAAATCGGTATCTTGTTTCCCGTACTCTTCCTCAAGCACTTCTTCTAAGACGTCATCCTGCAAGAGGACGAGGTCTCGTTCTTCCGCAATCTTGAACGCCGGATCCAAATCTAACAGGTAGTAGTTCTCACGAATCACCTCTAGACAAAATGAATGGATGGTCGTGATGAGCGCCCGGTTCAACATTTGTCGCTGTTTTCGGACATATTCATTTGTCGGGTCGTCGCGCAACGCCTCTTCAAGTGCCTTTGCGATTCGTCGTTTCATCTCTGCCGCTGCCGCGTTCGTAAAGGTGACAACGAGCATCCGGTCTGCCGTGAGTTCATCCGTTTCGTCAAGCAATCGACTAGACAACCGCTCGACAAGAACTGCCGTCTTTCCGGACCCTGCCGCAGCCGAGACGAGCACGTGACTCCCTCTTGCTTCAATCGCGGCGAACTGATCATTCGTCCATTTCACGGTCATCGCCTCCTAACTCCTGAAATACCTCTTCTTTCTCGAGCTTCTTCAATTTACGAGGCGCATTCGAGAGCGCTTCGTCAAAATGACAGACACTCTGATACGGACACGTCTGACACGGGCGCCGTTCTTTATATTCATAAGGTTCTACGTCAATTTTTCCTTTGTACATCTCCTCGGCACTCGCTTTGACGACGTCGAACGCATGGTCCATCAACTGCTCAAGTTGAGGGGGCGTCACAATTTTCTTCAAGGTGTTGGCGTCAGGCGTACCATCTTTTTTATATTTGACCGGAATGACAATTGATTTTTTGGATGAGCCTTTCGCCGAGCGGTCCATCATCTCTAAAATTTCCGGGTCATCTACTAATAGCCCTTGCATCTGATACGACTCCAATACTTTTTGACGCGTTTCTTCTTCAGAACTAGCAGGTGGAACGAGTGGTCGGTGCACGTGGAAATAGAGCGCCGCAGCAGGTGCGACGTTCTCTTTTGTCCACACCTCTGCCTGCTCAATCAATACCTTCAAATAGATGAGCATCTGCATCGCCAGACCGTAATAAATTTCTGCAAAGTCGACTTCACGTTTACTCGACTTATAGTCGACGATTCGGACGTATAGCTGGTCGTGGACCATCGCAGTGTCCACACGGTCGATTCGACCGACTAGTTCACATGTCGCCCCGTTCGATAATGTGAACGAAACGGGTGGAAATTGTCCGCTGCCGAACGCGAGTTCAAACGCTTCCGGGTCAAAGCCGTCTCGTTTTGATTGTTCAATCAACACTTCTGCCGTCTTACTGACGACGTCCGTCAATTTTTTCTTTAAGTAGGCGTAACGATTCGAACTCATCAAGATGGCATGCTGAATCTCTGGGGTCACGAGCTCGACCGCCTGCTCCGCTAAATGGGAGCACTCGTCAGGAGTGACATCTCGCCATTCCTTTCCGTCCATCTTCACCGTCTGCGACATATGTTCGATGGTCCGGTGATACAGATTCCCGATATCCGGGGCCTCGAGTCGATACAACCGTCGTTCCTTCAGACGCAAGCCATAACTTGCGAAATGTTTGAACGGACAGGCTTGGAATGTCTCGAGACGTGAGACACTCGCCCGAATCGACGGAGTATATAAGGATTTTGCGACACGATCATCCAACGATTCTGGGATATTTTGATAGAAGAGCGCGCTCGTCAACAACTGGAGACGTTCCCGTCCATCCGGATGCTTCAACAGTTCATTATAGACAGCAAACCACATATCTTGAATCGGATAATGACGACTCAACCGCTGAAGTTCAAGTGCCGTCACCGCCGCCGTCTGATTCACATTCGTCAAGAAGGCGAATTGATCACGTGGTCGGTGCTCACCTGCTTCAGCAAAATGAGTCTTGATGACGTTTTGGTGAAGTCGCGCCTTCAAGTCAGCGATAAACCGCGCCGGCTGAACGGCTTTCCCCGTTCTGTCGACTAGTGCGTAGCTAATGTATAAACGCTCGCTCGGTGCCGTCACAGCTTTGTATAGGTAATACGTTTCATCATCGAACAAGTGCTCTGTCGCCTTACCGGCACGAAGTCCATTCTCATGCATGAAATCTAAATCTTGATCGGTCAACAGTTTCGACTGTGCCGTGACAAGAGGAATTTGATCTTCATTCGCTCCGAGCAGGAAGACGACTTTCTTATCTATCAATCGACCACGCACATAATCCGTTATCGTCAATTGATCAAGCGAAGGTGGGATCAAGGCATAGCGGAGACTATCTAGTCCGGTGTCCATCATCTGGAGGAATAAGTCCGTTGACAACGTCTCTTCCGGAGCTGCGGCTTCTAGCTGCTCGAGCAAGTGCAAAACCGCGTCCCATACTTGAGTATGCTCACGCGCTTCGAGTAGTTCCGCCTCTTCAATCGCCTCATCGCGCCAGTGCGTCAGACAGTCTGATACACCGACACGCTCTAGAAAGGCATACATGGCGTGCGTATAAGCCTGCATCGTCTTCGCCTGTTTTAAATCTGATAGAAATGGATCAAATGTTTCGATGACACGTTCCCGAGACCGATTCAGCTCAGCCTCAATATCGAGTTCTTCGCTCGTGAGGCGTGCTTCCTCCCCGGAACGACGACGCAACTGCCATTCGTCGTGCCAATGATAATGTTTGATCCCCCGTTCGATAACGAACGCTTCAAGCCGGTCAACGGACGTACGACGATGTACCGGATCGAGGACGACGAGTTCTGTTTTAAGGGCACGGAATACGGACTCTTCTCGATATCCACGTAGAGCGATCTCAATCGTTGCTTTCAACAGTTCGACAAGCGGGTGGTCGAGCATTGGTTGCCGTTCATCAAGGAAATAGGGCAGTCCCATCTTTTGTAGCGCCTGAGATGCCAAATCACCATATTCGTCGAGTGAACGCGATACGAGTGCGATATCCCGATAACGATATCCTTCTTCACGTGTCAGACGAATGACTTCTCGAACGGCCGCCTCCACCTCGACGGTTCGGTCGACTGCGGCATGTAAATCGATTCGGTTCTCTGAACCAGTGTAAGGTTCCGCCGTCAATTGGTCGAATGTAGCCTCTAGATAACGGAGACTCGGATGCGTATAACGATAGACGGTATCATACAGCTCGTCTCGAGAAGGAATCTGCCGTTCTGTCAACAGTTCTTTGAAACGCATGAGTGTACGCTGCGTCGGTCCAAACAATGGATTTAGACGATACAAGGAGATAGGATCGATTGTCAGCAATACATCGACATCGACCTTCTCTGCAAGTGCAACGAGCACCGCCAACTCCTGCTCTGAAAACTCGTTGAATCCGTCCACATAGACACGCACATCCGTCAAATCTGTTTCCGGAAGGATTTGCAACATGACGTTGAAATAGTCTTCTGCATGAAGTGACTTACCTTCCGTCATCTTTAAAAATCCTTCATAGATGATGGAAAGGTCTTGTAACTTCAAAGCACGGTGCTGCGCCTGTTCGCTTAACCGCAACAAGTGCTCCGGTTCAACAAGCCCTCGCTTCAGCATCGAGATTAATTGGTTCAATTCTTCATAAAATCCGAACTGATTCATCGTACGGCGGAACAAGGTCAATCGTTCTTCGCTCATCTCGACGACCCTTCGTAACAACAAATGGGTCCCCGTCTGGTCTAAGAATTGATCTGTCGCTACACCGGCATCTCGCATCATCAAAAAAGCGAGACGACGCATCGAAAGGACTTGAATGCGCGTCGAACCATGCAAACCATCGACTGTCGCCATTTTCTTTTCCATCTCAAACGACATCTGGTCCGGTACGATCATATAAATCGTCGGTCCGCTCGGGTTTTGTTTCAGTTCTTGAATGACCTCATGGATCATTTGTTCACTTTTTCCCGTCCCCGATCGACCAACGTGAAAGGTCACTGTCATTTTAGCGAACACTCCTTCCCTTTTTTCTTCATTATGAACCATCCCTAAGCATTTGTAGAGGGAAACCTCTTCTACACCTTGTCCAAAAAAGTAACAGCCTACATCATTCCCTTTTTCGATTGAAATCGATTAGACTGAACGTATGAGGGGGAATATATGTGAGTGCCTATGAACAATTTGGAGGCGAACGTGGTGTACAACAACTCGTTGACGCGTTCTATGACCTCGTCTATGCCGATCCAATTTTACTTCCACTATTTCCGGAAGATCAAGATCGAGTCAAACAGCACCAATTTGAATTTTTAACACAGTTGCTCGGCGGTCCAAAGTTGTATTCGGAACGTCGTGGCGGTGGAAACTTGGCGATGATTCATCATGAGCATCCCATTTCTGAGACACATGCCGGCCATTGGCTTGGATGTATGGAACAGGCGCTCAAGACCGTGGATGCCCCAGAATCGATCAAACGTCAGTTATTTCAACGGTTGATCATGTCATCTTCGAATGTCGTCCGTGTTTGTTCGCATCATTTTGAGTAGTCACAACTATAAAAAGTGGGTATGATAGGAAAGTAAGCAAAGGAGGTCGTTTCACATGACAGAAGAAGAAAAAAAAGAAGTCGTCTCATCTGAGGAAGAGACGGAAGAAAAAGAAGAAACGGTAGTCCTCGCCGACGCGCTTGATGAAGCTAACGAAGCTGCTGAAGCAGAAGAAGATGAGGACGATGATGAGGATCAGCCGGAAGAGAAGAACATGGACCACATCAAAGGCGTCTTCAACTATGATCATGAAAATGGTCGTGAATACCGTGTCGTCTTTTACAACGATCGCAAAAACTTAGTGTTCCGTGAACTCGGTAATGGCAAGGTTGAATTTGTCGGCCGCTTCTCGGATGATGCATACGATGAAGAGAATGAAGCAGAAATGCGTGAACTCGGTCAACGTGAACTTGAGCGCATCCTCGCTGAACGCTTCAACTAAAAAAATCGCCGAAATTTCGGCGATTTTTTTAGTTCTTCTTATTCCGTTTCTTTTTGCGAAGTGCATAGGCGACGCCGGCAATCCCACCGACGACCGCGAGTCCAGCAACGACCGGAACGAGAACACGTTTCGTCGGAATCATCTCTTTCACACGTTCATATGGCGTTGGTGTCGAGAACTCTAATTGTACGGCTGTATCGCCATGTCCATGCGCCCGCGCTTTGCGTGATGCATCCGTGACGACCACACGTCCCGTTGTCCAGCGACGATTGCCGTATTCGTCTACGTACGGACGACGTACACGTTTCACATCACGTACCACCTTCCCACGTGCGCGATCTGGTCGGACGACGCGTTCACTCGACCACGAACGGCTCCCAGTCACACTGTACGCTGGTCGTACTTTGCGGCGATTGAGCCAAGTATATGAATCGTTCATCTTCAATTCCCTCCCATACTGTTCAAAACCTCTCTTCTAATTATACCCATACAACATCACCCAAAACATGTGACAAATGGTTCAAAAAAAGATGTGACACCATACGGCATCACATCTTCAAGCTAAATCATTCTGTAAATGGTTTGTCCTTATGACGACGTTTCGCCAAAATCAGGTAGTACGCCGGGACAAGGACGAGAGTCAACACAGTTGAGAATAGAATACCCGATACGATGCCGATCGCAAGCGGTTTGAAGAGCGGGTCTTCCCCAAGTGCGACTGGCAAGAGGGCAACGACTGCCGTGAGCGCCGTCAAGAGAATCGGACGAATCCGAGCGCGCCCTGCTTCGTAAACGGCGGTTGTGACCGGTAATCCTTCACGAATGCGTTGTTCGATAAACTCGAACAGGACGACTGCGTTCCGAACGACGATTCCCGCAAGTGAGACCATCCCCATCGATGCCATGAAACTGAACGGCGTCTGTGTCACGAACAATCCGACGACCGCTCCAGCAATCGCGAGATAGATTGTGAACAAGACGAGTAACGGCAACGAGAGTGAATTGAACTGGAATGCGATGATCAAGTAAATCAAGAACAAAACGACGACGAACAATGTCGCAAGTTCTAAGAAGAACTCGTTCTGCGTGTCGCTCGCACCGGACTGGTCGAACGTGATTCCTTCATCTTCTAACCCCGACTTCGCGTCATCCAACACCTGCTCGACATCTTGTTTAAATGCCTCTTCATCCGTGCCTTCGCTTGCATAGATTTGGAGTGTGACCGAGCGCTCCCCGTTCTCACGAGGAATCTGTTGAATTTGTTCCGTCGTCGTCTCCGTCACGAACGTACTGAGTGGTGCAACAGGTGGACCTGCTTCTGTTTCGACAGGAACTAAAATCTCGTCAAGGGCAAGTGCTTCGCGGTTCGCCTCTGCATCAATGACGATTTTCACGTCACGCTGCTCTACCCCGTCATCGAATGTACCAATTGGAACACCGTCTGTGACGAGACGAATTTGATCACTGATTGTTTTAGCCGTCACGCCGGCCTGTGCCATTTCCTCACGATTCAATTCGTATGTGAGTGTTTGGAACGGTTCTTTAATATTATCGAGGACGATTGCCCCGTCAATCTCTTCAAGGTCAGCCTTCACTTGGTCACGTGCAGCCACGAGCTGATCAATCGTCTCGCTCCGCATCGTGAATTCGACAGGTGCCGATGCCGGCGGTCCTTGTTGTTGCGTATCTAGGAAGATTTCGGCATCTGGATAGTCTTCACGCAACACGTTCGTATACTTATCAATCAATTCGATGGCATCGATTGACTCGTTGTCGACACGAACGACTACTTGTCCCGTGTTTTCACCTGACTGATCGAGTCCACCTGTGAATAAACCAGGAAGACCTCCACCTGCGAAGACGGATGTTTCCACGACACCCTCTTCTTCTTTGAATCTCGCTTCAATTTCTTCAAGACGTGTCTCCGTCTCTTCCAAATCGGTTTGAACGGGGAAGGTCACGCTCGTCACGACTTCCGGACGGTTCGCGGCCGGGAAGAACTCAAACGGCGTGAGTAAAATCAAACCGTACAATGCCGTCGTGATAACAAATCCGACAATTCCAAACGTCCACGGACGCTTCGCGACACTCGGTAAAAGGCGGTCGGCGTAGAAATTACTGAGTCGGTTGAGCGGTCCGCCGAGCCAACCTGGTTCACGTTTTGATACTTTCACTTCTTTACGATTCAAACGATACTGCGCAATCGGTACGAGCGTCAAACTGATGACCATCGAGGCCAAGACAGAGAGGGCTAGAACCGTCGGCAAGGCGCGAATGAAGTTACCGTTTGCGCCCGATAGCAAGGTGAGCGGTAAAAAGGCGAAGACAACTGCGAGTGTCGACGTGACAATCGAGCCCCATACCTCTTTCGTTCCTCGGACTGCCCCAAGCATCGCCGAGTCTCCATTCCGATACCGTCGTAAGATGTTGTCGTTGACGACAATCGCATCATCAACCAAAATCCCCAAGGCGATGATTGCCCCGATAATCGAGATTTGGTTCAAATCGACCCCAGTAAACTGTAATGGAATCAAGGCGATCAAGAATGACAACGGAATTGCTAGACTGACGATAATAGAGCCAGAGAATGTTAAACCAATCGTCGTCACGGCAATAACGGCGATAATGGCGACAATAAATTCACGAGTCAACGATGAGAAAATCGCATCGACTGCTTTCGCTTGTTCATAATAAGGAACGAGCTCAAAACCATCTAAGTCTCCAAGTTCTGTTTCGACCACGTCATTGACGCGGTCTTGCATCGTTGGAATATCCAAGCCTGATTCAATCGGAACTGTAATCGAAACAGCCGGCTTTCCGTCTAATGAAACGAGATCGGTTTTACTTTTCGCTGTCTCTTCGACCGTTCCGACGTCTGCTAGTAAGACAGGTTCCCCATTGAATGAGCCGACGATGACTTGCTCCATGTCGTCTACATTCGTCAAGTTATCGATTGCTAGTTGATAAATCCCCTCTTCAGTCGATTGACGTCCGAGCGGTGTCGTCTTGTATTCTTCGTTAATGGCCGTTAACACATCAGGAAAGGCAAGTTGACGTGAACTCAGCTCTTCAGAATCAAGTGACACAACATACTCCTGCTCTGGTAACCCTTTGATCGTGACTCCCGTCACGCCATCAGTTCGCAAAAGTTTCGACTCTAATTGTTCGATGTCTGATCGAACATCCTCAAATGATCCACGATCGTCTGCTGTCAATAAGTACGATGCGACAGGTAACTGCCCGAGTGAATCATTGACCGTTGGCGCAAGCGCGTTTTCAGGAAGTTTAGGTGTCGCATCCGACAACGCTTGTCGAACGTTCGCCTGAAACTCTGCCTGATCGGTTCCATCCGCATACTCGACCGTGATGTTCGAGAACTCTGAAGCCGAAATCGACGTCACGTTCTCTACTCCTTCTAAACTACGTAGTTCCTCTTCTAACACGCCGGTAACATTCCGTTCGACCGTTTCCGCTGTCGCACCAGGATACGGTGTTTGAACGAGTACGATATTGATCCCGGTTTCCGGAATCTCACGTTTAGGGAGCTGGAAGAACGTCAGCACACCCACGACGATTGCGACGAGAAGAAACACGATAACCAGTTTCCCTCGCTCAATCATTTTTTCAAAAAACATAAAAACCCCTCGCTTTCGGAAGATGTGCAAATACACATATGATATCTCTTCTTCATCATAGAGGGGTTTGTCATTGAATTCAATCCTTAAGCGTGTTGCAATGTGCTGTCATGGAAACGTTTTTGAAAAGCGTACGATAATTCGATTGACCGCTGTTTTTGTCTAGACACGGTATGGTCGGACACGTGTACCTTGACCGATTCCCCCGTCAAAAACTGAATGAGTGTCTCTTTACCATCTCTCTTGATGGCCGTCACGTGTTGAAAGTTAATCCACGCACAATCCGGACTTTCCTTGGCAATCGTCGGAAAGAAGACGGCATCCGCATGCCAATCCATGACGACCGGCGTCTTTCGATGTGGTCCGAGGACGTGTCGCGCTGCCTCGATTCGACCTTGAATGCTCGACCCGTAGTATAGACATGCATGTTCCAATAAGTCGATTGGCGACCCCTTTACCCGCATGACGCCTTCCGGTTGATACACAAGTGTCTCCGCTTCGCCAAACTCGTTAAATACAGGAATTAAAGCTCTCGTTTCATTGGTCAATCTGCTCATCTTTTCATCCCCCATAACGTATGTAATGACTTACATGTCATTCATACCAGGATTTGATCCGCCCCGCAAATCGGCTTTCATCTATTTCCCATGAAAAAACCAGCCGTTTCCTGGCTGGTTTTGAAAATCAAGCATTTGATTTTAAAGGTTGGTTCGACTTGAGTCGGGGAAAGTAAAATCGCACTGCAGTTCCGTCACCTGTATTTCGTAGAGACACTTCCCCTGTGTGAAGCGTCACAATTCGCTGCACGATGAACAGACCGAGTCCGAACTTCCCTTGCTTCCCTCGAGAGAATTGGTGGAACAAGTCTAAACTCTCATCAACTGGTGGCCCATCGTTAAAGATGGTGATTTCCACGCCGGCGTCATCTTGATGTAGGTCGATGCGGATGCAGGATTCCGCGTAACGGAGTGCATTGTCGAGCACGTTCTCAAACGCGACCCGAATCTGTTCACCATCGCCAAGCATCTCGCCGCCTTCTCCATTGATTTCCCAATCGAGCTGGCCTCTGAGTTTGAAGCGCGCGACGAGCAGTTCCATCAACTTGTCGAGATTGATTGGTTCGAGTTTCATTTCTTGTCCTTTGAAATATTCAAGTTTTGTAACGTACAACAAATCGACGACTTTCTTCTCGAGTCGAGACGCTTCCTCATCAATGACCTCGGCAGAACCTTTCAAATCTCCTGTCGGATAAATACCATCTCCAATCGACTGGGCATATCCACGAATGACCATGATCGGTGTCTTTAAGTCATGCGATATGTTTTGAAGCAAAGCCTGTTGTGCGAGGTCTTGCTCTTTCAACTCTTTTCGCATGGCATCAATCGAATGAGCCAATTGGCCGAGTTCATCTTGACGATCTAGTGGTAAAGCCGTCTCCCATTGCCGGTTCGAAATCTTCTCAACGGCCCGTTCCATCTCCACGATCGGTTTCGTCAATTGCCGCGACATCAATAAGGCGGGGATAAGCGATAAGAGACTGATGATACCTATCAGAATCGATATTCGCAAATATAATGTCGACACCAACTCACGACGATAGGCATCCCATGCGTAAGAGGCTTGATACACAATCGTTCCATCGTATTCATTTTGACGAATGATGTAATAGACGTCCTCTCCGTCAATCGTAGTCTGATACCGTTCGACCTGACCACTTTGATTTAACGCTTCCTGATACATGCGGTTCGTCAATTCAAGCGGTGCCGATCCGTAGATGATCCGTCCGTTCGGGAGAAAGATCAATTGGTTGACCGAACGGGACTCTTGTTGGCGTCGATCATACTCAATCGGGTTTTGGGGATAATTCTCTAACTCATTCGTGTTCCCTAAATAATAGTCCACATCTCGTAACGTCTCATATACTTGTTCATCGATGAACTGGGTGATGGATGAACGGACCGTAATTAAAATCATGAGCGCGAGCGTCACGATGATGAGTAAGATGAGCACCCATATCTTCCACATGAGCCGCTTCGGTTTAAGCGCGTCCATCATGGTCTGACGAGACGGTAACCGATACCGTAAAGCGTTTCAAGCTCGAGACGGTGTAATTTTTTCCGGACACGACGAACCAAGTCATCGACGACGCGGTCCGATCCGAAGTAATCGTTCCCCCAAACACCTTCTAGAATCTGCTCACGTGACAAGGCAGAGCCCGGATGCTCGAGGAAGAGTAGTAGTAAATCGAATTCTTTCGAAGTCAAATCGATTTCTTCGTCTCCGTGCTTGATTAGACGTTTATCCGGATAAATCGTGTACTCCCCGTATTCGATATGCTCGTTCGATTTCGAACCATAGACACGATCAATCAATTTTTTGACGCGGATGACAAGTTCCCTCGGAAGGAAAGGTTTAGCGATGTAGTCATCCGAACCCATCTCAAGCCCGATGATTTTATCGATATCCTCATCGCGCGCCGAGATGAAAATCGTCGGCGTATTGGCATTGACGGCTTTGATTTGTTTCAATAATTGAAAACCATCCAGGTCCGGCAACATGATATCGAGCACCCATAAATCCGGTTGGTCTGGAATCGCTTCTTGTGCAGATGTCCCGTCCGCAAATGAGCGAACGTCGTATCCTTCTTGTTCTAGATAAGTGACGAGCATTTTGTTTAAGTTTGCTTCATCGTCGACTAAGTAGATTGTATACATTCAAGTCACCTCAACACGTTTTTTCTCATCATATCAAACAATTGTCGTGAAATGATGGGAAAGAAATGAAGTCAAAGAAAAAAGAAGGTCACGAAACCGCACCTTCTTCACCGTACTGAATTTGTTCGTAACTGTTGCGTCAAAAATGCTGCGCCCCCACTAATCAACGCCAACACTCCACTGATCATGATCATTTCCATGATGTCCGCCTCCCGTTGATACCGATTCTCATTATCAACTTAAATATAGCACACATCTTATCCATTGGATACCACAAAAAAAGTCCCGATTTCAATCGGGACTTACCATGATTATGCTTTTACATCGTATCCTTGTTCTTCGACTGCTTCCACCATCGTCTCAAGTGAGACAGAATCTTGATGGATTACGTCGACTCGATGCTCTTGGAGAGATACCGTCGCTGATTCGACACCGTTCAATTCATTCAATGCCCCCTCAACGGCAGCTTTGCAATGATTACATGTCATACCTTCTACGGTTAACGTTGTTTCTTTCATGATGATGATCCTCCTTGTGTTTTTAATCGTAATGCGTTCAAGACGACAGACACCGAACTGAACGCCATCGCCGCTCCAGCAATCCATGGGGCAAGTAACCCTGCTGCAGCGACCGGGATACCAAGACTATTATAGGCAAGGGCCCAGAACAAGTTTTGACGAATGTTCTTCATCGTCAAACGACTCATATTCATCGCTCGACTTACGCCTTCAATGTCTTGCCCTACAATTGTAACATCTGCCGCCTCGAGTGCGACATCCGTACCACTCCCGAATGCGATTCCAACGTCCGCCACCGCAAGTGCCGGGGCATCGTTCATGCCGTCCCCTACCATGGCAACGCGACCGGATTGTTTCAATCGTTCAATCTGCTCCGCCTTCTCGACAGGAAGGACTTCGGCAATGACTTGACGATGCGGGAGACCAAGTTCGTCGGCAATCGCGTAGGCGACTTCTTTCCGGTCACCTGTCAATACATACACGTCACGCGTTTGGTTAAGGGCTTGCACGATTTCACGACTTTTCGGTTTCAATTGATCTTGTAGCCCGAACGCCCCAACAATCCCACTTTCATCCGCGACATAGACCGGGGTCATCGCCCCCATCGACCAATCTGGCAAGTTGTATCCGAGCTCTTCCATCATTCGAACGGACCCGATGACGAGTTCTTTACCATCCACAACCGCTTTAACACCTCGTCCGGCCAACTCCTCCACTTTCGTCACGACACCATCGCCTGCTTCCCGACCGATGGCGGCCGCCAAAGGATGTGTGGATTGTCGTTCTGCCATGACGGCGCGTCGGAGCGCTGCCTCGTCACCAAACGTTTCCACTACTTCTGGCTTCCCGTTCGTCAACGTCCCTGTCTTATCAAAAACAACGATGTTTGATTCATTGAGTGATTCGAGTTGCCCCCCACCTTTGAACAATACACCTTGTTCTGCCGCTCGTCCCGTTCCAACCATGATCGATGTCGGCGTTGCCAAACCGAGGGCACACGGACATGCGATGACAAGTACTGCGATTGATGCTCGAATAGCCGTATCGATATCATTTAACAGGAATGCCCAGACCACGAACGTGACAACACTGATGGCTACGACGATCGGTACGAAGACACCCGAGATGCGGTCAGCCTGACGTTGAATCGGCGCCTTATCCGTTTGTGCCTGTTCGACTACACGTACGATTTGAGCGAGCATCGTCTCTTTCCCGACTCGTTCCGCCCGCATGAGAATGCGATGAGACTGATTGATTGTTCCGCCGACAACTTCGGCGTCGACAGTCTTTTCTGCTGGGATCGATTCCCCTGTCAACATCGATTCATCAATGACCGTCTCTCCCTCGATGATTCGTCCATCGACCGGAATCTTCTCTCCCGGACGCACGACGAGAATGTCTCCTACTTTGACGAGTTCGACAGCGACAGACCGTTCTTCACCCTCGACAAACAGAATCGCTTCTTTCGCCTGAAGCGACAAAAGTGATTTCAACGCATCAGTCGTCTTCTCTTTCGCTCGTCCTTCTAACCACTTCCCAAGTAAGACAAGTGTGATGAGGACGGCACTCGTCTCAAAGTAAAGATGTGGATTCATCGGGTGTACGATCATTTCAAAGATGGAGTAAAAGTATGCAGCAGACGTCCCCGTCGCGACGAGCACGTCCATGTTCGCCGACCCGCTCTTCAAGCTCTTATACGCGCCTTGATAAAACTGTGCCCCGATCCAAAACTGGACAGGTGTCGCAAGGGCGAATTGCCACCATGGGTTCATCAGCCACGGGGCATGAAATCCGAGTCCTGGTATATGCGTCAGCATGACGAGGAGTAACGGGGCCGATAACAGCGCAGAGATGATGACTTTCCGCTGTAATGGACGCAGATCATGCGTCGGTGCCATTTCCACTTTCGGCTCGGCTCCGTATCCGATTTTCTCAATCCGAGCAATCAGCTCTTCTTCTGTAATGCCTTCATCGACACGAATGGTCGCCGTCTCGAGCGGAAGGTTGACCGTCGCTTCGACACCGTCCATCTTGTTCAACACTTTTTCAATTCGTGCCGAACAAGCCGCACAGGTCATTCCTTGTATGGATAACTCAACGGTTTTCATGAAATCCCTCCTTATTTTTTGATGCGGCTGACGATTGTCATCAATTCATCAATGTAAGGTTCCATGTTTTCCGTCTCACTTGCGTGAACCAAACACTTGCGCATATGACGCTCTAACAGTTGCATCTCGACTTGCTTCAGAGCGGCTTGAATGGCTGACGTCTGTGTCAAAATATCGACACAATAGCGGTCGTTCTCGACCATCTTTTGAATCCCTCGGACTTGTCCTTCGATTCGTTTTAGACGTTTGCCGAGTGCCTCCCGTTCAGCATCATCACGCGGAACGAGTGGCTGGCCATGCATAAATTCTTCCATGTTGATCACCTCACCACCAATATACCCCTACCCCGTAATAGTGTCAAATGAAAAGAATAAAAAAGAGCGAACTAAGTCGTGAACTGCACCCCAATTGTTAGACACATCTAACAATTGGAGGTGCAGTTTTTTAATGACTAAATTTACAACTGATCAAAAGTTAAGCGCCGTCATGGCCTATCGGGAAGGGAAAGATAGTATGAATG